>NZ_JBDJMI010000011.1:0-117435 GCF_039673825.1 Luteimonas sp. TWI662 | reverse complement strand
CTCCTGAAGGCTCGTCCCGCGGTTGCGCTCGACCTGAAGCACTGCGCGCTCTTCCGCGCTCAGGTGGCTGTACTGTTTTCCCATCGCGACACCCTACACTCCGCCGGGTGTGCACTTGGAAGTTGAGTCTGCCCAGGTCGTTAGAGCCAGTGATGCAGCTTCGAGTGGGAGAGGCCCTTTGGCGCGATGCTGCCGAATTAGTTTGGAATGAATGGAAGCCTGCATGAGCTTGAACCAGAAACATCCATTTAAAGGAATCTCCGAGACTTTAATGAAGAAGGCCCGCATTGTTGCGGGCCTCGCCTTCGTTGCGATGTTCGACTTATCGACCTGCCTGCGCCAGCAGTGAATCCAATACCTCGCTTACCATCTTCTGCTTGGCCTTCGGTAGCTGGCTCATCCGTTCCAATTGCTGTTGCAACTTGGGTGCTGGCCCACGCTTGCCAGCAGGTCGCCGGCCCGGTGCTCCGATCAATTCCTCCGGCGTCACCGCCCGTCCGGTCGCCAAGGTGGTCAGTAGCGACACGTGCACGCGCCTGCGCGCGATTTCGAACGAGGCGATTTGCTGCTGGCTGACGCCCACAAGTTCGCCTAGCTGCGCCTGTGTCAGTTCCTAGTTGCGGCGTAGTTCGGCCATGCGCGCCCCTAGCTGGCGGAAGGCTTTCTTGTCTGGTGTCATGGCAAGGCTGTGTCGTGGCGCCCGTTCAGCTGTAGTACGACGCCCCGGCATTCCGATCAGTTCTTCCACCTTTACCGCTGGCCCGACTGCCAGCGTCGCCAGTAGCAAGACGGGGACGCGCCTCCCCTGATCTCGAACGAGGAAATCTGTTGCTGGCTCAGACCAATCAGATCGATTGACTGAGCCTGTGTCTGCCTTGGTCGCGCCCCAGTTCAGCCGTCCGCGGCCCACCTAGGAATTAGGCGGTCTCATCGCAACGCTGTTTATTGACTCGATGGCAGCAAGACACTCACCTTGATCGGGCAGTTCGGCATCAATAATTCCCTGATCTGATTCGCACTTCCGAGCAGATTATGTCGGTTCGCCTCGGACGTTGATAATTTGGCTTTTTGCCTCTTAACCCACCGAATGCGTTACCTGAGTTTGAGCGGCATCGATCCCCCGATAGCCCAGCGCCTCGGTCAGGTGCCGGGATGCGATATCCGCTTTGCCGTCGAGATCGGCGATGGTCCGGGCCACGCGCAGGATGCGGTGCATCGCGCGCGCCGACAGGTGCAGGGATTCGATCGCACGCTCGAGCAGCGCCTGGTCGGCGGGGGCGAGGCGGCAATGGCGGGCGGTCGCGGTCTGGTCGAGCCGGGCGTTGAGGGTGTCCGCGCGCGCCTGCTGGCGCGCGCGCGCGGCGTCGACGCGGACCCGGATCGCGGCGCTGGTTTCGCCCTGCGGCGCATCGGGGCGCAGGGCGGCCGGCGGCAGACGCGGGACGTCGACGTGCAGATCGATGCGGTCGAGCAGCGGGCCGGAGATACGCGCGCGGTAGCGGGCGATCGCCTCATTGCTGCAGCGGCAGCGTCCCGACACGTCGCCGGCCCAGCCGCAAGGGCAGGGATTCATCGCGGCGACCAGTTGGAAGCGGGCCGGGAACTCGCTTTGCCGCGCGGCGCGCGAGATGGTCACCGTGCCGGACTCCAGCGGCTCGCGCAGCACCTCCAGCGCACGGCGGTCCCATTCGGGCAGTTCGTCGAGGAACAGCACGCCGTTATGCGCCAGCGAGATTTCGCCAGGGCGCGGTTCGTTGCCGCCGCCGACCAGCGCGACCGCGCTGGCAGTGTGATGCGGACTGCGGAACGGGCGCGTGCGCCAGCGGGCCGGGTCGAGGCCGCGACCGCTGATCGAGAGTACCGCAGCGGTTTCCAGTGCTTCGGCTTCGCCGGCATCGGGCAGCAGGCCGGGCAGCCGCGAGGCGAGCAGGGTCTTGCCGCAGCCTGGTGGGCCGACGAGCAGCAGGTGATGGCCGCCGGCGGCGGCGATCTCCAGCGCGCGCCGGGCCTGGGCCTGGCCGCGGACCTCGCGCATGTCGGGGCCGGGCAGTGCGCACTGCGGCGGGGCGGCCGCGACCGGCAACGGTTTGGTGCCGCCGAGCAGCGCGCAGACCTCCAGCAGCGTGCGGGCAGTCCGCACCTCGACGTCGGACGCCAGCGCGGCCTCGGCGCCGTTGCCGGCCGGCACGACCAGGCCACGGCCGGAGTCGGCGACCGCAAGCGCGGCCGGCAGTACACCGTCGACCGCGCGCAGTTCGCCGGTCAGTCCGAGCTCGCCGAGGAACTCCCAGTCGCGCAGCGTCTCGGCCGGGACCTGGCCGCTGGCGGCCAGGATGCCGAGCGCGATCGGCAGGTCGAAGCGGCCGCCGCCTTTGGGTAAGTCGGCCGGGGCGAGGTTGACGGTGATCCGGCGCGCCGGGAACTCGTACTGCGCGCATTGGATCGCGGCGCGGACCCGGTCCTTGGCTTCGCGCACTGCGGCTTCCGGCAGGCCGACGATCGACATCGATGGCAGGCCGCCGCCCAGGTGCACCTCGACCTTGACCGCGGGTGCCCGGATGCCTGCGCGCGCACGTCCGTGCACGAGCGCAAGTCCCATGGTGCTGTCCTTTTAGTGGGCGGTTAGTGGGCGGTGTCGAAACTGTCCGCCGAGGGTGCCGGCGGCGCGGCCTGGGACGCGCCCTGGGTCTCGAGCTGGCGGACCTGCGCTTCCAGGGTCTCGAGCTTTTCGCGCGTGCGCAGCAGCACTGCACGCTGGACCTCGAATTCCTCGCGCGTGACCAGGTCCAGCTTCGCCAGGCCCGATTGCAGCACGGCCTTGAAGTTTTCCTGCAGTTCCTCGCGGCTCTCGCGCAGGCCGGCGGGCACCAGCCCGCTGAGGCGACGCGCGAGCTCGTCGATGTTGTTCAGATCGATCATCAGTCAGTCCTCACGGTGTACAGATAGCGTCGCCGGCATGCGCAACGCATGCAGTCGGCCGCCTCCGCGGCGCGTCGTCAGAAAATTCCCCGGTCGCGGCGCGGGGCGCACTAGACCATGCCTCCCGGCACGCGGACAAGCGTGCTGCGCCGCGTGCTCGGCATCGTGTAGGGCGACGCGTGAGGGTGGCGTATCCTTGGCGCATCCCCTTGCGGAGGCACTGCGATGAAGATGGTCATGGCGATCATCAAGCCGTTCAAGCTCGACGACGTGCGCGAGGCGCTCGCCGAGGTCGGCGTGACCGGCATCACCGTCACCGAAGTCAAGGGCTTCGGCCGCCAGAAGGGCCACACCGAGCTCTATCGCGGCGCGGAGTACGTCGTGGATTTCCTGCCGAAGGTGAAGCTGGAGATCGCGGTGACCGACGACATCGTCGATGCCGTGGTCGAGACCGTGCTCAAGTCCGCGGGCATGGGCCGGATCGGCGACGGCAAGGTCTTCGTCTACGACCTCGAGCGCGTGGTGCGGATCCGCACCGGCGAGCTGGACGCCGACGCGTTGTGAGCGGCGGGGCGTTGCGGGTCGCGGTGCTGTGCGGTGGCACCAGCGCCGAGCGGGACGTGTCGATCGTCAGCGGCGCCCAGGTGGTGGGCGCGCTGCGCCGGCTCGGCCACGAGGTCCGGGTGGTCGACACCGCCCATGGCCTGCTCGATGACGAGGCCGAACGCCGGCTACTGGATACCAAAGTCGCGGTGGCGCCGCCCGAAACCGGCGCTATGGCGCGCGTTCCGTCGACGGCTGGCGGTCTGGCCGCGACGTTTCCCCGCGATTGCGACGTCGTTTTCCTGGCGTTGCACGGCGGCACCGGCGAGGACGGCACGCTCCAGGCGCTGCTCGATCTGGCCGGCCTTCCCTATACCGGCACCGGCCATCTGGGCAGCGGCGTCGCGATGGACAAGGACCTGTCCAAGCGCCTGATGCGGGCCGCGGGTGTGCCGACGCCCGACTGGGCGATGCATCCGGCGGACGAGGCGCAGATCGCGCATCTGGGCTGGCCCCTGGTGGTCAAGCCGAACCGGCAGGGCTCGACGATCGGCCTGTCGGTCGTGCGCGAGGCCGCCGGCTTGCGGCCTGCGATCGAGCGGGTCCTGGCGCTCGACACGGAAGTGATGCTTGAGCGCTTCGTGCCCGGGCGCGAGCTCACCGTCGGTGTGCTGGACGGGCACGCGCTCGCGGTCGGCGAAATCGTGTTGCCGGCCGATGGCGTGTTCGACTACGAGGACAAGTACCAGGGCGTCGTGCGCGAGATGTTCCCGGCGGATCTCCCGCCTGAGGTCGCCGAGCAGGCGAGGTCCCTGGCGCTGCGCGCGCACGCCGCGCTCAAGCTCGGCGACTACAGTCGTGCCGATTTCCGCCTCGACGCACAGGGCCGGCTGTGGTGCCTGGAACTCAACACCCTGCCGGGAATGACGGCAACCAGCCTGATGCCGCAATCGGCGGCCGCGATGGGCATGGCCTTTCCCGCACTCTGCGAACGGCTGTGCCGACTTGCGTTGCGACGTTGTGGGTCCGGTGGACAGGACGTTGGGTCGCGGGTCGCTGGATGACGGGCCTGCGCCGTGCGATGACGGCACGCGGGTCGCGCGCGGGGCAGCCTGGCCCCCGTGCGCGTCCGGGGGCCGTCGCGGCCATCGCGCTCGCCTGCCTCCTCGCCGCCTGTGACCGTCCCGCGGCCGCGCCGTCGCCGCCCACACCAGTGCACGCGGCCAAGCCTGATCATCTCCACCGCCCGGCGTACTTCCGCGCGCTGCTGGCCGAGCTCGCGGCGCGGCCGGAGCTGCGGGGCCACGCGCTGCGGCTGCACCGCTTCGTCTACCTCTACGCCGACGGCTCGGCGTTGCTGTGGCTGCAGTCGCCGGGCGACCCGGCAGCGCTGCTGCGCTACACCTATGGCGATGCCTACCCGGCGCCCGGGATGCGCTGGGAGGCCGTCGCGGCCGGGCGCGAGGCGTCGCCGTCCGTTCTTGAACCCGACCTGCTCGACCTCGATGCGCTGCCGCTCGAAGGCCTGCCGGTCGCGGCGGCCGCCGCCGATGCGCAGCTGCGCCGGATGCGGGCCGAGGCCGGCGACGATGCCGCATCGCAGGACGCGCTGGCGACCGGCCCCGACAGCCTGTACTACGCGATCGGGCAGGCCGACGGCGGCCCGGGCTGGCGCGCCGACATCAATCCGATTCCGATGCGCTGCGAGCGTACGTGGCGGTTCCACTTCGCGCCCGACGGAGCGTTGCGCGAGGTCGAGGCGATGACCGACCTCGCGCGCCCGGCCGACTGCGACGCCGCGCGTTGATGCGTGCCTGGGGGCGACGACGAGAATGACCGCATGGGACTGTCACTGACGCCGGCGACGCGGATCGGCCTGTCGATCGCGCTGGCCACCGGGCTTTATGGGGTGTCCTTCGGCGCGCTGTCGGTCGCTGCCGGGCTCGACCTGTGGCAGACGATGGCGCTGAGCCTGCTGATGTTCACCGGCGGCTCGCAGTTCGCATTCGTCGGCGTGCTCGCCGGCGGCGGGGCAGGCGCGGCGGCGTTCGGGGCGGCCAGCCTGCTGGGCGTGCGCAATGCGGTCTATGCAGTGCAGATCAATCGGCTGCTGCACCCGCGCGGATGGACGCGCCTGCTCGCGGCGCAGGTGACGATCGACGAATCCGCCGCGACTGCGGCCGGCCAGCCCGAACCTGCCGAACAACGCCGTGGCTTCTGGGTCGCGGGGCTGGGTGTGTTCGTGTGCTGGAACCTGTTCACGCTGGTCGGGGCACTGCTGGGCGATGTGATCGGCGATCCCCGGCGTTGGGGCCTGGACGGTGCCGCGGTCGCGGCCTTCATCGGCCTGCTGTGGCCACGGCTGCGCGGCCGCGAGCCGGTCGCGATCGCGGTGGTCTGCGCCTTGGCGACTGCACTGGCGATGCCCTGGCTGCCCGCGGGCGTGCCGATCCTGGTCGCGGCGGCGGTCGCAGCCGCCTGGGGCGCCTTGCTCGCGCGGCGCAACGTTGCATCGGAGGCGCGGGCGTGAGCGCGACCTGGGGTTGGTTGCTGCTGGCCTGCGCGGTCGCGTTCGCGACCAAGCTCACCGGCTACCTGGTGCCGGCGCGCTGGCTGGAAGGCGCACGCATGGCGCGCATCACCTCGGCGATGACCATCGGGTTGCTGGCCGCCCTGGTGGTCGTCAACGGCTTTGCCGGCGCCGGGGGCGTCGTGCTCGATGCCCGGGCCGGCGCGTTGCTGGTCGCGGTCGTCGCGCTGTGGCGCGGCGTGCCGTTCCTGGGCGTGGTGGTGCTGGGGGCGCTCGCGGCGGCGGGGCTGCGAGCGGCCGGCATCGGCTGAGCGGGTCGAGCGCGATGCGGGCGATGCGCGGCGGAAGCCGCGGCATCGCCGGGGTGTGGGCTCAGGCCTCCAGGGCCTTGGCCACGAACGGCGGCAGCACCTGCGCGGCCTGGTGGATCTGGGCACTGTAGTACGCGGTCTCGAAGCCCTTGGCAGCGGCGTCGGCCTGGCGGAAGTCGAAGCCCTGGCCCTTGCGCGCCAGCGTCACGCTCCACCAACCAGTCGGGTAACAAGGCTGCGGGAATGGCAGCGTCTGGAACGTGGTGAAGCCGGCCTTGCCCATCTCGGCGCGCATCTCGCGGATCAGGTCCAGCAGGGCCAGCGGGGATTCGGACTGCTGCACCAGGATGCCGTCGTCCTTGAGCGCGCGGAAGCAGCTGTCGAAGAAGGCCTTGTTGAACAGACCCTCGGCCGGCCCGACCGGATCGGTCGAATCGACGATGACGACGTCGACGCTGTCGGGTGCACAGTCGCGCATGTAGGCGATGCCGTCGTCGAACAGCAGCTGCGCGCGCGGGTCGTCGTTGGAGGCGCACAGTTCGGGGAAGTACTTCTCCGACATCCGCGTGACCTGCTCGTCGATGTCGCACTGCACTGCGCTTTCGACGCCCGGATGCTTGAGCACTTCGCGCAGCGTGCCGCAGTCGCCGCCGCCGATGATCACCACGCGCTTGGGCGCGGCATGGGTGAACAGCGCCGGGTGCGAGACCATCTCGTGATAGAAGAAATTGTCGCGCGTGGTGACCATCATCGCGCCGTCGATCAGCATCACGTTGCCCCAGTCGGTGCTCTCGTAGATCTCGATCTTCTGGAACGGCGACTGCACTTCGTCGAGCTTCTTCGTCACGCGGAAGCCGATCGACGAGCCGGTGGGATCGAAGGTCTCGTGGAGCCAGGTCGGAGCGGACATGCGAAAGGTTCCGGTCAATTGCGGGCCGCGCATTGTAGCCGAGCCCCCATGACAGGCCGGGCGCCGAGGACTGCCGCGAGGGGCGCTTCTCCTGGCCCGGCGCGCGGATTAGGATTCGGGTCGGGGACGCGCCGGACGGCGTGACGAGGGGACGCAAGGATGATGTCGGAAACGGAGCGCCGTGCGCGGGTCGCGCGGCTGGAGACGTTCGCGCAACGCGCGCCCGGGGCCTACCGGATGCGGCTGGCCCTGCTGGCGGCCTTGGGTTTCTGTGTGCTCGGCGGCGCGGTGGTGCTGGCCCTCGGGTTGTCGGTGGGACTGGTCGCGCTGCTGCTGGTGATCAGCCCGCTGCTGCTGGTCAAGCTGGCGAAGGTGGTCTGGATCCCGATCGGCTTCGGCTGGCTGGTGCTGCGCGCGCTGTGGGTACGCTTCGAGCCGCCAGCAGGGCGGCCGCTCGCACCCGGCGAGGCGCCGCGGCTGGTCGCCGAGGTCGAGCGCCTGCGACGCGCTGCCGGAGCGCCGCGGCTGTCGGGCATCCTGATCGACGACGACCTCAATGCCGCGGCCGCCAGCGTGCCGCGGGTGCTCGGACTGTTCGGCCATCGCCACTATCTCGTGCTGGGCCTGCCGCTGATGCAACTGCTCGACCCGGGGCAGTTCGCATCGGTGGTCGCCCACGAGTTCGGTCACTTCGGCGGCGGGCATGGCCGCTTCTCTGGCTGGATTCACCGTGTGCGCCTGAGCTGGTACCGCGTGCTCGACGGCCTGGCCGCGCGCGGTGCGTGGGCGAGCCGGGTGTTCGAGCGATTCTTCCGCTGGTACGCGCCGTACTTCGACGCCTACAGCTTCGTGCTCGCGCGCCAGAATGAGTATCAGGCCGATGCGATGGCCGCCCGGCTGGCCGGCGCCGATGTCGCCGGCAGTGCGCTGATTCGGGTCAATGTCGGCGCCGCGCGCCTGGCGCACGAGTTCTGGCCGTCGGTGATCGATGCCAACCGCGAGCGCGCCGAGCCGCCGGACCGCCTGCTGCGCGAAATGGCGACCGCGCTGCGGAGTCCGCATCCGGAGGACGACGCCCGGTTGGCCGCGCAGCTGACTGCCCGCGCCGGCGTCCATGACACCCATCCCACGCTCGCACAGCGACTGCAGGCTCTGGGCGTGGAAGCGATGGTCGCGCCGCCGCCCGAGCGCAGCGCGGCCGAGCTTCTGCTGGGCGACCTGTTGCCGTCGCTGGAGGCAGCGTTCAGCGAGGACTGGCGCCTGCGCATCGGCGATGGCTGGCGCGAGCGCCACCGCGCGCACGCCGAGGACCGTGACCGGCTCGCCGCACTCGAAAGCGGTTTGGCTCGCACGCCGGCCGAGACTGTCGAGTACGCGGCCCTGGTCGAGCGCGTGCGGCCGCAGGACGACCCGGTGCCCCTGTACCGCGACGCGGTGCGCGTCGCGCCGCAGGATGCGTTCGCACACTTTCGCCTGGGCGCGTTGCTGCTCGAACGCGACGAGCTCGCTGGCGTGGGGCTGTTGCATCACGCACGGATGCTCGATCCCGGGGCAGCGGATGCGGTCAACGAGGCGCTCGCTGCCTACTATCGCCGACGCGACGACCTCGATGCGCTGGACGCGGTGATCAGCGACCAGGTATCGATCGACGACCGACGGCGCGGTGCGTAGCAAGCGCGCAATGCACTCTCGGACGGTGATGCGCTTCTGCCGCATGGCCTGGACGGGGCTGCACTCGCCGCCGCGCGCGCCTCGCTGGCGGCGACCGGGAAGATCGGCAGTGCCTGGATCGCGCGCAAGCACATCAAGGGCGATGCCGACGGGCTGCCGCACTTCGTGGTACTGGTGCGGCTGCGCGGCCTGGTGTTCGACGCCGATGCGACGCTGCAGCGGGTGGTCGACGCGCTGGACCTGCCCGGCAGCTACGTCGCCTTCATCGCCTCTGGTCGGCGTCGGATCGCGGGCCGCGTACGCAAGGTTGCCGGCCCGCCAACGTATCGGCACGGTGACCGCTGAGGGCATGTCACCGCAGGTTGCGCCGCCAGCCCCTAGACTATGCGGCCCCTTCGCCGATGGACGCCTGCCGATGACTGCCTGGTCGACCGACCACGCCCGCAAGACCTACTCGATCCCGCATTGGAGCGAGGGGTATTTCGATGTCGACGACGCCGGGTGCATCGTCGTCTCGCCGCGCGGCGCGCAGGGCCCGTCGATCGCGCTGCCCGAGGCGGTCGACGCCGCGCGCGCCAATGGTGCCCAATTGCCGCTGCTGGTGCGCTTTCCCGACATTCTCGGCGACCGCCTGCATCGGCTGCAGGCGGCGTTCGCACAGGCGCAGGCCGAGTGGGAGTATGCCGGCGGCTACACCGCGGTCTATCCGATCAAGGTCAACCAGCACCGCGGTGTGGCAGGCACGCTGGCCTCGCATCACGGCGAGGGCTTCGGCCTGGAAGCGGGCAGCAAGCCCGAGCTGATGGCCGTGCTCGCGCTCTCGCGCCCGGGTGGTCTGGTCGTATGCAACGGCTACAAGGACCGGGAATACATCCGCCTGGCGCTGATCGGCCGCAAGCTTGGCCTGGAGACGTTCATCGTCGTCGAGAAGCCGTCCGAGCTTGCGCTGGTGATGGAGGAAGCGGCCGCGCTCGGCGTGAAGCCGGGTCTGGGCGTGCGCATGCGATTGGCCTCGCTGGGCGCGGGCAAGTGGCAGAACAGCGGCGGTGACAAGGCCAAGTTCGGGCTCAATCCGCGGCAGTTGCTGGACCTGTGGAAGAAGCTGCGCGACGCGGGCATGAGCGACTGCCTGCAGCTGTTGCATTTCCACATGGGTTCGCAGATCTCCAACGTTCGCGACATCGCCAACGGCATGCGCGAGGCGGTGCGCTATTTCGTCGAGCTCTCGCGGCTGGGTGCGCGCATCAGCCACGTCGACGTCGGCGGCGGCCTCGGTGTGGACTACGAAGGCACGCGCTCGCGCAGCTACAACTCGGTCAACTATGGCGTGCGCCAGTACGCCGGCAGTATCGTCCAACCGCTGGCGCAGGCCTGCGCCGAGCATGGGCTGCCGCCGCCGCGCATTGTCACCGAATGCGGGCGCGCGATGACCGCCCACCATGCGGTACTGGTCGCCAATGTGTCGGAGGTCGAGCGCGCGCCCGAAGGCCGCGTGCCCGACGCGCACAGTGACGAGCCGGCGGTGGTGGCCAACCTGCGCGAGCTGCACGGCGAACTGGCGGCGCGGCCGGCGGTGGAGCTGTTCCACGAGGCGCAGCACCACCACGCCGAGGGCCTGGCGCTGTACGCGCTCGGCCAGTTGGACCTGGTGCACCGGGCGCGCATCGACGACTTGTTCTATGCAATCGCGCACGCGGTCCGCGCGCGGCTGACCTTCGACGAGAAGAGCCATCGCCCGCTGCTCGACGAGCTCAACGAGCGCCTGGTCGACAAGTACTTCGTCAACTTCAGCGTGTTCGAGTCGATGCCCGATGTCTGGGCGATCGATCAGGTGTTCCCGATCGTGCCGATCGAGCGCCTCGACGAGCTGCCCGAGCGCCGCGGTGTCATCGCCGATCTGACCTGCGACTCGGACGGCAAGATCGACACCTACGTCGAGAACGAGGACCTCGACACCTCGTTGCCACTGCATGCGCTGCGTGCGGGCGAGCAGTACCGGCTGGGCTTCTTCATGGTCGGCGCTTACCAGGAAATTCTCGGCGACATCCACAACCTGTTCGGCGACACCGATGCGGTCGAAGTGAAGATCGAGGGCGATGGCATCACGATCGCGCAGCAGCGCCGTGGCGACACCACCGACGTGATGCTCGACTACGTCGGCTATCGCCTCGAGGACCTGCGCGCGCGCTACACCGCGATGGTCGACGACGCGGCGCTGGCGGCCGATGAAGCGCAGCGGCTCAAGGACGCGCTCGAAGCCGGGCTTACCGGCTACACCTATCTCGACGACACGCCGCTCGAGTAAGCCGCGACAACCGCGTCGGTGGCCTCAGGGCCGCCGGCGCACGAGGCGGCCGGGAATTCCGATGCACGCGGCGGTCAGCCGCCGCGATGGACCTGGAAACCGGCGAACGACTGGCTGACCGGCATGATCTCGAGCCGGTTGATGTTCAGATGCGGCGGCAGGTTGGCGACCCACCACAGCTGCTCGGCGATGTCCTCGGCGGTCATCGGCGTGGCGCCGCCGTAGAGCGTGTCGGAGGCGGCCTGGTCGCCGCCGGTGCGCACCAGCGTGAACTCGGTCTCGGCCATGCCCGGTTCGATCGAGGTCACGCGCACGCCGGTGCCGTGCAGATCGGACCGCAAGCCGAGCGAGAACTGGGTGACGAAGGCCTTGGTGCCGCCGTAGACGTTGCCGCCCGGATAGGGATAACTGCCGGCGATCGAACTGATGTTGAGGATCGCGCCGCGGCGTTCGATCAACGTCGGCAGCAACGCATGCGTCAGTGTGACGAGCGCGGTGACGTTGGTGTCGATCATCTGCGTCCACTGCGCGAGATCGGCGCGTTGCGCCGGCGCGGTGCCCAGCGCCAGCCCGGCGTTGTTGATCAGCACGTCGATGCCGCGGAAGGCGTCTGGCAGTGCGTCGAGCGCGGCGCGCATCGCGTCGGCATCGCGGATGTCGAATGCGGCCACGTGCAGGCGCTCGGTGCCGTGCGTGTCGATCAGCGCCTGCAGCCGCTCGGCGCGGCGGCCAGTGGCGATCACGCGCCAACCGCCCTGCAGGAAGCGGGCGACGGTCACGGCGCCGAATCCCGAAGTCGCGCCGGTGACGAGAAGGGTGCGGGGCATGGGGCTCTCCCGGGCTTGCGCCTGTGCTGGCGCGAATGGGGGCGGGACGGATGCGGCATCGCGCCGCCCCGCCGATCAATGCAGCGTCGGCTTGCCGCAACAGGTCTTGTACTTGCGGCCGCTGCCGCAGGCGCACGGATCGTTGCGGCCGGGCACCTCGGCGCGCCGGGCCGGTTGCGGACGCCGATCGTGCAAGCGCTGCAGATACATGTCGTGGAGCATGTCGGGCAGGTCGTAGGCGAGGTCGAAGCGCTCCTCGAGCGAGAGCATGTCGCCCTCGGCCATCTCGGCCTCCTCGAGCTGGCTCGCATCGACGATCGCCAACCGGGCGATGACGCCTAGATCGTTCTCGATCGACTCGTGCTCCTGCATCCACTCAGACCACGCGTCTTCGTGTTCGGCGGCGGCGCGCAGGAACCCGGCGGCCCACGCGGCTGCGAACGGGAAGTCGGCCGGCACGCCGTCCAGTCCACCCGCGGCATCGCCTTCGGCCTGGCCATCTTCGGCCTCGGGCGGCAGACCGAGCATCGGCATCAGCGCCTCGTGGGCGACGCCCTCCTGCGGGTCCTGGCGCACGCGGTGCACGATCTCGTCGGCCAGCCGGGCGATCAGCGCCTCGGCCTCGCGGGTCTGGCGGGCATCGCGGCGCGCGACCTCGCCCATGCCCCAGACCAGCGGCAGCACGGTGTCCAGCGCGACTTCGACCGGGCCGACCGCGAACGCCGACAGGAAGCCGTCGAGCATTTCCAGGTTGCCCAGCCCAGTCTCCGGGTCGGTGCAGCGATCGAGCAACGTGTCCAGCCGGTCGAGCTCGGCATCGCTCAGGCGGGTGTCGTCAGCCATGGTCGGGTGCCTCCGTCACTGGGCCTTGATCGCCAGCGCCGGCAGCCCGCCGTTGCCGAGCTTCTGCTTGGCCTCGGCCAGCTCGGTGGCAGTGCCATAGGGCCCCATGCGCACGCGGTAGACCGTCTTGCCCTGCGCCTGGCCGGCTTCGACCCGGGCGCTCAGGCCCAGCAGCGCGATACGGGCCTTGAGCGCTTCGGCATCGCCCGAGGCGCTGAACGAACCGGCTTGCAGCAGGTAGCGGGCATCGCTGCCGGCGGCCGGTGTCGTCGATGCCGTGGGGGTTGGCCGGGCCGGTGTCGTCGCCGGGGCGGTCGCCGTTGCCGGCGTCTCGCTCAGCGGCGTCGGGCCGGTCCGGGCGCCGGCCAGGTCCGCAGCGTCGGGATGACGGCCCTGCAGCGCCTGCTGCTGCGCCTCGGCGCGTTGCCGGCGCTCGGTCTCGGCGCGCGCGCTGGCGGCCAGCTCGGCGTCGGACATCGGCACCTCCTGGTCGGGCAGCAGGGTGTAGAAGTCGTAGTCGGCGGCAGGCGCGGGCTGCGGCTGCGCGGTGCGCGGTCGCGGCGCCGGGGGTTCGGCCAGCGGCGCCGGTGCGTCCTCGTCGAGGGCGCCGGTCGCCGGCTGCGCGTCGGGATTGGGGCGCGGGCGGAAGAAGCCGTCTTCGGCGTCGGGCTTGAACAGCCGCGGCACCGCCAGCACCACGCCCAGCGCGAGCACCACGCCAATGATCATCCACGCCCAGCCGGGCAGGCCGCCGGAGCTGCCGCCGTTGCGTCGTGCCTGGGATTTTCCGCGTCTTGCTGCCATTACATCGCCTCCGGAGCCTGCACGCCCAGCAGCGCCAGGCCGTTGCGCAGCACCTGCCCTACGGCCGTCGCCAGCGCCAGCCGCGCGTCGCGCGTCGGGGCGTCGTCGACCAGGAACTGGTGATCGTTGTAGTACGTCTGGAAGGCCTGCGCCAACTCCAGCAGATAGGTCGCGATCAGGTGCGGCTCGAGCTGAACGCCGGCCGCGGCGACGATCTCGGGCCAGCGCGACAGGTCGATCAGCACGTCGCGCAGCGCCGTGTCCGTCATGTCCGGCAACTGCGCCAGGCCGTGCTGCAGGTCGAAGGCCAGGCCGCGCTCGGCGAGCTGGCGCTGCAGGCCGCAGATGCGCGCATGCGAGAGCTGGACGTAGTAGACCGGGTTGTCGAGCGACTGGCTGCGCGCCAGGTCGATGTCGAACACCAGCTGCGAGTCGGGCTTGCGCGCGACCAGGAACCAGCGCGTGGCATCGCGCCCGGCCTCGTCGATCAGGTCGCGCAGCGTGAGATAGCTGCCGGCGCGCTTGGACAGCTTCACCTCCTCGCCGCCGCGCATCACCGTGACCATCTGGTGCAGCACGTATTCCGGCCAGCCGGCCGGGATGCCGGCATCGAGCGCCTGCAGGCCGGCGCGCACGCGTGCCAGCGAGCCGTGGTGGTCGGCGCCCAGTTCGGTGATCGCGCGCCGGTAGCCGCGCTGCCACTTGCTCAGGTGATAGGCGACGTCCGGCACGAAATAGGTGTAGCTGCCGTCGGACTTGCGCATCACGCGGTCTTTGTCGTCGCCGTAGTCGGTCGAGCGCAGCCACAGTGCGCCGCCGTCTTCGTAGGTGTGGCCATTGGCGACGAGCGCGCTCACGGTTTCCTCGACCTTGCCGTCGGCGTACAGCGACGACTCCAGGAAGTAGACGTCGAAGCTCACCCCGAACGCGGCCAGGTCGGCGTTCTGCTCGCGGCGCAGCCAGGCGACCGCGAACCGGCGGATCGCGTCGAGGTCGTCGGTATCCGCGGTGCCGGTCACGCATTGGCCTTCGACCTCGACCGTGGCGCCGTCCAGGCACGCGCGGGCGACATCGGCGATGTACTCGCCGTTGTAGGCATCGGCCGGCCAATCGGCATCGCCCGGCGCCAGGCCGCGTGCGCGCGCCTGCACCGAGCGGGCGAGGTTTTCGATCTGCACGCCGGCGTCGTTGTAGTAGAACTCGCGCTTGACGTTCCAGCCGTTGGCGTCGAGCACGCGCGCGATGCAGTCACCGATCACCGCAGCGCGGCCGTGGCCCACGTGCAGCGGACCGGTCGGGTTGGCCGACACGTACTCCACGCCGGCGGTCTGCGCCGCGCCGCTGTCGTTGCGGCCGTAGGCGTCGCCTTGCGCGTGTACCGCGACCAGTTGGTCGCGCCAGGCGCCCGGCGTCAGGCGGAAGTTGAGAAAACCCGGGCCTGCGATCTCGACCGAGGCGATCGCGTCATTGGCCGGCAGCGCATCGACCAGCGCCTGCGCGAGCGCGCGCGGGTTCGAGCGGGCCGGGCGTGCCAGCAGCATCGCCGCGTTCGTGGAGAAATCGCCATGGCTGCGGTCCTTCGGTCGTTCGACGACAAAGGCGGGCGTGGCGAGATCGGCGGGCAGCGTGCCGGCCTCGCGCAGGGCGGTGATGGCCCGCTCGACGAGCGGTTCGATGAGAGCGCGGGACGAAGAATTCACGGGCAAAGAGTGTCGCAGAGCACGGCCGGGCATTGTACGCGAGCCATCCTGAGCGGACCGGCGCGTGGAAGGCGTATGCTTGCGCGCCCGGTTCTCCAGGCCCCGCGTGGACGCGCTGTTTCCCGAACTGCTCTGGCTGGTATGCATCGCGTTCATGGCCGGATTGGTGGATGCGGCAGTGGGCGGCGGCGGATTGGTCCAGCTACCGGGTCTGTTCACAGCGTTGCCCCAGCACGCCCCGGCGGCGCTACTGGGCACCAACAAGTTCAGCTCGATCTTCGGAACCGCGGCGGCGGGCTGGCGCTATGCGCGTAACGTGCGGTTTCCCTGGATGCCGGTGCTGTGCGCCTCGGCGACCGCGTTCGTGTTTGCGTTCGCTGGCGCCACCGCAGTCAGCCTGCTCCCGCGCGATGCGGTCCGGCCGCTGATCCTGGTGCTGCTGGTGGCGATGCTGGCCTACACCCTGGTCAAGAAGGACTTCGGCGCGCTGCACCGCCCGCGCGAGGTCGGCCGCCGAGAACTGGCGCTGGCATTGGCGATGGGGGCTGCGATCGGGTTCTATGACGGCCTGTTCGGGCCGGGCACCGGCAGCTTCCTGATCTTCCTGTTCATCCGCTTCTTCGGGCTGGATTTCCTGCGCGCGACCGCCGCCTCGAAGATCGTCAATCTGGCGACCAACCTGGCGGCGCTGTCGTTCTTCGTGCCGTCGGGCCACGTGCTGCTGGCGTTCGCGGTGCCGATGGCGGCGGCCAACGTCGGCGGGTCGGTGGTCGGCACGCGATTGGCGCTGCGCGGCGGGACGCCGCTGATCCGCAAGCTGTTCGTCGCGTTGGTGGTGGTGCTGATCGCGAAGATGGCCTGGGACACCTTCGCGAACTGATCGCCGGCGTCAGCGGCGGCCGCCGCCGACCTCGATGAACTGCAGGAATTCGGCGCGGGTGCGCGCATCGTCGCGGAAGCTGCCCAGCATCGTCGAGGTGATCATGCTGACCCCGCGCTTGTGCACACCGCGCGTGGTCATGCACTCATGCGCGCCTTCGACCACCACGCCCACGCCCAGCGGCGATAGCGCGCGCTGGATGCAGCCGGCGATCTGCGCGGTCATCTTCTCCTGCACCTGGAAACGCTTGGCGTAGGCCTCGACGACGCGCGCGAGCTTGCTGATGCCGACCACGCGACCCGACGGCAGGTAGCCGACATGCACCTTGCCGATGATCGGCGCCATGTGATGCTCGCAATGGCTCTCATACTCGATGTCGCGCAGCACGATCATCTCGTCGTAACCGGCGACTTCCTCGAATGTGCGCGCAAGATAGGCATCGGCGTCGATCGCGTAGCCGCTGAACCATTCGCCGTAGGCGTCGACGACGCGGCGGGGGGTATCGAGCAGACCTTCGCGGGCCGGATCCTCGCCGGCCCAGCGCAGCAGCGTACGAACAGCGGTCTCGGCCTCGGCGCGGGGGACACCGTTGCGGGCATCGTCGTGGGAAGCGCTCATCGCGACTCTCGCGGAAAAGACGCTATGGTAGCGCGCCGCCGTTCGGCGCCACAGGGTGCGCTCAGGCGTTGCGATCGGCGCGCCGGGCCGCGTCCTGTCGGGATGCGGCGTCCATCGCACAGTGCTGCCAGGCCGCTTCTACCGCGCCGCGCGCTTCCACCCAGCCCAATCGCGAGGCGCCGCGCGTGGCGTTCCAGTCGCGCTCGAGTTGCGCGGCGACCGTTTCGAACTCCTCGCCGCGATGGCGACGCCAACTGCGCAGACCGAGCCGGTAGGCCGGCGCATAGTCGTCCCAGGTCCGCCCCACCGAGTAGTACGGCGCCTGTTGCAGTGAGGCCGCGAAGCGCTTGAGCGACGCATGGTCCACGTCGATCTCCGTAATCGACTCGCGCATCGGCTCGGGTGCTGGATGGGCGGCAGTGGCGGGATCGTGCTTCATCTGGGGCGTTTTCCGGATTACCGAGGGGGCAGGCATTGGGGAGCGGTGGACATGGGAGGCAACGCTATGCCCGTCTCCGTTCCCCAGCAGTGAAGCGCACGCGCTGCTCCGACGCGCGTGCAGCCTGCGTTCACGGAGCGGCGCTCGCAGGGCGCCTGCGGAAAAATCTGCACGCCTGCGGGTCCTGGGAACGGCTGCCATGACATTCCGCAGGGGCGCGGCGCTTGGCTGCCCCGCAGAATGCACGTCCGACCCTCAGGAGTTCAGCCCATGCGCGCCATCGCCGCCGGTTCCACGCTGGCCCTCGCCCTCTCTTTGGCGCTACCGCTGTCGCTATCGCCGTGGGTCGCCGTCGCATCCGTCTCCGACGTGGCAGCGCAGCAACCGGATGACGAATCGTCACGCCTCAACGCCTGGTTCGAAACCTACTACGAGACGGCTCTGCAGATGAGTCCGATCCAACTGAGCTCTCTCGGCCGCAAGGAACGCAATGACAGTCTCAACGACATGTCGGAGCAGGCCAATCGAGACCAGGTGGCTTGGTTGGAGGCTTCGGTTCGGGAAATGGAGGCGAACTTCGACTACGCCTCGCTCGATGCAGAGACCAGAGTGTCGTGGGACCTCTGGAAGCGCGGGTATGAAAGCATGCGCGATGGCATGGCGTTTTCCATGAACGGCTATGTGTTCCACCAGATGGGGGGAATGCACAGCGCGTTCCCGACATTCATGATCAACGTCCACAAAGCCGACGACGAGCAGAGCTACCAGGCCTACATCGCCCGGCTCAAGGCGGCGCCGGCGATGTTCGACCAACTGCTCGAGCGCGGTCGCGCCGCCTCCGCGCAGGGCATCCGCCCGCCGCGGTTCGCGTTCGAAGGCGTGATCGACCAGTCGCGCAAGGTGATCGCCGGGGCTCCGTTCGATGACGGCCCCGACAGCGCGCTGTGGGCCGATGCCCAGGCCAAGGCCGATGCGTTGGTCGAACAGGGCAAGCTGACCGCCGAACGCGCCGCGCAACTCAAGGCCGAGGCGCGCGTGGCTCTGGTGGAGCAGCTCAAGCCGGCTTACGAGCGGATCATCGCGTGGAGCGAGCAGGAACGGCCCCGGGCGCTGGAGAACCCGTCCGGTGTCGGCACCACCCACCCCAATGGCGCGGCGTACTACGCGTACCGCCTGCGTGAGAACACCACGACCGCGATGACCGCCGACGAGGTCCATCAGTTGGGCCTGGACGAGGTCGCGCGCCTCCGTGACGAGATGGAGGCGCTCAAGACCCGCGTCGGCTTCGATGGCGACTTGCTGGCGTTCTTCACCTTCCTCGACACCGACAAGCGCTTCAAGTATCCCGACACCGATGCCGGCCGCCAGGCCTACATCGACGACGCGACCGCCGCGATCGACAACATCCGCCAGCACCTGCCCGAGTACTTCGGTCTGCTGCCCAAGGCAGGCCTGGAGGTGCGCCGCGTGGAGGCGTTCCGCGAGCAGCCCGGCGCGGCGCAGCACTACTACCGCGGTACGCCGGACGGGTCGCGCCCGGGCATCTACTACGCGCACCTGTCGGATATGAACGCGATGCCCAAGACCGAACTGGAGGTCATCGCCTATCACGAGGGCCTGCCGGGCCACCACATGCAGATCTCGATCGCCCAGGAGCTGCAGGGCGTGCCGACATTCCGCACCCAGCAGTTCCACACCGCCTACACCGAGGGCTGGGGCCTGTACTCGGAGTGGCTGGCCAAGGAGATGTCGGGCACCTACCAGGACCCTTACTCGGAATACGGCCGGTTGATGTCGGAGATGTGGCGTGCGATCCGGCTCGTCGTCGACACCGGCATGCATGCCAAGGGCTGGACGGAACAGCAGGCGGTCGACTACTTCCGACAGAACAGCTCGATCCCGCAGGCGGCGATCGAGTCGGAGATCCGCCGCTATCTGATCATGCCCGGCCAGGCCACCGCCTATAAGGTCGGCATGATCCGCATCCAGGCGCTGCGCCGGAAGGCGGAGGCCGAACTGGGCGACCGCTTCGACATTCGCGGCTTCCACGATGCCGTGCTCGGCGGCGGCGCGCTGCCGCTGGACCTGCTCGAACAGCGCGTGGATCGCTGGATCGCCGAAAAGAAAGCCGGCTGAGCCGGCATCGACGTCGCGTTCCCGCAGAACGCCGGCGTTTCCAGCGCACCTCCCCCGCCCGCGGGGGAGGTCGGCGCCGCAGGCGCCGGGTGGGGGCAAGCGCCCGATGATGCGATCGAATTCCGCCCAACGCGGGCGGCGACTCGCTCAGTCCACCGCGGCCAGTACCGCCGCCGCGAACGCGGCGATGTCGAAGCGCTGTCCGGTCGGGTCCTCACCGCGGCGCACCAGCACGAGGTCTCGCGAAGGCACGACCAGGATGTACTGCCCACGGTTGCCGAACGCGGCGAACGTGTCGGCCGGCACGCCCGGCGAGCGCTGCAGCAGCCACAGCGTCGCGCCATAGTCGAACTCGCCCTCGGGCTGCGGGCCGGACGGCGTCGTCGCCTGCCGCACCCAGCCTTCCGGCAGCAGTCGACGTCCGTCGGCCACGCCGTCGTCCTTGAGCAACAGGCCGAAGCGGGCCAGGTCGCGCGCGGTCGACCAGACCTGGCTCGACAGCACGTAGCCGCCCTGCCAGTCGGTCTCGGCGAAGGTCCGCGTCATGCCCGTGGGCCAGAACAGGTCGGTATAGGGACGCGACAGCGCCCGTGCGTCGTCGCCGGTGGCCGCGCGCAGCGCATGCACCGCCAGCACGCTGTCGTTGTTGGCGTAGCGGAACCGCACGCCCGGCGGCGCGGCCAGCGGCCAGCCGGGCGCGGCCTCGGCCACGGTCGCGCCGCCGAAGTACAGCGCATCGGTGCGATTGCCGGCGGTGTCGCTGTGCAGGCCGCTGGCCATGCGCAGCAACTGGTCGACGGTGATCGCCGCGCGCGGGTCGCCCGGGCGTTGCCATTCGGGCACCGGCGCCGGGCGCGCCGGATCAAGCGTGCCCTGGGCTGCGGCGACGCCGACCAGCGCGCCGGCCAGGCTCTTGGCGACCGACCACGTGCGCTGCGGCACGTGCGGGCCGAAGCCGTCGCGATAGCGCTCGGCGACGATGCGTCCGCCCTGCACCACGACGACCGCGGTGGTGACGTGCCCCTCGCCGAACGCGGTGGCATCCAGTGCGCCGTCGAGTGCGGCCGACAGCGCGCGGTCGTCGCCGCGCAGCGGCGCAGTCGCGTCACGCTCACCCAGCGGCCAGGGCCGGGCATCGAGGTCCGGCGCGGCGGCATCGAAGCGCGGCAGCGTCGCCACCGCGGCGGCGCCGGCCCCGATCGGCAACTGCGCGCAGCCCAGGTTCGGACGCCAGGCGGCGATACGCGGCGGCAGCGACGGGTCGAATGCGACCGAGACCGTCTGCGCGTCGCGGTCGACCACGGCGGTCAGCGCATCTACCTGCGCCTGGTATTCGGGATAGATGCCGCGCAGTTCGACCGCGTCCACTTGCGCAGGCGTGCGGCCGCCACCCAGATGCGCGCTGCACAGCGTCAGCGCCTTGTAGCCCGCCGCGACCGCGCGCGCATGCGCCTCGGGGGCCGGCGGCGGCACGGTCTGCGCGAGCGCGGGTGCGGCGGCGAACAGGAGAACGGGCAACAGCTTGCGCATCGGCGGCATTCCGAAGACAGGACGCCGCAGTCTAGGCGGCGCCGCCAGCCTTGGCTTGCTGCCCTCGGCATAATGTAATATTTTGAGTTACATGAAACCCGACAGCCGCCTGTCCTCCGTCCTGCACGTCTTGCTGCACATGGCCCAGCACGACGGCCCGCTGACCTCCGAGACCCTGGCGCGCGCGCTGGGCACGAACCCCGTGGTGGTCCGCCGTACGCTCGCCAGCCTGCGCGAGCGCGGTTACGTCGCTTCGGCCAAGGGGCCGGGCGGCGGCTGGACCCTGGGCTGCGACCTGCGCACGGTGACGTTGCTCGACATCTATCGCGCGGTCGGCGAACCGACCGTGTTCGCGATGGGCCATCGGCTGGCGCAGCCCGCGTGCCTGGTCGAGCAGGCCGTCAACGAGGCGCTCGACGTCGCCTTTCGCGATGCCGAGGCGCTGTTGATCGCGCGCCTGGGCGAGGTGACCTTGGCCGAACTGGCCGCCTCGTTCGCGCGGCGCATGCCGCATGTCCCGACCGTCCCCTGCGAGCGCCCCGACCATGCCTGACCCCATCGCGTCCTTCGATGCCGTCGTCGTCGGCGGCAGCTATGCCGGCCTATCGGCTGCGATGCAGCTCGCCCGCGCGCGCCAGCGCGTGCTCATCATCGACGCCGGCCAGCGGCGCAACCGCTTTGCGTCCGCCTCGCACGGGCTGATCGGCCAGGACGGCCGCGCGCCTGACGCGATCGCCGCCGACGCCCGCGCCCAGGTGCTGGCCTATCCGACCGTGACCTGGCGACAGGCGACCGCGGTGCGCGCCGATGGCGGCATCGGCCTGTTCGCGGTCGAGGACGAGGCCGGCCAGCGCGTGCAGGCGCGCCGGTTGGTGTTGGCGACCGGTGTGATCGACACGCTGCCGCCGATCGAAGGCCTGCAGGTGCGCTGGGGACGCAGCGTGTTCCATTGCCCGTACTGCCACGGCTACGAGCTCGACCGCGGCCGCATCGGTGTGATCGCCGTCGGCGAGGTCTCGATGCACCATGCCCTGATGCTGCCCGACTGGGGCGCGGTGACGTTCTTTCTCGATGGGCGCTTCGTGCCCGACGATACCCAGCGCGCCGCGCTTGCTGCGCGTGGCGTGCGGATCGAGCCGGCGCGGATCGCCGCGGTGGCCGGAGACGCGGATGTCGTGCTCGAAGACGGCCGGCTGATCGCATGCGACGGGCTGTTCGTCGCCAGCCGCACCCACGTCGCCAGCCCGCTGGCCGAGCAGCTCGGATGTGCCTTCGAAGATGGGCCGCTGAGCGCCTTCGTGCGCACCGATGCGATGCAGGCCACCTCGGTGCCCGGCGTCTTCGCCTGCGGCGACGCTGCGCGCGCCGCGCACAGTGTTGCGCTGGCGATCGGCGATGGCGCGATGGCCGGCGCCGCGACCCATCGCAGCCTGCTGTTCGACTGAACCAGCGGGCCTGGCGCTTTGCCCGTGCACCGCGCACGCGGCATCATGACAGGCTGGAACCCGCCCACACGACGAGACCCGTGCGCATGAAGCGATCGAAGACGACGGCCCTGCTGCTGATGGGCGCCGCCCCCCTGCTGTTCACCGCCTGCCAGCGCGAGCAGCCGGTGCAGATGCAGGAAGGCCTGTTCACCTCGGTCGAGCGCTGCACCGAAGCCACCGGCGATGCCTCCAACTGCCGCGTCGCGTTCGAGCAGGCCCGCCAGCAGGCCGCCGATGCGGCCCCGCAGTACGGCAGCCGCGAAGCCTGCGCGCGCGACTATCCGGCCGAGGATTGCGTGGAGCAGCGCACGACGGCCGGGCACTCGTTCATCGGACCGATGATGGCGGGCTTCTTCCTGTCGCAGATGATGAGCGGCAACCGCGCCGGGCTCGCCCAGCAGCCCGCCGCGGGCCGGGCACGCGGCGCCGCCCCCGGTCGGCCGCAGGCCACCCCGGCCTGGCGCAGCAACACCGACGGCTGGTTGCGGCCGTCCGGTGCGACGGCTGCCGGCCGCGCCGGCCTGACGCCGGTCGCCGCCACCCCGGATCGCGCGATGACCGCGCAGCGCGGCGGCTTCGGCGCCTCGGGACGCGGTCGCAGCAGCGGCGGCTGAGCGTGCGGCGGATTCCGATCGTCGAGCGCGGCGACTGGCGCGCACGCGCTGCCGAAAGCGGTTTCCGCTTCCACACCATCGACGGCGCCCGCTACTGGGACGAACGCGCCTACTACGCGTTCACCCTGCGCCAGATTGAGGACGACCTCGAGGACCCGAGCGCCGAGCTGCACGCGATGGCGCTCGACCTGGTCGATGAGATCGCCGGCAGCGATGCGCTGATGCAGCGCCTGGCGATTCCTGCGCCGTTCCGCGACTGGGTCGCCGAAAGTTGGCGCCGCCGCGACGGTCATCTCTACGGGCGTCTGGACTTCGCCTACGACGGCCGGGGCCCGGCCAAGCTCTACGAACTCAACTACGACACCCCGACCTCGCTGTTCGAAGCCGCGTTCTTCCAGTGGCAGTGGCTGGAGGACCAGCGCGAGACCGGCCGTCTGCCGGCCGAGGCCGACCAGTTCAATTCGATCCACGAGGCGCTGGTCGAGCGCTTCGGTGTGTTGTCGATGCACCTGCCGCCGCCGCTGCTGTTCGCCGCCTCGCGCGATTCCGAGGAAGACCAGGGCACGGTCGACTATCTGCGCGATTGCGCCGCCCAGGCCGGCCTGCATGGCGCGCCGATCGCGATCGAGGATGTCGGGCTGTCGGACGACGGCCGCTTCACCGACCTCGACGACACCGTGATCGGCACGCTGTTCAAGCTCTACCCGCTCGAAGACCTATTCGCCGAGGACTTCGGCCGCGCGCTGCCCGGCTCGGGCCTGCGCCTGCTCGAACCGCCGTGGAAGGCACTGCTCAGCAACAAGGGCATCCTGCCGCTGCTGTGGGAGCGCCACCCGGGCCATCCCAACCTGTTGGCCGCAGCGTTCGACGACGGCGGCGCGCTGCCGGCCGGCTGGGTGCGCAAGCCGCTGCATTCGCGCGAAGGCGCGAACGTGGCCATGCACCTGCCCGACGGCCGCTGGCTCGAGAGCGAAGGCCCCTATGCTGGCCCCTGCATCCGCCAAGCGCTGCACCCGCTGCCGCAGTTCGACGGCCGCTATCCGCTGGTCGGCAGTTGGGTGGTCGGCGATGTCGCCTGCGGCATCGGCATTCGCGAGGATGACGGCCCGATCACCCGCGACAGCGCCCGCTTCGTGCCCCACGCCATCGTCGAGGAAGGCGCGCAGACCACGCTGTACGCCTGAGCGGGCGGATCAATCGCAATCGCGGGGGCGATTCCCGGCCGTGCGTGCGCGAACGCCGAGACGTTCGATGCGCAGCAGGCGCTCGAAACGCATGACGTGGACGATGAGCACGCGTGGGCCCTCGTGCCGATAGAAGACACGGCACGGCGGTTCAACGATCTCTCGGTAGCGCGAGCCGGGCAACTCGGGAGGGCGGCGACCGCTGGCCGGATGATCGGCGAGTCGCTCGACGTGGACGAATACGCGCGCCACGAACGCCGCCGCAGCCCGCGGGTTTTCGATCGCGATGTAGTCGGCGATGGCGTCCAGGTCCGCGATCGCCGGCTCCGACCAGACTACTTCAGCCATCGAGCCAGACGTGCCTTGGCCTGGTCCTGGTTTGCAACGCGGCCTTCGGCGATCGCCTGTTCGCCACGTGCGATGCCTTCGAGAATCGACATGCGTTGCTGCATGCGCTCGTAACTCTCCACATCCACCAGATAGGCGCTGGGCAGACCATGCTGCGTGATGAGGATCGGCTGCCTGTCCCGTTCGATGTCGGACAGCAATTCGGTGGCCTGGCGCTTGAGCGTCGTGACGAGTTCGGTGCGCATGAGAGTGACACTAAAGTACCACTAACGCGAGCGCAAGCGGCATGCGCCTGAGCATGGGTGGCCTTGAAGCACCAGGCAGGATTGGGTGCATAGCCGCGTGCGGCCATTGTCGTGACGCTTCGCCCGCGACGCCGATGCCACGCACACGACCCGCGCCTGCGATCATGTGCGGATGACCGAGCCCACCGCGTTTTCCACTCTCCCGCTGTCGCCCGCCCTGCTGCAGGGCGTCGCCGCCCTCGGCTACACGGTGATGACGCCGATCCAGGCGCAGGCGTTGCCGGCCATCCTCGCCGGCCACGACACCATCGCGCAGGCGCCCACCGGCAGCGGCAAGACCGCGGCCTTCGGGCTCGGCCTGCTGCAGCGGCTCGATCCGGCGCGCGTGGAAACGCAGGCGCTGGTGCTGTGCCCCACGCGCGAGCTCGCCGACCAGGTCGCGCGCCAGCTGCGCCGGCTCGCGGTCGGCATTCCGAACCTCAAGGTCTCGGTGCTGTGCGGCGGCATTCCGCTGGGTCCGCAGCTCGCGTCGTTGACCCACGATCCGCATATCGTCGTCGGCACCCCCGGACGCATCCAGGAACTGACCAAGAAGAAGGCGTTGCACCTGCGGCATGTACGCACGCTGGTGCTCGACGAAGCCGACCGCATGCTCGACATGGGCTTCGAAGAACCGATCCGCGACATCGTCGGACGCACGCCCAAGACCCGCCAGGGCCTGCTGTTCTCGGCCACGTTTCCCGACGACATCCGCGCGCTGGGTGCGGCGATGCTGCGTGACCCGGTCAGCATCGGCATCGGCGGCGACACCGAGGCCCCGGCCATCGATCAACGCTGCTTCGAGGTCGAACCCGCGCGCCGCGCGCCGCTGTTGGCCGCCCTGCTGCTGCGCTATCGGCCCGAGTCGGCGGTGGTGTTCTGCAACACTCGCGCCGACGTGGTCGAGGTCGCCGGCTCGCTGGCACATTACGGCTTCGCGGCGCTTGCGCTGCACGGTGACATGGAGCAGCGCGATCGCGACGAAGTGCTGCTGCAGTTCGCCAACCGCAGTTGCGCCGTGCTGGTCGCCAGCGACGTCGCCGCGCGCGGGCTCGATGTCGAGGACCTCGCCGCGGTCGTCAATTTCGAACTGCCGCACGACCCCGATACCTACGTGCACCGCATCGGCCGCACCGGCCGCGCCGGTCGCACCGGGTTGGCGTTGAACCTGGTGACGCCACGGGAGTTGCCGCGCACGACGGCGATCGAGGCGCACCTGGGCCAGCCGATGCGCTGGGAGACGCTGATGCCGTTGTCCGGCAAGGCGACGAACGTGCCGCCCGCAGCGATGGCCACGCTGCGCATCGACGCCGGCCGCAGCGACAAGCTACGCCCCGGCGACATCGTCGGCGCGCTGACCGGCGAGGCCGGTCTGCACAAGGAGGCGATCGGCAAGATCGACGTGTTCGCGACCCGCAGCTATGTCGCGATCGCACACGGCCAGGCCGCACAGGCGCTCGCGCGGCTGCGCGAAGGCAAGATCAAGGGAAGGCGGTTCCGGATCGCGCGGCTCTGACATCACGCGCGCCGAACGCCTCGGGGGCGGACGCGCTCAGCGCCCGCGCCAGCGCGCCCACACCGCGCGAACGGCCGCGTAGACCACGCCGATCGCCAGGCCAAGGCCGATCCATTGCAGCAACGTCATTGCGAAGATCTCCTCGGGCCGGGGGACGGACGGACCGGCGCGCGCCACGACGGCGCGGCCGGGGTACAACGCGGTATCAGCCCTGCACGCGGCCGACGTTCTTCTCGTCCTCGGTGGCCTCGCGGACCTCGGCCACTTCGACGGCGAAGTGCAGCGTCTGGCCAGCCAGCGGATGGTTGCCGTCGATGCGCACCTGCGTGTCGGTCACGTCCACCACGGTCACCAGCACCGCGCCCTGGCCGCCCTGTGCCTGGAACTGCATGCCCGGCTCGACGGTATCCACGCCCTGGAAGGCTTCGCGCGGCAGCACCTGCACCAGTGCGTCGTTGCGCTCGCCGTAGGCCTCCTGCGGCGGCACATCGACGGTCAGCGAGTCGCCGACCTTGCGGCCCGCCAACGCCTTCTCCAGGCCGGGGATGATGTTGCCGGCGCCGTGGAAGTAGCGCAGCGGCTGATCGGCGGGCGACTTGTCGAGCACCTGCCCGGCATCGTTGGTCAGGGTGTAGTGGATGCTGGCAACGCGTGCAGCGGCGATCTCCATGAGGATCTCCTTGAGATTCGAATAAAAGGGGGAGGCGTGGCGGAAGACGAAACGACACCGGACGACACACGGTGTGGATGACCACCTCGCCACCCTACCGGGCCGGCTGGCCGCACGCAAACCGGCGCGCGCGCTGCGATGCGCCTGGACAGTGCTGTTCGGCCACGCCTGCGCCGTCGTGGCGCGGTCGGGAATGGATGACGCCACAATGAACCGGCGCGCGCGCCCCTAGGGCGAACCCCAGATCCTGGCCGCAACCGCCGCGATTACGTTGTCCGCCATCCACCGCGTTTGCACGCGGCGCCCCTCTTTGGATCAGGAGAAACGACATGACCGACGGCGCTTCTGGCGTTTCGGGAGGTTCTGGCGCAGCAGATGCCGCCAACGATGCCGCACAGTCCGCGGCCAACGATGCCGCCGCCAGCGCCGTCGAATCGATGGGCCCGGCTTCGGCCGAGGCAGTGAGCTCGGCCGAGGCCGCTGCGGAGGCTGCGAAGGTGGGCGATGCCTGCACCGCCGAGGCCGCCCTGTCGCGCGCCGAAGCGGCGGCATCGCAGACCGCGCAGGCGGCGCAGACCGTGGCCGACATCGCCGCACAGACCCCCACCTCGGTGACCGAAGCCGCCGCCGCCCTTGCGGCCGAAGACGCGCAGAACGCCGCCGCCGCCGTCGACGCCGCGCGCCAGGCGGTCGAGAGCATGCGCGAAGATCTCGGCGTCAGCGGCTGCATCTCTCAGGCCCCCACCGCGCCGACCCAGGGCTTGGCCCTGAACACCATCGAGCAACTCTGGGCCTGAAACCGGGGTCAGGCTCGCTTTTCCCTCAGCCAAACAGCAGCTGCGACATCACTGCGGGAAAAGCGACCCTGACCCCCGCACGCTGACCCGGCATAGTGCGGTCAGAGTTTTGCGTCGACCTTGAGGTCGCCGGGCTGGATCCAGCCGCGGCGGCGCATCGGCGCGGCGATGGCCAGCGTCAGCAGGGCGGGCGCCAGGAAATGCAACAGGCCGATCGACAGCCACACCGACGGTGCGTTCCCCATCGCCGCCAGTGTGCCGACCTGACCGACGAAGCCACTGGTGCCCATGCCCGAGCCCGTCGGCACGTTCTGCATGCCGAAGCCCAGCGTCGCGACGGGGCCGAGGATCGCGCCGGCCAGCGTCGGCGGGATCCAGATCCGCGGATTGCGCACGATGTTGGGCAGTTGCAGCATGCTCGTGCCCAGGCCCTGGCTGAGCAGCCCGGACGTGCCGTTCTCGCGCCAGCTCATGACCGCGAAGCCGACCATCTGCGCCGCGCAGCCTGCGGTCGCCGCGCCGCCGGCCAGGCCACCCAGGCCCAGCGAGATCGCCAGCGCCGCGCTCGAGGTCGGGCCGGTCAGGATCATCCCCATCGTCACCGCGATCAGCACGCTCATCAGCAACGGCTGCAGCGTCATCGCCCACTCGATGGTCTGCCCGGTCACCGCCAGCACGTTGCCGATCACCGGCGCCAGCGCGTGTGCGGTGGCGAAGCCGGCGACCAGGGCCGCGGCCGGCGTTGCGATGATGTCGATCGGCGTGGTGCGGCTGACCAGCTTGCCGATCTCGGTTCCCACCGCGACCGCGACGAAGCAGCCGACCGGCCCACCGAGCTTGGCGCCCAGCAGGCCCGTCGCGGCGCTGGCGAAGATCACGATCGGTGGGCCCTTCAATCCGTAGGCCACCGCTACGCCGATCGCGGCCCCCATCGCCTGCTGCGCCATCGTGCCGGCGTCGATCAGCCAGGCCTGTGCGGTCCAGCCGCCGACGGTCTTGAGGATCAACCCGATCACCAGCGAGCCGAACAGGCCCAGCGTCATTGCGTTGAGCGCCTCGATGCCGTAGCGCCGCAGCGAGAACTCGATGTCGCGCGCGCGCAGGAAAGAGGTCAGGGACATGGTCGTGCCGGTACGGGGGAGCGGGACGGCCTGGACGGACCGTGCGGATCAAAGGAGCGCGCAAGGATAGCGGCTCGGCGACCCCGGCCGTCCGATACGGGCGTGCGGTCTCGGGCATGGGCGATGGCGCCCTGCCGCCGACCGTGCGCGACAGGCCGCCGACGATCCTGATCCACATCTCCATACTTGATGGTATGGTCGAGTTGCTCACCTCCCCCGCGGCGGGCCTTTGGATGTCGGTCGGACCCGCCGGTCCGGCGCCTACTGGAGGACCGTTGTATGAGCCGCTCACTGATCCGCTGGCTTGCGCTGTGCGTGTTGCTGGCTGTCTGCACCGCTGCCTCGGCCGCGGGATTCAACAAGACCTACGAACGCATCCCCAGCTGGGACGGCACGCAGCTGGGCGCCCTGGTGCTGGTGCCGCGCGGGCACGGCCCCGGCCCGTTCCCGCTGATCGTGATGCCGGCCAGCTGGTCGCTCCCGAATCTGGAATACGTCGGCCGCGCCGCACAACTGGCGAATGATGGCTACGTGGTGGTGAGCTACACCTCGCGCGGCTTCTGGGATTCGGCCGGCCGGATCGATATCGCCGGGCCGCCGACGGTCGAGGACGTCAGCGCGGTGATCGACTGGGCCTTGACGCATACACCGGCCAACCCGGACGCGATCGGTGCGTCCGGCATCTCGTATGGCGCTGGCGTCAGTTTGCTGGCGGCGGCGCGCGACCCGCGGATTCGCGCGGTCGCGGCGCTGAGCGGCTGGGCCGACCTGGAGGCCTCGCTCTACGCGAACCGCACGGTCAGCCGACAGGGCGTCGCCCTGCTGGTGGGCGCGGGCGCGTTGACCGGCCGGCCCGGTCCGGAACTGGCGGCGATCACCGCCCGGGTCGCCCTCGGCGACTACGACAGCGCGGTCGAGGGCTTCCTGCCGCAAGCGGCCAGCCGCGGCGCGGTGCACGAGGTCGACGAGATCAACCGCAACGGCACCGCCGTGCTGATCGCCAACGCGTTCAACGACAGCCTGTTCCCGCCCAATCAGTCCGTGGACTTCTACCAACGGCTGCGTGGCCCCCGGCAGTTGCTGCTCAGCCAGGGCGACCATGCGACCGCCGAACTGCCGGGCGCGTTGGGCCTGCCGAACACGGTGTACGAGGCCACCACCCGCTGGTTCGACCGTCACCTCAAAGGTCGGGACCCGGATGCGTCCGAGCCGGCGGTGCGGCTTGCCACGCTCGACGGCCAATGGCTCGCCTACGCGGACTGGGACGCCGTCCAGGCGGACCAGGTGACGTACGGACTGACCCGCCCGTCCGGCCTAGTGCAGGCGACCGGCACCCTGGCCGCACGCGACGCCACCGGCTGGAACCACCGCATCGCCACCGGCGTGCCGACCGTCGCCGAGGCCGGTCCGGTGCTGATCGGCGGCCTGTTGCAAGGCTTCGGTGTGCCCGTGGTCACCTCGATGCCGCTGGTCTCGCGGCTGGGTGCCGCTGTCTGGGCGGGGCCGGTCTACCCGAACGGGCGCATCCTGGCTGGCGCGCCGACACTGCGGATCACCGTGGTGCCCGACCGCCGCGAGGTTTCGCTGTTCGCCTATCTGTACAGCGTCGACGCGCTGGGCATGGGCCAACTGCTCACGCACAAGCCCTACAGCCTGCGCGACGCGGTGCCCGGCCAGCCCCGGACGCTGGACATCGCGTTGGAGGCCACAGCCGCGAAGATCCCCGCGGGTCGCAGGCTGGTGCTGGTCGTGGACACACTCGACCTGCGCTATGCCGATGCCACCGCGCCGGGGCGCGCACTCACGTTCGCCTCGCCGCGCGAAGCGCCGTCGCAGCTGCGCGTGCCGCTGCACTGAGCCACGGCCGACGCGGCGCGCAGGGCGCCGGTGCAACAGGACCGGCGCCATGCGCGCGCATCGCGCGGCCCGTCCGCCGGGCGAGTGGTGTGCCCGGTGGGCAGGGCCAAAGTCAGCGCACAACCAGCTCGATGTTCGGATGGCTGGCCAGAATCTCGAGCACGATCTCGAAATACGTCTGTCCGGTGCCGGCCTCCAGCGCATCGAGCTGGCGCTGCACATGCGCCACGTTGAAGCGCTCGGGCTGATCGAGCTTGGCCTGCAGGAAGCGGCGCGTCGTCTCCACGCCCAGGTCCTGCCGGTTCTTCTCGAACGCTGTCCACACCAGCGTGACCGGCGCATCGCCGTCGAGCGCGCCGTATCCGCCATAGAGCATATCGTCGAGTGCATCCAGGCTCGGCCCGAGCGTCCAGTCGACCTCCGCCATGAAGACGCGGTTGATCTCGTCGTAGAACGACGCGATGTCGTGGATCCGGCTACCGTCGAGCAGCAGCGATTTGGGCGCGGTGGGCAAGGCGGTCGGCATCGAGTTCGGGCAGAGACGAGCCTGATGGAAGCGAGTGGAAAAGTGAACCTGCCGAGGGCTTAGGGATCGATCCTGCTGTCCTGGCAACCAGAGGGGTCAGCTGGCACAGTGGCAGCCGGACGAGGCGCAGTGTGGCCGTCTTCGAACGAGCTGCGCGGCCTTCGTCCAATCGATTACAGCTTTGGATTCATTCCCGCCCGAGGATAGGCATGAGATACGTACTCATCATTCTCCTTGCTGTGCTCGCTCCATCCACGGGTTTCGCAGGGTTCCCCTTCGAGGCCACGCTCGAAGAAATGAGTCAGAGCGCTGATCACATCTTGATTGGCCGCGTCACCGGCGTCGACATGATCGACGAATACGGTCAGCCTGTTCTGGACCGAGCGACGAGGACTGGTCCTGGGATGACAAATACCATCAGACTTGTGATTGCGGTCGACGAGGTGCTCGTCACGAACGCAGCGACAGTCCCCAAAGTGCTGTCCGTGCCGCTTGCAAGCCACTTGCACTACAGTCTCGGACAAGTGGCGGATGCGCATGAGGGCGATACCGCTGTGCGACTGTTGCTGCTTCAAGGGGACGGGTTTGTCGGGATAAAACCAGGCGTGTTCATGCGTTCGATACGTGACAGGGACGAAGCGCTTCGCCTTTATAGCGCTGCACATCCATAGGGCCTGATCTGAAGTTCCTTTCGACTGTGGGCTCCCTCAGGTCTCGACTGAATGGATGCATTGCTCGGAACACGCAGGTATCTCAGGCCACTGCGGGTACGCGGTTGGGACATGCTTGATGGCGCATCAATTTTTCGAATCTCGGGTTCTCCAAGGCGTCCTTTGGCTTGTGCTCGTTGGGAGCCTTGCTGGCGCGCTGTGGTGCTCCAATCTGTTGGTGTTTCACTACTGGGCCGCGTACGCGCCGCCCGGCGATACAGAGCGTCACCTCCACTGGGCCAAGGTGTCCGTGGCGGCGGCTGCGGTTTTTTTTGCCATGACGTTGCTGTCCGCGGGCGGGATTGCCGCCATTCGTAGGCACCACAGGCCGCATGCTGGTTAGGTCGTGCACCCGCGGGTGACCGCAGCGGCTTGAGGCTGGCGATCTTGGAGGTGCTGATACGGCGCGCGGGTCAAGGTGGGCGTCAGTCGAGCCCACTCTCGAATTAACGAAATATTTACATCGCCGTAGCCCGGTCCCACAGTGCGCGCGCCCGGATGGGCATCCACTTTCTGGAAGGACCTGAATGAAGCACACCCTGATTCTTGCCGCCGCCATCGCGTTGGCCGGCGCCTCGACGCACGCCGCCGCCAGCGGCGCCTTCATCCGCGCCGAGGTCGGCAGCGCGGACACCGAGGCCCGCTATGGCGGTCTGCGCGAAAGCGACTCGGACACCTCGGCGTTGTTCGGCGGCGGCTATTGGTTCACGCCGAACATCGCCGTCGAAGGCCATGCGGGCACGCTGTACACCGAAGACCTGGGCTACGACACCGATTTCGATCTGGTGACGTTTGGTGTGGGCGTGGCGCTGAAGCACAACTTCGGCGCAGATGGCACCGGCTTCTTCGTTGGCGCGCGCGCGGGCGTGGCGCGCATGGTCGCGCAGATCCGCGAGGACACATTCGATGTCGTCGACGACGAGGGTTCGACCAAGCCGTACTACGGCGCGACGCTCGGCTACGACATCAACCGCCGCTGGGGCCTGAGCCTGAACTACACGCGCCATCGCGGCGAGTTTTCGGGGATCGAGGTCGACGTGGAGAACGTGACCGTGGGCGGCGAGTTCCGCTTCTAAGCCATCGATAGCGCGTCATCGCGGCGGCAGGTCCGGCATCGGGCCTGCCGTCGTCGTTTCGGGCGACCGCCGCCGGCCACCGCGGATCATCAGCAGCATGTCGTTGGCGGTGCTCTGCGGCGCGACCTGCATGTGGAACGGGCGGTCGTGAATGCCTTGCAACCATGTGCCCACTGCTTCAGCCTGGCTCGATTCGCTGCAAGGCGAAATCAGATGTTAGACAACCCCGTGATCCGACAGTCTGCTCCAGTCAATAAATGCCTGGTCATCGCGTCCGGCCTGAGCGCGCTCGCCGCGCTGCTGCATCTTGTCTGCATTGCTGTGGGTCCTGCTGGATACCGATTGCTCGGTGCCGGCGAGGGCATGGCTCAGATGGCAGCGGCTGGGCATTGGTACCCGACCCTCGTGACATTGAGCATTGCCGGGATCCTGTCGATATGGTCGCTGTATGCGGCCTCAGGTGCTGGGCTGATTGGCCGCCTGCCCTTGCTGCGCTGGGTTCTGTTGGCCATTACCCTTGTGTATCTGTTGCGTGGCCTGGGATTTTTCTTTCTGACGGAAACATTCCCTGACAACAGCATTGCATTCTGGTATGTCAGCTCAGCGATCTGTCTGGTGTTCGGCGTTGCGCACGCCGTCGGCCTTCGGCAAGTCTGGTCGCGCCTAACGCTATCTCTTCATCAACGTGATAGCCGTGCGGTGACGCAGGGCTGAAGTATTCTCACTGCTCCGGTGGCTTTGCGAGATGCCGACGAGCGACCCGTTACTATGGACCCGGTCCAGCGCAAGAAATTGTCCGCAGATGAGATAGAAGGCCATGAAACCCTCCGACGCCATCCGCCACCAGTTGACCGCTTTGCGCGGCACCGCGCGCCGCTTTCGCGTCGCCAATCCGCGCGTGTATGGATCGGTGATCCATGGCACCGATCGTGATGGCAGCGACCTCGATCTGCTGGTAGACCCTACGCCCGAGACCACGCTGTTCGACCTCGGCGGGCTGCAGGTTGCCTTAGAGGAACTGCTCGGTGTCCCGGTCGACGTGCGCACGCCTGGCGATCTACCGGCCCGGTTCCGGGATACCGTGTTGCGGGAAGCTCGGCCGCTGTGAGCCCCGACCGATTCGAGGGTTGGCTCGATGACATGCGTGGGGCGGCGCAGCAAGCCTGTGGTTACGTGGAAGGCATGACACGCGAGGAGTTCCTCAACGACTCCCGCACTCAACAAGCGGTTGCCATGAACTTGCTGATCATCGGCGAGATTGCGGCAAAGATGATCGAGCGGTACCCAGAGCGCATCGCACGGTACCCCGGCATTCCCTGGGCGGGTATGAAGGGGATGCGCAATCGCATCGCGCACGGATACTTCGAGATCGACATGGGCGTGGTATGGGAAACCGTGCAACGTGCCTTGCCCGATCTTGTCAGCTACCTCGAAACGCGCTCCGACTGACGCTGCGTAATCAAACTTTTCGGGCGGGGCGGCGACGGCATCCGCGGCCTTCTTGCGACGGTGCTCAGTCCTAGGCCGCATTCGATACCAAGGCAACGGCGCCGCGATCGCAATGCCGGTGTCGTCAGCGGTCATTCTCCCGATACGCTCGCACATGCTCGATCAGCGCGCGCAGCTTCGGCGGCTGGTGCCGGCGGTTCGGGAAGTACAGGAAAAAGCCCGGGAATGGCGGGAGATAGGCCTGCAGCAGCGGCACCAGTTCGCCGCGTGCGAGGTAGGGCGCGAAGGTGTCCTCGATACCGAAGGTGATGCCGCCGCCGGCCAGTGCGGTGCGGATCATCAGCAGCATGTCGTTGGTGGTGATCTGCGGGGCGACCTGCACGTCGAACGGGCGGCCGTCCTCGACGAACTCCCAGCGGTGCGGCGCGACGGCTGGCGTCACGCGCCAGCCGATGCAGCGGTGTGCGAGGAGCTCGCGCGGGTGCGCAGGCACGCCGTGGCGGGCGAGGTAGTCCGGCGCTGCGACGGCGACTTCGCGCTGCGGGCCGGTCAGCGGCACGGCGACCATGTCCTGCTCGATCACCTCGCCCAGGCGCACGCCGGCGTCGAAGCCGGCAGCGACGATGTCGAAGACCTCGTCGGTGACAGTCACATCTAGCGTGATGCCGGGATAGGCCCGGGCGAATGTCGCGATCAGCGGCCCGGACAGGAAGCGCTCGGCGATCGAGGTGACCGCTACGCGCAACAGGCCACGCGGCGGGCCGTCATCGACGGCTTCCTCGAGTGCGGTGCCCAGTGCGGCCAGCGGCGTGGCGACCTGGCGATGCAGGCGCTCGCCGGCGTCGGTCAGGCGCACGCTGCGCGTGGAGCGGTGGACCAGCGCGATGCCGAGCGCATCTTCGAGCCGGCGGATGCCCTGGCTGACCGCTGAGCGCGTCACTCCGAGACGGTCGGCGGCGGCGCGGAAGTTGGGGCCTTCGGCGACGGCGAGAAAGACGCGCAGCAGGTTGAGATCGAGCTCCATTGGTTAGCGAGTCTAACCAATAGGTCCAGCGACAAGGGGATTCCGGCCGCCTGGCGCGACGCCTACCGTGGGCGCTCCCACTGGAGACCGTCTCATGCAGACCTTGACCGACCGCATCATCCTGATCACCGGCGCCAGCAGCGGCATCGGCGCCGCCACGGCGCGCGAGCTCGCGGCCCGCGGCGCGACCGTCGTGCTCGGCGCGCGGCGGACCGACCGCCTCGACGCCCTGGTCGCCGAGATCGTCGCTGCTGGCGGGCGCGCGCAGGCGCGTGCGCTGGATGTCGTGTCGCCCGACGACATGCAGGCCTTCGCCGACCACGCGCTCGCCGCGCACGGCCGCATCGACGCCATCGTCAACAACGCCGGCGTGATGCCGCTCTCGCCGCTGTCGGCGCTCAAGCGCGACGAATGGAACCGGATGATCGATGTGAACCTGCGCGGCGTCCTGCACGGTATTGCCGCGGTGTTGCCGGCGATGGAGCGGCAGGGCTTCGGGCACGTAGTCAACGTCGCCTCGATCGGCGCCCACCGCGTGTTTCCCACATCGGCGGTGTACTGCGCGACCAAGTACGCGGTGTGGGCGCTGTCGGAAGGCCTGCGCCAGGAGACCGACCGCCTGCGCGTGACCGTGGTCAGCCCGGGCACCACGACCTCGGAACTCGCCGACACCATCACCCATGCGGGCGCGGCCGAGGGCATGCGCGACTTCCGTCGCATCACGATCGCGCCCGAGGCGGTCGCACGCGCGATCGTCTATGCGATGGAACAGCCGGCGGATGTCGATGTCAGCGAAGTCGTCGTGCGCCCGGTCGCCAGTCCGTACTGAGGCGTGATCGCCGTCCCGTGCTGAGCTCCACAAGCGATGGTCCGTCCGAGCTCGACTTCCCGCGTGCGGGGCAAGCGCCGTGCAGTGGGAGTCTCCGACATCCGCGCTGCAGCCCGAGCGCGCCACTGGGCGTGAGCGTCAGTCCGCGGCCGCTGTCGGGGATGGCGCATCGTCGTCTCCCGTCGACGTAAGGGAGGGCATCGATAGGGCCGCGATCGGCGAGCAGACCGTTGAGCCGGTTGACGAGATGTGGAATGAACCCTTCGGAGTCGCCGCGCATGATGTCCGCGGTGTTGCCGTGCCGGGCGTCAACGGCGACCGGAGGACCGATACGCAGCGCAATGCACGCAGAGGCTGGTGCGCCCGGCATCGTGGGCCAGGGCGATCGGTAGAGGGGCAGGCCGCTTTCATACGATCTTTGCGACCCCGATCGCACAATCGCCGCTCCCGACAGATGGAGCGTCACGCATGGGCCTGTTCTCCAAGATCACCGATCGCATTTTCGGCCGCAAGGCCCCCCCCGCACCGCCGGCCGAGACCAAGCAGCCCAAGGCCGTCGTCTTCACCGGCAGCGAAAACGATCCCAAGGTGTCGCCGCCTGCGCGCAATCCGGCGCCTGTGGCGGCTGCCGCCGAGCCGGTGGATGTCGAAGCGGTGCTGACCGGCATCGCGCAGGAGAAGGGCGGCAAGTCCGACTGGCGGCATTCGATCGTCGACCTGCTGAAGCTGCTCGACCTCGACTCCAGCCTCGATGCCCGCAAGGAGCTGGCGACCGAGTTGGGCGTCAACGCCGGCGCGCACGGCAGCGCCGAGCAGAACATCGCCTTGCACAAGGCGGTGATGCGCAAGCTGGCCGAGAACGGCGGCAAGGTGCCGGCCGAACTGCGCGACTGACGCGCGATATCGCGGCGACGGCCCGGTGCGCTTGCACCGGGCCGTTCGCATACTCGTCGCAAGACGATCCCTGCCGCTGCCGTTTTCCGGTTCGCAGCAGCGTTCGACGTGTAATGGCGACCGTACGCGGCGCCGATCCGGGGCCGCATCGCGTTAGGATGCCGAACTCCCCGGTCGTCCCTCCTGGCACCCGCATGAAGGCCCGCTTCCCCGACGCCTTACAGGCGGCATGAGCACTGCACCGCGCCGCGCGGGCGCCCGAATCGAACCCCGTCTCGAACGTCTGCAGCCGTGGCTCGCCGCGCTGGGCAGCCTGCTGGTGCACGTGCTCGCGGTGCTGCTTCTGCTGGCGTCGACGCCGGTGCCGGTGACATCGCCGCAGGGGGCCTCGTCCGGCAGCCGAATGGTCGTGGACTTCATCGGCATCCCGCCACCGCAGACCGCTGAGGCGCCGCCCAGCCCGCCGCCGCCCACGCGTCCGCCGGTCGCGCCGCCGCCAGCGGCCTCGCGCCTGCAGACCACGCGCGTCGAACGCGCGGAACTGGTCTTGCCGCCGGAGCGACGGGCGCCTGCGGACGTCCCGATGGACCCGCCGCGCCCGGCACCGCAGCCCGCGCCACCGCAGGCGGTGCCGCCCCCGACGCCCGCGCCTGCGCAGGCACAAGCCGCCAGTCCGCCATCGCCGCCGCGGCGCGACCACACTTGGGGGCAGCCGCCGGGCATGCTGCCCACCGAGACCGCGCCAGTGAACGCCGGCATGACCCGAAGCCCGACCGCCGGACGCACGCGCGGCCGCGATTCGGACGCCGACCATCCCAGCCTGGAAGTGGGCGGCTACCAGGTCTATTACGACCTGCGCAGCGAAACCCGGCTGCAGGCCTGGCGCGACCAGGGCATGACCGAGGTGTTCCTGCCGTTACCGGGAACCCGCAAGCTCATGGCCTGCCCGCTGGAGACCGCGCTGCGGCGCGACTCGGGGCCGTGCCGCCTGCTCGACCCGGAAGACCCGGCGATGGCCGGAATCGGCGATGCGCGCGAGGTGATCAACATGCAGCAGGTCTATCGCCGCGGTGAGCCGGTCTGGCGCGGCCCGGGTCCGTATCGCTGAGTCCGGCGCGGCCGTGCGCCGCAGCCCGGCTCAGGTCGGCGTGTCGACGTTGTCCCAGTCGGCGTCCTCGAACCGCACCAGCCAGTTGAGCGCGTGATGGCGCTCGATCACCACGCCGCCGATGAGGCCGCCGGCCGGCGCCTGGGCGTCGAGCTGCGCCTGGCGGACCAGCCAGTGCAGCCGCAGATGCAGATCGAGAGCCTCGAGGATCTCGGCGGCTGGGCGTGGCGTCGGCAGTGCCGGCAGCGTGCCGTCGGCCCAGGCGAGCGCCCGTTGCGCGCATTCGGGCACATCGCAGATCCGGTCCGGGAACGGCAGCGCCTCCGACAGCCCCAGCGCCCACTGCAGGACCGCGAGTGCTTCGTAACGCCACACCGCATCGATGGTCTGCTGGCGCGTCGGTGCCTCGTCGTGCAGGAAGGCCGCTTCCTTGGGCGACAGCGCCGGCCAGCCGGCCGCCAGACGAGCGCGGATGTCGGCCAGCGGCAGCGGATCGCCTTCGTTGAGGGTTTCGCCGCGAATCGCCACCGCCATCAGCGCCAGCATGCGGCCCGCCATTTCGTCGGGGCTACGCAGGACGACCTCACCCTCGCCGACGACGGGCGGCAGCGAGGCCGGCACGCGCAGCGACCTCGCGGCCAGGGCCTCCAAGGTGCGTGCGCGGCGATGGCGCGCATCTGCGGGATAGGGCACCTCGGCATCGGGATCGGCCCCGGCATGACCGACAAGACGCTGGCCGTTCGGCGCATGGACATCGCCGTCGGCGTCCGCGTAGATCGCGTTCGCCGCCTCCGCCCACTGCTGGAACGCCGGCAGCGCATCGTTTGTGATCTCCACCCGATGGTGCCAGTGCGTGCGCTGCAGATGACGGAACGTGTGATAGCGCTGCGCCGTCATCTGCTCGCGCGCGACGTGCATGACGTTCGCGATGCGCGTCTGCAGATGCGCGGCCAGCGCCGGATCGTTGCGCCCCCAGCGGGCGTGATGCACATGCGGCACGTCGAGTGGCGGCGGATCGCACAGGGTGATGTAAGCGTCGAGCGTCAGCGTCATGCGGGGGGCAGGGCGTGGCAGGAGCGGGAGAGCTTGCCAGACCCGGCGCGGTGCACCCGTCGAGGCGTGCTGGCTCAGGCGATCAAAGGCGCGGACGCCGTACGCCGTACCCGCGCGCCGGCATGCGCCGGTGCTGCCCAGCGGCGCGCCATCCGCTGCACCGCGTCGAGCAGGTGCGCCTCCGACTTCGCGTAGGGCATCCGCAGCCAGCGGTCGAAGCCGCCGTCGACGGCGAACGCCGGCCCCGGCGCGAGATGCACGTCGTCGCGTTCGAGCGCCGCGGCCAGTTCGGTCGCGCTGCCGTGCGGCAGCCGCAGCCACAGGCTCAAGCCGCCGGTCGGCAGCCGGAAGCGCCAGTCGGGCAGGTGGGTCTGCAGCGCGTGTGCGAGCGCATCGCGCTGGCGGCGGACCTGCTCACGGCGGGCCGCGAGCATCGGCCCGTCGTCGAGCAGTTCGGCGGCCACCAGTTGATCGAACAGCGAGCTGCCGAGATCGAGCTGTACGCGCGTGGCGACCAGCCGCTCGACCAGCGGCTGCGGCGCACGGATCCAGCCCACGCGCAGGCCGCCCCAGCACAGCTTGGAGGCACTGCCGACGGTGATCGCGTCGCGCGCGAACGTGGCGAACGGCGCCGGCATCGGCGCGTTGGACAAGCCGGTTGCCTGCAAGGTCTCGTCGACGATGGCCTGGGTGCCGATGGCCGCCAGCGCGGCGGCGTAGCGCGCGCGCTGGGCCGCGTCCATCAGCAGGCCGGTCGGGTTGTGGAAATCGGCGATGACGTAGGCCAGCCGTGGCTGGGCCTGCCGCAACGTCGCCTCCAGACCGTCGAGGTCCCAGCCTGCGTCGCCGAGCGGATCGCCCATCGGCGCGGCGACCAGCCGCGCGCCGCCCAGTGTCAGCGCACCCATCGCGTTGGGATAGACCGGGGTGTCCACCGCGATGCGGTCGCCGGGCCTCGACAACGTGCGCGCGACGATCGCGAGCGCCGACAGCGCGCCGGATGTGACGACGATCTGGCCCGGCGTCGTCGGCAGCCCGCGTCGCGCATAGCTGGCCGCGATCCGTGCCTGCAGGGCCGGCAAGCCGGACGGCAGATAACCGTCGCCCGACAGGTAGGCCGGCAGCGCCGCGAGCGCGCGCGCATATGCGGCTGCGGTGCCCGGCGTGGCCGAACCCGCGGCGCGGGTCAGGTCGATCGCGTCGTCGGCGAACTTCGACGCACCGAGCGTGTGGTCGTGTGCGCGGCGCCGGGCGACCGGAACCGCGGCGAATGTGCCCGCCCCCTGGCGCGCGGTCGCAAAGCCCGCCGATGTCAGTTCGGCATAGGCACGCGTGACCGTGTTGCGCGACACGCCGAGTGCGCCGGCGACCGCGCGCTCGCTGGGCAGGCGGGTATCGATCGGGATGCGGCCGTCGCCGATCAGCTCTTGCAGCGCCTGGCACAGCGCGCGGTAGGCCGGCGCGGTGTCGAGGCGGCCGACCAAGGCGGCGAGTCGTTCGGGTGCGAGGCTGCGTTGCATCCGGGCCACTATGTCACAAATGGCTCTATCGGAAAGGGCCAATTTTCGACATCGTGACGTCATGCACGCGACCTCCGCCCCGACCCTCGCCAACCTTGGCCCGCTCGCCCAACTGCGCGCCGGTCGCCTGCCCGAACGCCTGGGCCGGTTGCTGATCGGCCTGTGGATCTACGGGCTGGCGATCGCGCTGATGATCCGTGCCGCAGTGGGCGCCTCGCCCTGGGACGTGTTCCACCTCGGCGCCACGCGACATGTGCCGATGTCGTTTGGCATGGTGATGGTCGTCACCGCGCTGGCGGTGCTGCTGGCATGGATCCCGCTGCGGCAGATGCCGGGGCTGGGTACGTTGGCGAATACGTTCCTGCTGGGCCCGTTCGCCGACCTGCATTTGCTGTGGCTGCCCGTGCCCGAAGGCTTGGCGCTGCGCTGGGCCTACATGCTCGGCGGCGTGGTCGCGTGCGCGTTCGCCACCGCGCTGTACGTGGGTGCGCAACTGGGGCCGGGCCCGCGCGACGGGCTGATGACGGGGCTCGCGCGCCGGACAGGCTGGTCGATCCGCAGCGTGCGCACCGGTATCGAACTGTCGGCACTGGTGATCGGCATGCTGCTTGGCGGCACCGCGGGCCTGGGCACGCTGGTGTTCGCGTTCGGGGTCGGTCCGCTGACCCAACGTTTCCTGCGGCCGCTGGCGGTCAGGCTCGACCCGCCTGCGGCACGCCCCTGAGTCCGCCCAGTCCGGACCGACGGCCTGCGCGTGCCGTCCGGCTTCGCTGGCGTTGCCGTCGACGCTGGATCCAGCGCGCACTTGATCGTGGTCAAGGTGACTGAGGCCGGTTGCACGGACACTGCAGCCATGCACACGTACCGCCCTCGTCCACTGCGATCCGCACTGCCGGTCTTGCGTCGGTGCGATGCGGTGAGGCCGCGCGTGATGGCGTTGCGCAGGCGATATGGTCAGTCGCGGAATGCGCCGTCGGCATGGCACTGGCTTGCCCTGCTGGCGATGCTGCTGCTCGCGGTGGCGCCGGCGATCAGCCGGCTCCAGGCGGGTGTGCAGGCCGAGACCGCGCTGTCGTCTGCGGCCGCGCCTGCGCACGCGCACGCAGCAGGCCATGCCGCCGCGGACGACCACCCGCACGAGGGTGCGCGCGATCACGCGGGCGCGGACGGCCATTGCGGCTATTGCCCGCTCGCCTCGCACCTGACGCTGCTGTCCAATGTGCCGGTCGTGGTGCCGCCGACTGCATGGGCTGCAGCGCCGGCGTTCCGGTTCCACTCGGTCCGGCGCATCGCCGCGACCAATCTTCGCGGCCTCGGCGGGCAAGGCCCTCCAACGCACGCGATCGCCGCCTGATCGCGGAATCCCGGCTTCAGCGCGCACCGTCCCTGCGCACGCCAGCGGCGTGATGCAGGGCGCAGGGCCCGCTCGCGCCCGCATTCCCAATCCCAGACGTCGACCGGCCACAAGGCCTGCGTTTCGACGAAGCCGCATGCGTCACCGGCAGCCCCGGCGACGTTCGATCCGGAGCTCTTCCATGTTGTCCACACCTCCCCAGGCGCAACGCGCCTCCCGCATCGCGATGGCCATCGCCTGCGCGCTTGCGCTACCGCTCGCCGCCCAGGCCGACGACCTGCCCGAACCCGTCAACCTCGACGCCGTGCTGGTCACCGCCGCACCGGTCTCGCCGCTGACCTACGACCTCGACCCGCGCCTGCCGCGCCAGCCGGTGCCGGCCAGCGATGGCGCCGACTACCTCAAGACCATTCCCGGCTTCACCGCGCTGCGCAATGGCGGCACCAACGGCGACCCGGTGCTGCGTGGCATGTTCGGTTCGCGCCTGAACCTGCTCACCAACGACGGCAGCATGCCCGGCGCGTGCCCATCGCGGATGGACAACCCGATGTCCTACGTCTCGCCGGAGACCTTCGACAGCCTGGTCGTGATCAAAGGGCCACAGACGGTGTTGTGGGGCCCGGGCGCCTCGGCCGGCACGGTGCGCTTCGAACGCGAGACGCCGGTGTTCGACGCGCCGGGCGTACGCATCAACGGCAGCCTGCTGGGAGGCTCGAACGGCCGCAACGACCAAGTGCTCGATGTCGTGGCCGGCGCGCCGCAGGGCTATCTGCGTGTGAGCGGCAACCGCTCGGAAGCCGACGATTACGAGGACGGCGACGGCGTCGTGGTGCCCTCGTCGTGGAAGAAGTGGAACGGGGATGTGGCACTGGGCTGGACGCCCGATGCCGACACCGTGCTTGAGCTCAACGCCGGCATCGGTGACGGGCGGGCGCGCTACGCAGGTCGTGGGATGGACGGCGCGCAGTTCCGGCGCGAGAGCGCCAGCCTGCGGTTCGAGAAGCGGGACATCGGCGGCGCGCTCGACGCGATCGAGGGCAGCGTGTTCTACAACCACGCCGATCACGTGATGGACAACTACACGCTGCGCGACCCCAATCCGGCCAGTGCAATGCCGATGCCAATGGCGTCCAACGTCGACCGGCGCACCACCGGGGGGCGCGTTGTGCTGGGTTGGAAGTGGACGGGCTGGGACCTTCAGGCGGGCGTGGATACGCAGCAAAGCCGCCATCGCGCGCGCAAGGGCATGGGCCGGGGTACGTATGCAGCGCAGCCCTGGACCACCGACGCGCGTTTCGAGACCGCCGGTGTATTCGCCGAGGGCACGCGCCACCTGCCGCCGGGCCGGCACCTGACCGGCGGCGTGCGCGTCGACCGCGCCAAGGCCACCGACGAGCGCGCGACGGCCGGCATGATGGGCACGCCGAACCCGACCGCCGGGCAGACCCGCGAGGAAACGCTGCGCGCCGGGTTCCTGCGTTACGAGCAGGAACTGAAGGACACGCCGGTCAGCGCGTACGCCGGCCTGGGCCACACCCAGCGCATGCCCGACTACTGGGAGCTGTTCTCGCCCGGACGCGGGCCGGTCGGCGCCGTCAACGCCTTTGTCGGCATCGCGCCGGAAAAGACCACGCAACTCGACATCGGCGTGCGCTACCGCACGCGGAAACTGGATGCGTGGGTGTCGGGCTATGCCGGGCGCATCGAGGACTACATCCTGTTCACCTACTCGGCCGGCGGCATGATGGGCATGACCTCGTCGGCGGCGAACGTCGATGCCGATATCCGCGGCGCCGAGGCCGGCGTGGAATTCCGGCCGTCGTCGACCTGGAAGTTTGGCGGCACGCTCGCCTACGCCTGGGGCGAGAACCGCAGCACCGGTCAGGCGCTGCCGCAGATGCCGCCGCTCGAGGCGCGTCTGTCGGTAGGCTACGACGACACGCGCTGGAGCTTCGGCGCCCTGGTGCGCGCGGTCGCCAGCCAGGACCGCATTGCCGTCGGCCAGGGCAACGTGGTCGGGCGCGACCTCGACGCCAGTGCCGGTTTCGCCACGCTCGCCCTCAACGGCGGCTATCGCATCAACGAGCGCCTGCAGCTGACGGCCGGCATCGACAACGTCTTCGATCGGACCTACAGCGAGCATTTGAACCTGACCGGCAGCGCCGACTTCGGCTATCCGGCCGACCCGGTACGGATCAACGAGCCCGGCCGCACCGCGTGGGTGAAGTTGAACGTGAACTACTGAGGGTTCGGACGATGAGTAAATTAATTTACATTACAGGCCGGAAAGATGTAATTTAATTTCCATGCCGAAGCGAACGCCGCCGACGATGCCACGCGCCCAACGCCAGATCCAAGCGTTGGGCGCGCGGCTGCGCGCGGCGCGCATGCGCCGGCAGATGACCCAGGGCGAGCTCGCGGCGCGGGTGGGGGTGAGCGTACCGACGGTCGGCAAGCTGGAGCGCGGCGATCCGGCGACGAGCCTGGCCACGATGTTGCGCGTGCTCACGGCGCTGGGGCTGGAGCAGGACATCGACCAGTTGGCGCAGAACGATGAACTCGGCCGCGAACTGCAGGACAGTCGCCTGCGTCGCCCCGCTGCACGTCGCGCGAGCGCGTCGTGAGTCCGTCTCCTGCCGATGTTCAGGCGATCGACCAGGTCGAGGTCTGGTTGGATGCCGCTGGCCTCGGCGGCGAGACGTTGGTCGGCCATCTGGCCCGGCTGCCCAGCCGGACCGGCGACACGCTCCAGTTCCAGTACGCCGACGACTGGGTGGACGGCACAGCCCCGATCCGCAGCTTTGCGCTGGACCCGCAATTACCGCTCCATCGCGGCCTCCATGTCGCGCGCACGGGCGCCAGCACGTTGACCGGTGCATTCACCGATTGCTCGCCCGATCGTTGGGGCAAACGCCTCATGGATCGGCGCGAGGTCATCGATGCCCGCGAACAGAATCGACGGGTGCGAGCACTGCGCCCGTGGGACTATCTGATCGGCATCCACGATGCCTCCCGGATGGGCGCACTGCGGCTGCGCGCGGCCAACGGCCGATATCTGGACGATCGTGAACTCAGCGCGCCGCCGATGACCGAGTTGCGCGCGCTGGAGGCGATCGCCGTGCGCGTGGAACGCGACGACATCGAAGACAGCGCGCTCGACGCCAGATGGATCAGGCAATTGGCGGCACCGGGCGCGTCGCTGGGCGGCGCCCGTCCCAAGGCGAGCGTGCGCGATGTCGATCAGACACTGTGGCTGGCGAAGTTCCCGTCCAGCGACGATCGGCACGATGTGGGCCTGTGGGAGTACGTGACCTATCGCCTCGCGCGCGCGGCTGGCATCGACATGCCTCAAGCACGTCCGCTGTCTCTGTCCAACCTGGGCACCACCTATGCGGTGCGCCGGTTCGATCGGAGTGGGGCCGACCGCCATGCATATGCCTCGGCGCTTACGCTGTTGGATGCGGACGACAGCGAGGACATCAGCTACGTCGAGATCGCCCACGCGATCGAAAACCAGGGCGTTGCCTCGGCGATCGTCGCTGATCTGTCGCAGCTCTATCGTCGCGCGGTGTTCAACGTCCTGGTCGGTAATCGCGACGACCATCTGCGTAACCACGGATTTCTGCGGGCGCCCGATGGCTGGCGCCTGGCCCCGGCCTTCGATGTGAATCCCAACCCGGACAAGGACACGCACGTCCTTTCGATCGGCCTGGACGATCCGTCCCCCGATACCCGGCTGTTGCTGGACACCCGCGCCTACTACCGTCTGAGCAAAACGCGGGCGCGCACGATCGTCGAGGAGGTACGGGTGGCGGTGCGCGGCTGGAGGGACGAAGCCAGGCGCTGCCAGGCACGTGGTACTGAGATCGCGGCGATGGAGGCGGTGATCGACCCGGAGCGCTGACTGGCTGTGGTCCCCCGTATCATGGGGCCCGACACTCCACACGACGTTTCGGACATGGCGAAGGCGAACCCGCTCCAGGAACAACTGCTCAAGGCGGGCCTGGTCAAGAAGAGCAAGGTGGACGAGGTCGCGCGCGAGCAGCACAAGGCGCGGCATGGCAAGGGCGCGCCAGCGCCGACAGAGAGCCAGCGCGAGGCCGAGCGCGCACGCGCGGAAAAGGTCGAACGCGACCGCGCGCTGGCCGCCGAGCACAAGGCCCGGGCCCGCGCTGCCGAACTGGCCGCGCAGGCGCGGCAGATCATCCACGACAAGCAGGTGCCGCGCGCCGGGCAACTGGAGTATCGGTTCACCGCCGACGGCGCGATCCGCAGCCTGCTGGTCGACGAGGCGCAGCGCAAGCAACTGGCCGCAGGCACGCTGGTCGTGGCGCGGTTGGGCGATGGTTACGCGCTGCTGCCACGTGCGGCGGCCGACAAGGTGCGCGAGCGCGATGCCGCGCTGATCGTGGTCGATCACGGACAGGCTGCGGAGGCACCGCCGTCCGAATCCAATGCCGAGGACGACGCCTATTACGCGCAGTTCAAGGTGCCCGACGATCTGATGTGGTGAGGCTGTTGCGGTTCGCGATGACGCGATGTGGTGTGCGCCGGCGAGGCACAGAGGTCATGACGTGACCGTGGTGCCGCGCTTGGCGTTCGCGCCCGATGGCGAGAGCCAGCCGATGTGGCTGGGCGATGCCGATCTGCAATCGCCAGACGGCCGGCACGTGGTCACGCTGCGCTACGCGGGCGAGCCGCCGCATGGCGCGAGCTTCTATGCGGGGCGGATCGATGGCGTGCCCGTTCCCGGTTTCTTCTGGGCCGGCGCGCTGGGCTTTTCGGCCGATTCGCGCTTCTTCATCGGCGGGTGGATGCCGGCGCGCTATGCGCGCAAGACCATCGTCGTCGACATCGCCGCACGTCGGTACCTCGTGTTGCCGTTGTATCTGCGGAGCTTCGCGTTTCACTGGCCGCTGTTGCAGGGCGTCGGTGCCGACACCGACACCCCATACACCGACGTCGACGACGCACTGACCTTCACCCTCCGCAGCGACGCGGCGTGGACCGCCTACTGATCCACGCCCAGCCGCGCGCCTCAGGGCGCGGCGATCGGCAGGACCAACCGCGCCCGCAGGCCACCACCGTCGCGCTCGAGCAGCTCGAGCGCGCCCCCGTGGCGCTGCGCGGTCGAGCGCGCAACGGCGAGACCGAGGCCTGCACCGCCGGTGTCGCGACTGCGCGAGTGTTCCAGGCGCTGGAACGGCTGCACCAGCCGCGCGCGCGCCTCGGCGGGAATACCCGGGCCACGGTCGACCACGTCGACGTATAGCCGGTCGTCGCGCGTGTGGAGCTCGATCTCGGCCGCACCGGTGTAGCGCACGGCGTTGTCGATCAGATTCGACAGTGCGCGACGCAGCGCGAGCGCATCGCCGTGCACGATGGCCGGTACGTGCGCCAGCACCTGCACCGACTGGCCCAGCGCGTGCGCGGCCATCGCCAACTCGCCCGCAAGCGCGGTCATGTCGACCGGCGCGCGCTGCAGCGGCGCGACCTCGCCCTGCGCATAGGCCAGCACCTGCGCGATCATTGTCTGCATCCGCGCGATGTCGGCGACCATGCGCTCGCGATCCGGCGACGGTGCGGTTTCGGCGCGCAGCCGCAGGCCGGTTAGTGGTGTGCGCAGATCGTGCGCCACGGCGGCGAGCATCGCGGTGACATCGTCGGCCTGCGCGCGCAGGCGGGCGTGTGCGTCGGCGATCGTCTGGCCCAGCATGCGGACCTCCGCGGCGCCTTCGACCGGCACCGGTGGCGCGCGCGCGGCCAGGTCCATCCGCGCGCTGGCCTCGGCCAGTCGCCGCAGCGGCAGTGTGAGCCTGCGCGCCATCCACCACGCCAACGGCGCGATCAGCAGCGCGCCCAACGCCAGCGCCAGCAGCACCTGGCGGCGCCACTGCCCGCGTCCGGCGTCGACCGCGCGCACGACCCGCCACGTTCCATCCGGTTGCGCGACCGCCAGCTCGAACGCCGGCACCTGCAACCCGGTCGCCAGCAACGCAGCGCGCACGCGCGCCTGGCGTGCGCGGTCGGTCTGTCCGGCCATCGCCAGTTGACCGTCGTCGACGACCTGCAGCGCGACGTCCGGCTTGCGCTGCCAGGTCGCGCGCACCTGCGCGGCGGGACGCTGCAGGCGCTCGGCGGCCAGCCCGGCCAGCCACGGCACCGGCGTGCCGGTCGGCGCGGCCGTCTGCGTGCGCACCTGCAGTCCGGGCGCCGGCGGCTGTGCGCCCGACAAGGCCGCGATCGCGTCGGCGGGCACCATCGTGGGCATCGGCGGCGCGGGCCACCAGCCGACCACCGCGAAGCTCACCGCCTGTGCCAGCACCAGCGTGGCCAGCGCGAGGCCCCCGACCAGAACCAGAATGCCGCGCGGCCGGCTCACAGGCGGTGCACCGTGGCCGCGAAGCGGTAGCCCTCGCCGCGCAGCGTCTGGATCAGCGCATCGGCGCCGGGCCGCGCCTGCGCCAGCTTGCGGCGCAGCCGGCTGATGGCCAGGTCCACGGCGCGATCGAAGGGTTCGGCCGCGTCGCCGTGGGTCAGCGCCATCAGGCGTTCGCGGTCGAGCACGCGGCCGGCGCGTTCCACCAGCGCCCGCAGCAATGCGAATTCGCCCGCGGTCAGCACCACGTCGCTGCCGTCGGGCGTGCGCAGGACACGGGTGTCGAGCCGCAGCGTCCAGCCATCGAAGCCGTAGCCTTCGGCTGGGCGCCTCGCCTGCTGGCGCAGCTGCGCACCGCGCCGCAGCAACGCGCGCACACGGGCCAGCAGCTCGCGCGGGTCGAACGGCTTGGCCAGGTAATCGTCGGCGCCGACTTCCAGCCCGATCACCCGGTCGGGCGGGCTGTCGAGTGCGCTGAGCATCAGCACCGCGACATCGGCATCGGCCAGGCGCCGGCACACCGACAGGCCATCTTCGCCGGGCATCATCCAGTCCAGCACCACCAGGTCGACCGGCCCCTGCGCGAGCAACCGATCCATGGCGGCGGCGCCGTCCGCACCGCGCACGGCGTAGCCGTGGCGCGCGAGGTAGTCGCACAGCGCGTCGCGGATGCTGGCGTCGTCGTCGACGACGACGATGCGGGCGGTCTCGGCAGTCATGCGGGCATTGTCGCCTGCCTCTGTATCGCGTTCGTATCGCCGATGCCGGCCCCGCGCCGGCGACGACATCGTCGCGATACCTGCGCCCGCTGCAATGGCGGCTCCTTCATCGAGGTGCCCTCATGTCGCTCCGCTTCCTGCTGTCCACTTGCTTGCTGTCCCTGGCTCTGGACGCCCACTGCGCCGCCGCCGCATCACCTTCGATTCCCGCAAGTCAGACTCACCGCATCGAGATGCGCCTCGTCGGCAAGCACCCGCGCGTGCAGGTGCAGATCGAAGGTGTCGCGCGTCCGCTGAGTTTTGTCATCGACACCGCGGCGGGCGCCAGCGTCGTCGATGCCGCACTGGCCGAACGCTTCGGGCTGCTCGCGCCGGCGTCGCGCGAGATGACGATCCAGGGCGCCGGCGGCAGTGCGGTCGCCACCCGGGTGACCGCGCTGCAGGCCTTGTCGGCCGGCGACTTCGCATGGAAGGCGCAGCTGCTGGCGATGGACCTGTCGCAGCTCGCCGAGGGCGATGCGCCGCCGATCGAGGGCATCCTGGGCAACGATCTGATGGCGCGTTTCGACCTGCGCTTCGATCTGCCGGCCGGCGAGCTGCTGCTCGCTCCACCCGGTAGCCTGGCGCGTGCCGAGTGCCTGGACAACGCGCTGCCGCAGCGCGCTGCCGGCCTGCAGCGCTTCGCGTTCGTGCCGGCGCAATTGCGCGACGGCCCACACGAGGTCCAGGTGACCGCCGTCGTCGACACCGGCGCTGCGCAGACCGTGCTCAATTTGCCCGCTGCCCGGGCGCTGGGGGTGACCGAGGACGACACTCGGCTGCGCCGACGTGACGCGGGCACCCGCGGCATCGCCGAGCAGGTGGTCGAGACATGGCTCTACACGCTGCCGGCGCTGGCGATCGGCGACTGGCAGCTCGCCGCCACGGAAGTGCGGATCAGCGCGTTGCCGGTGTTCTCGGTGCTGGGCCTGGCCGAGCGGCCTGCGGTGATCCTGGGCATCGATGCACTGCGCCACGGCCACGTCGACGTGCTGGCGAACGCGGCGGGCGTGTGCCTTGGACGTTCGATGGATCAATGACGCGCTGAAGAGCGCAATGGCATTCCGGGTTTGACTTTTCTCAGACCGATGCCGGCACGCTCTACATCGGCCCGGCAGGACAGAAGTCCCATTTCGAAATGCACGTGAGATTGCGCCTCTCGCAGGTACGGGCAACTATGGCGGTACCAGAGGACGGTACGGATTGCCGATGGAACATCTCATTTTGCTGGGCGCGGTCTTCATCCCGATGCTGGTTGTGATTGCCGGGCTGCTTACATGGCGGTGCGTTCGGAAACTCGACAAGCGCCGCTCACCCCTCACTGTGCAGTGGATGAACCTACCGGGGGAGAGCTTACGTAAGCGAATCGCGACAGATGAAGAGAAGCTCTACGAGGCGACTGGCACCATGGTGGCAGTCGGCCCCATCTTGTTGTCCGCATGGTTGTTGGCCCGCCTCAGCCATGCAGGTATCGATTGGCGTCAGTTTCGCTTTGGCACCGGCGATATCGTGTTTGTGGTCGTACTTGCGTTGATGATGAGCTGGCTGCTCTGGAAGCTGATTCGACATGCCAGACGGCGACGTCACGCTCTCGACGGCCTGCATGCCGAGCTATCAGTTGCACATTGCTTGACGCCACTGATCGCTGAGGGTGCCATGGTGTTCCATGATTTCCCGGCGGATCGTTACAACATCGACCACATCGTCGTCGCACGCAGCGCAGTGTTCGCCATTGAGACGAAATCACGCCGAAAACCGGGAGAGAGAGGCAGAGCTTCCGCTTGTGTTCGATACGATGGGCGACGGCTCGTCTTTCCGAAACATGTCGAAACAAAACCGATCGAGCAGGCTGATTACCAGGCCGATTGGTTGGAAAGGTTCCTGCGCAGCGCTGGCGCCGAAGGTGCGCGTGTGATTCCTGTTCTTGCGCTTCCCGGTTGGTATGTCGAGCGCCCAGAGCATCGTACGCGAGTGATCGTCAACAACTGCACGAATGCGGGTTTCATGATGAGTGATCGGTTCGGCGCGCCGATGTCGGAGTCGCTGAGAAAGCACGTCGCCCACCTTCTGTCCGAACGTTATCCGCCCCCCGAGCTTTGAACGACGCGTGGGATTTACCGCAAGGCAGTGATGGGGCTCGTGGTGCTTCATCGGCTGCGAGAACAGCTGCGCGTCCTGTCGTTTCGCGTGCAATGATTCACACGGGCTCAGTTGCGCTGTTTCTGTTCGGGAGCGATGTCATGATGATCACTGGGCACCGGGCGGCGCCTGATCCGCTCGCCGCTGACGCAGCGCTTGGTACTCGGCCGCATTCATCAGTTGCCCGGCCATCCAGTACTCGCCGGTCGCGCATGCAGCCGGCATCTCCGGGATGACGCGCGCGGGCGCGTTCGGCCCGCCCGCACCGCCCAGGGCGATGTTCTCGCCGATCGAGGCCGCGTGGCCGGTGAAGCCGTCGATGACCTGGACGCGGCCGTCGGCCCCACGCTCCAGGCGGCTGTCGTGATGCCAGATGATCAGCGGGCCGCTGTCGTCGCCGATCCGCAGGCAGCCGGCGGGGTCTGCGTGCAGTCGGCCTTCGATCAGGGCCTGATGGGCCACCATGGATCGCTCGGCGTTGCGGATCAGAATCGGGGGTGCTCCGGGGCGGTCGCTGGACGTGCGAGTGGTCGTGCTGGCAGGGGCGTCGACGTTCGACGAGCAGGCCGCCAGCATCGCGACCGCGGCGCTGGCGAGGAGCAACTTGCCTGGATGCTTCATCTGGATGCACTCCCTTGTGATCGCCTGGATCGGTGTCGGGCCGAACCGCATCGGCGGCTCGACGTTACCAGCCTGCGTGCGAACGGGCCAAGGCGCCCGATGGGGTCGACGGCGCGCGGTCGCGCTTGACCTTCCCACGGTGGCAAGCCGCACACTGCTGCCAACGCATCCCAAGGAGCCCGCCATGCAGTTCCATCTCGACGACATGACCTGCGGCGGTTGCGCGCGATCGGTGACCAAGGCGATCCAGTCGGTCGATGCGCAGGCGGGCGTGGAGGCCGATCCGCCGAACCGTACGGTGGTCGTGCAGACCTCGGCCTCGCGCGAGGCCGTCGTCGCGGCGCTGCGCGAGGCGGGCTTTCCGCCGCGCGAAGACTAAGCTTGGCGCGCGCGTTGCGGCCTGCATCGCCAGGTCGCCATCGTCGTCCTGCTGTGTAGGCAGACGATCGCGCGACGCCTCTGCCTGCGCTAGCGCGGCCGCGTCCGTTTCGGCGCAGGTCGCGTCGCCCCTGGTGCGCTCGGGCGCCGACGGACGGCGCCGGTCCGTGGGCTGTCGTCCACGGGTCCGCAGACCGGTTGTTGCAACTGGTCGAGGATCGGGCAGTCGGGCCGGTCGTCGCCGGCGCAGCAGTCGACAAGCGTGCGGAGCGTGTCGGTCATCTGCTGCAGGTCGCGCATGCGCCGTTCGAGTTCGGCGATACGGTCCTGTGCCAGGCGCTTGACGTCGGCGCTGTGGCGCGCGGTGTCGTGCCACAGGCCCAGCAGGTCGGCGATCTCGGCCACCGAGAACCCGAGGTCGCGGGCGCGGCGAACGAACTGCAGGCGGTGGACATCGTCCTGGTCGTAGGCCCGATAGCCGGCGGCGGTGCGGGCGGGCGCGGGGATCAGGCCGGTCTGCTCGTAATAGCGGATCATCTTGGCCGAGACCCCGGACGCGCGGGCGGCGTCGCCGATGTTCATGGCGCGGCGCCTGCGGATGCGGCCAAGGCGGGCGTGGCCTGCGGCGGCTGGAATCGACGCAGCCGCAGCGCATTGCCGAGTACGAACACGCTCGACAGCGCCATCGCCCCAGCGGCGAAGATCGGCGACAGCAGTACGCCGTAGGCCGGATAGAGCACGCCGGCAGCGACCGGGATCAGCGCGGTGTTGTAGCCGAAGGCCCAGAACAGGTTCTGGCGGATGTTGCCCAGCGTGGCCCGCGACAGCGCGATCGCGTTGGGCACGCCCTGCAGGCTGCCCGACATCAACACCACATCAGCCGATTCCATCGCCACGTCGGTACCGGTCCCGATCGCCAGGCCCACGTCGGCCTCGGCCAGCGCGGGCGCGTCATTGATGCCGTCGCCGACGAAGGCGATGCGGCCGTGCTGCGCCCGCAGCCGGCGTACCGCCTCGACCTTGCCCGCGGGCAACACCTCGGCCACGACCTCGTCGATGCCCAACTGCCGGGCGATGGCCTGCGCGGTGCGCGCGTTGTCGCCGGTGATCATCGCCACCTGCAGGCCGAGCGCGTGCAGCGCGGCGATGGCCGCAGGCGTGCTGGCTTTGATCGGGTCGCCGACCGCCACGATGGCGGCCAATCGACCGTCGATGGCGGCGTACAACGGCGACTTGCCTTCGTCGCCCAGGCGCTGCGCGGTGTCGGCGAAGATGGCAACGTCCAGGCCGAGCGTGCCCATGAAGCGATCGGCGCCGACTTCGACGCGTGCGCCGTCGACGTGTGCGCGCACGCCCATACCGGTGATCGACTCGAAGCCCTGGGCGGTGGCCGTCGCGAGATTGCGGTCGGTCGCGGCATCGACGATGGCACGTGCGATCGGGTGCTCGGAGCGCGCTTCGACTGCGGCGACCTGCGCCAGCACGCGGTCGCGTTCGAAGCCGTCGGCGACCACGAGGTCGGTCAGCAGCGGACGGCCTTCGGTCAGCGTGCCGGTCTTGTCCACCGCCACAACGCGCGCGTCCTTGAGCAATTGCAGCGCCTCGCCCTTGCGCAGCAGCACGCCGAGTTCGGCACCGCGGCCGGTGCCGACCATGATCGAGGTCGGCGTCGCCAGGCCCATCGCGCAGGGGCAGGCGATGATCAGCACCGCCACCGCGTTGACCAGTGCGAAGCCCAGCGCCGGCGCCGGGCCCAGCCACAGCCAGGCGAGGAAGGTCAGCAGCGCCGCGAGCATGACCGCGGGCACGAACCACAGCGTCACCCGGTCGACGACCGCCTGGATCGGCAGCTTGGCGCCTTGCGCCTGCTCGACCAGGCGGATGATCTGCGCGAGCGTGGTGTCGGCGCCGACGGCGGTCGCGCGCATGGTCAACGCGCCCTGCTGGTTGACGGTGCCGCCGACCACCGCGCTGCCGAGGGTCTTGTCGACCGGCACCGGTTCGCCGGTGATCATCGATTCGTCGACGTAGCTGCGCCCTTCGACGATCTCGCCGTCGACCGGGATCCGCTCGCCGGGACGCACCTCGACCATATCGCCCAACACCACGTCGTCGACCGGGATGTCGGCCGTCGCGCCGGCACGACGGACGTGCGCGACGCGCGCCTGCAGGCCGACCAGCCGCTGGATCGCTTCGGAGGTGCGGCCCTTGGCCCGCGCCTCCAGGAAGCGCCCGAGCAGGATCAGCGCGACGATCACTGCCGCGGCCTCGTAGTAGACGTTGACCGTGCCGGGGGGCAGCAGGCCGGGCGCGAACGTGGCGACGACCGAGTAGCCGAATGCGGCCGCGGTGCCGACCGCGACCAGCGAGTTCATGTCCGGCGCCAGCCGCAGCAGGGCGGGAATGCCGTGCCGATAGAAGCGCCTGCCTGGCACGGCCAGCACCAGCAGCGTCAGCGCGAACTGCAGATACCAGCTCGTGCGTATGCCGATGTGGGTCATGACCCAGTCGTGCATGCCGGGAATCGTGTGCGCCCCCATCTCCAGCACGAACACCGGCAACGCGAGCGCGGTGGCCAGGATCAGGTCCCGGCGCAGGCGGGTGCGTTCGTCGTCCTTGCGCGCAGCGCTGGCATCGTCGTCGCGGCCATGTCCCACCGGTCGGGCCGTGTAGCCGACCCGATCGACCGCCGCGATCAGCGCCTCGATCGCGGCCGTCCCGCGCACAGTGGCCCGCTCGGTCGCCAGGTTCACTGCCGCGGACTCGACGCCGGGCACCGCCGCGAGGGCCTTTTCCACACGGCCCACGCACGAGGCGCAGGTCATGCCCTCGATCGCGAGCGTCAGCGTGGTGGCGGGCACCGCATAGCCGGCCCCCTCGACCGCCTGCACCAGCGCCGCCCGGTCGAGCGGCCCGGCCGGCACGATGTGCGCACGCTCGGTCGCCAGATTGACCGACGCGCGCCCCACGCCTGGCACCTTGGCCAAGGCCTTTTCCACTCGACCGACGCAGCTTGCGCAGGTCATGCCGGCGATCGGCAGGTCGATCGCTGCGTCCGAGGGCGTTGGGGAACCGGGAGAGGCCATGGGAACTTCCGCAAAGGCTGACAGCTGCAGCCAGCCTAAGCCTTCCCATCGTGGGAAGGTCAAGCGCGGTGCTGTCCACGACCATCGCGGGCCACCGTGGCAGCGCGTCGCGCCGCCGATCGTCGTCGGACCTGACCGTCCGCCCGGTGCCTCAGCGCGCGAACGCGATCCTGTCGAGGGTGTTGTCGGCCGCGTTGATCCACACGTTGAGTTCGCGGCCGTGTGCGGTGCGCCCACCGAGCAGGGGGGCGCCCTCGTCGGCCTGCTGGGGTTCGAACACGACCTGGAAGGTCCCCTGGTCGGCGGGATGGACGTGGACGCGGAACTTGGTGAGGTCGGCCTCCGGCTGCTTGTCCCGGAACACGGGGATGGCCGCGGCCAGCGCGGCGGCACGGGCGCCATCCAGGACGATCTCGGCCGAGCCGCCGGTGGCGCCGGCGTGGGCGAGAGAAGCGAACGCAAGCGTGCTCATGAGCAGAATCCTGTTGAAGACCATGGAACGACCTCCGGCACTCGGGGGGCGGTGCCCAAGGGCCCGCTTCGCGCCGTCAGTTGATGACGGTGTCCTGGCGCGTGGCCGCATCATACTTGCGGAAATCGCCGCTCGGCGTCGACACGTAGATCACCGATCCCCAGAAGCCGCGGTCGGCCAGGCGCTTGTCCTGGGCCGAGAAGTGGTCGCTGTTGAACTCGTCGCCGGCCTTGTCCGTCCGCGAGCCGTCGGTCTTCGAGTAGTCGGCGTGGCCGTGGTAGCAGGCCACCAGCGCCATGCCGTCGGGCTGCGGCACCTGGCCGGGATCGAAGCCGTCGAGCGTGCCGCCCATCGGTGTGGTCACGAAGAAGTGATTGCCGTCGGGATCGCGGAAGATCAGCCCGCCGTTCTCGAGGTTGGCCGCAATCGACAGTGGATTGGAGTACGTCATCATATCGATGGCGGCCGCATCGCTGGACGGGAACGGTCCGAGCGCGGTGCCCGGCGCCACCAGCGGCGCGACCTCTGCGACGACGACCGGGATGGTCCGGTCGTCGGCGATCGCCTGCGCGGCGCGCTCTGTCAGCACCGCGTCGGTCAGCGGGGTGTCGTCTGCGGTCTCGAGGCCGGCGACGAGATCGTAGGCGTGATCGCGCTGCGCCTGCGTGGCGTCGGGCGACACCAGCGTATCGACGATCTGCGCGTACCGTGGATCGTCGCGCGCCGGTGTGGCGGCAACCGCGCCGATGGCAGCGGCAGCGCCGCCAGCGATGGAAGTGATGCTCATGGGGCGCACCCGTGTCTGGACCTGTGCAGCTTTCCGGGCGCAACGGGCGCCGACAAGCTGGGGCAGACCCTTGGGGTGCACGCGCCGCCATGGGCACCTCGTGCTAGAACAGCGCGCCTTGGGCGGGAACGGGATCGGCGTCGCGCGCGGGCGGCGGGAGTGCCTGGGGGTCTGTGCCTCCCAGCCGCCACGCCAGCCCCGACATCCGCACCGCATGCCGCGCGAGCGCGTCGCGCAGCACCTGTGCGCTGCCGGCGATGTGCAGGCGGCTGCGCGCGCGAGTGATCGCGGTATAGATCAGTTCGCGCGAGAGCACGCGGCTGTCGTGGCGCGGCAACTGCAGCCACACCTCATCGAACTCGCTGCCCTGGGCCTTGTGCACGGTCATCGCGAACGCGCTCTCGTGCGCAGGCAACGCGGCAGGATGAAACGCGCGCACCTCGCCGGGGGCGTCGCCCGCGAACCAGGCCATCGGCGTGTCGGCGCCGTCGCGCCAGCAGATGCCGATGTCGCCGTTGAACAGGCGATGGCGGTAGCTGTTCTCGGTGATCAGCAGCAGGCGGCCATGGAACCAGGCAGGTGCCGGGCCGAGACGGCGGCCCGACAGCAATGCTTCGATCTGGGCGTTGAGGCCACGCGCGCCTTGCGGGCCTTCGCGCACCGCGGTCAGCAGGCGCAATCGCTGCGACTGCGCAAGCGCCGCCGCAGGATCGGGGGCCTCGGCGAGACTGCGCCAGTGTGCGAGCAGCGTGTCCTGGTGCGCGTCGAGCGCGTCGGACATGTCCTCGTGGAAGTGCACGCCGCGCAACCGGCCGCCGCGCAACAGCGACAGCACAGTGTCGGCATCGCCATCGCGCGCGGCGTCGGCCAGTGGGGCCAGGTCGAAACCGGCGTGCTGGCGGTAGCCGCGCTGCAGTTGCACGCGATGGCCGTGCAAGCGGCCAGTGGCGGGGTCGACGGGCGTGGCCGTACCGAGCAGCGGCTGCAGTGCGCGCGCATCGTCGGCCTGCACCGCGTGACCGGGGCCCGCGGCGGCGAGGATGGCGGCCAGCACGTCGCCGGCCTCCACCGACGGCAACTGGTCGGCATCGCCGAGCAGGATCAGCTGGGTGCGGTCTGCGACGGCATCGACCAGTTTGGCCATCAGCGGCAGGTCGACCATCGAGGCTTCGTCGACGACCAGCAGGTCCAGCGGCAGCGGATTTGCCGCGTGGTGGCGGAATGCGGGACTGTCGGGCACCGTGCCGAGCAGGCGGTGGAGTGTGCTGGCGGTGTCGGGCAGGGCGCCGGGCAGCGCGGCGCGCAGCTCCGGATCGAGGGTGCCGACGAATCCCTGCACGGCCCGACGCAGGCTCTCGGCCATGCGTTCGGCGGCGCGGCCGGTTGGCGCCGCCAGCGCGATGCGCGGCAGTGGCCGCCCACCGCGCAAGGCCTGGGCGATGCGCAGCACCAACAGACGGGCAATGGTGGTGGTCTTGCCGGTCCCGGGCCCGCCGGTGACCAGCAGCAGCGCACGGCGCAGCGCCAGCGCGGCGGCGCGGGCCTGGCGGTCGTCGCCGGTCTGCGCGTCGGGAAACAGCGTGGCAAAGGGATCGCCGACCGACGGCGGATCGGCTGCATCGAGTGGCTGCGCCGCGATGCGGCGCAGGCCCGCGGCCAGGCCCGCCTCGTACTCGCGGTAGCGACGCAGATACAGCAGGCCGCCCGCGGCATCGGCCGGCTCGAGGACCAGCGGGACATCCGTCGCCGATGGGGCGAGCGGATCAGCGGGCCGGCCGACCCAGCGCGTTTCGCGCAGCAGCGCGTACCAGGCGTCGGGCGCGGGCCAGTCCAAATCGGTATCGACCAGCAGCCGCGGGCGCGCCGGATCGAAGCCGGCATGGCCGTTGGCAACCGCCAGCGAGGCCAGCGCCGCGGCCGCGAGCACCGCATCGGGTGTCTCCGGGGCGAGCCGCCGCAGGCGCTGTGCCAGCTCGAAGTCGAGTGCGCGCAACGCGCCACTGCGCTGCAGCGCGGCGAGCAGGTTGGGCGGGCGTGACCCCGTGGGCGCTGCGGCCTCGCGCATGGTGTCGGTCCTGGCGGTCATGCGCGCGCACCCGGGCCGACCCCAGGCCTGCCGGCGAACAGTGCGTCGAGCGCGTCCACCAACGCCGGCGCGAAGCGCTGCGCGTGGACGCCCGCGGACGGGTCGCGGTCGGGGACCAGACCGCGGCAGAACAGGTAGCGCACGCCGCCGAAGTCGCGCGCGTAGTCGTAACCGTCGCCCAGACGAAAGCGCAGCCAGCGATGCAGGGCGAGCGTATAGATCAGCGCCTGCAGGTCGTACTCGCTGTGCACCATTGCGCGCTGCAGCGTGGGTGCGTCATAGCCAGGCAGGCGATTGGATTTGTAGTCGAGCACGTACCAGCGGCCATCCACGGTGTAGGTCAGGTCGATCAGGCCGGTCATCAGGCCCTCGAGCGTGCGGCGCAGGCCGAAACCGCTGCGGCCGGTCGCCACGCCGTGGGCATGCAGCAGCGCAAGCATCGCCTCGACTGCGGTGGGCTGCAGTGCGAACTGGAACTCGATCTCCGCCCGGCGCGCGTCGACGGGCACGTCGCACAGCCGCACCCCCTCGGGCAGCGCGATGGTGAGCGTGGGGCCGATCAGCGCGGTCAGCACCGCCACGCCGTCGTCGATGTCCTCGGCCGCGTAGCCGCCGCCGCGCAGCGCCGCTTCGATGACGTCGCGTTGCCCGGTCGGTGCCGGGTCGCCCGCGCGCCATGCGCGCCAGGCCGCGAAGTCGCCGAGTTCCAAGGCCTCGTGCAGCACCACGCCGAAGCGGTTGCCGGCAAAGCGCGGGTCGTGGTCGTCCGCGCGGGGCATCTCGGGCGCGGGTTCGCCTTCAGGCTCGTCCTGGCCACCGGCCGCGGCGACGGTGGCACGCGTGGAGGCGTCCTGCGCGCCGCTGTCGGCATTGGCGAGCTGGGTGAAGCTGTAGACCCACCAGTCGGGTGCGATCGCACGCACGGCGGTCCGCGCGGCGGGGCGCTCGCCGGCCTCGACCGGCGGCAGCCATGGCAGTGTCGCCGGCGAGGTAACGTCGCGCACGATGCAGGGCGTGTCGGGCAGGCCGTCGAGCATCGGCGCCAGTGCGGTCTGGCGCGCGTTGTAGAAATCGCCGGTCGCGATCCACAACGCGTGTTCGGCACGGGTCAGGCCGACGTAGAGCAGGCGTGCGTCCTCGGCGCGCTGCGCGTCGATCCACGCGTTGCGCGCGGCGTCCCAGCCGGATGTGTCGGCCTGCAGCTTCCAGCACAGCGCACGGTCGCCGGCCGCATCGGCGACCAGGCAGGCGCGGCCGGGATCGGGTGGGCGACTGCCGATGCCGACGAACGGCAGGAACACCAGCGGGTATTCCAGGCCCTTGCTCTTGTGCAGGGTGACGATCTGCACCCGGCGCGCGTCCGATTCCAGGCGCAGCAACTGGGCCTCGTCGTCGGCATCGGCGCGGGCGATCTGCTGGCCCAGCCAATCGACCAAGCCCTGCAGCCCCAGTGCACGTGCATCGGCCTGCTGCAGCAGTTCGCCCAGTTGCAGGTAGTTGGTCAGCCGGCGTTCGCCGTCGAGCAGGCCGAGCAGGCGCGGGCCGTTGTCGGCGCACAGGTCGGCGATCAGCGCCAGCGGACCGCCGCGCTGCCAACGCTCGCGCCAGGCCAGCGCGCGCAGCTGCCAGCCGCGATGCGCGTCGGCATGGTCGTCGAGCGCAGCGATGCCGGCCGCATCAACGCCCAGCAGCACCGTCGCCAGCGCCGCGCGCAGGCGGCTGTCATCGGCAGTGTGCAGCAGCGCGAGCAGCAGCGTGAGCACCTCGTGCGCCTCGGGTGTGGCGAACAGGCTCTGCTTGCCGGCGGCGACCGCGGGAATGCCGACCGCCGCCAGCGCCTGCTGGATCCGTGTGGCTTCGCTGTGCTTGCGCACGAGTACTGCGATGTCGCCCGGCTGCACTGGGGCGCCATCGAGCGTGGCGGTGCCGGCGCGCGCTTCGCTCAGCACCGCGTGGATCGCAGCGACGCAGGCGGCGGTCGCAAGTTCGCGCGCGCGATCGGCACTGTGGGGCTTGCGTTTGCCCGCGTCGTTGGCCGGCGGGGCCGGTGCCTGCCACAGCGTCAGGGCGGGCGCATGGGCGCCGTCGCGCTGGAAATCGGCATCCGTACGCGTCGTGCCCGGCAGCACACGATGGAACCGAATGTGCCGATCGACAAATGCGTCCTCACCGGCCTGCGCGTACAGCGCTTCGATCGCGGCGAGCAGCGACGGACGCGAACGGAAGTTGCGGTCGAGCGGTGGCGCGGCAACGGCATCGCGAGCGGCGAGCAGGTAGGTCTGCACATCACCGCCGCGGAAGCCGTAGATCGCCTGCTTGGGATCGCCGATCAGGAACAGGGCCGGTTCGAACCCGCCCTCCCGCGCTGCCTCGGAATCGCCGAACACGGTGCGGAAGATGCCCCATTGCCGTGTGTCGGTGTCCTGGAACTCGTCGACCAGCGCGACCGCGTACTGCGCACGCAGGCGCTGCACCAGCGCCTGTGCATGCGGCCCGTGCAGGGCATCGGCAACGCCGTCGATCAGATCATCGTAGGTCTGCACGTGCAGTTGCTGTTTGCGTTGGGCCAGGCGTGCGCGTGCCGCGTTGCGCAGGCGGTGAAGCAGGCGCGTCTTCGCCTGTTCGAGCCAATCCTGTGCAACACGATCGGCGTTGGACCAGGTGTGCAGCGCGTCGAACAACGGTGAGCACGGCACCTTCGACTGCGTGTCGTCCTTGCAGAAGTCCAACAGCCGGGCTGGCAGCAGTTTGTCGAGATGGGTCTTGTCGTCCATCACCCAGTGCGAAAGCGCGCGGCCGTCGCGCAGTGTCTGGAAGGCCTTGTCGAAACTGGGCCGGCGCGCGCGACGGCCGTCGAAGACTTTGCCGTCGAATGCCATTGCGACCGCTGCCTGCGCATCCTCGATGTGCGCATCGATCGCGGCGATCAGGGCCTGCACTGCGGCGTCGCGCGCAGGGCGCGGATCGGGTTGCGGCGGTCCGGCCGGTGGTCGCAGCACCGGCTCGCGGATCAACGGGCCAAGGTCGCGCGCCATGTCGTCGGGGCCGCCTTTCCACAGGCCCATCAACAACGCGGCGTCGTCTGCATCGGCAGCGGTGCTGCGCCACAGATCGGCGGCCAGTTCCTCGCGCAGCGCGCGGTCGCTGGCCAGCAGTTCGGGCGCGGCGAAGCTCTGCCCGCTCTCGAGCGCGTGTTCGCGCAGCACGCGAGCGCAGAAGCCGTGGATGGTGAAGATCGCGGCGAGGTCGATCTCGTCGGCGGCCTGCTGCAGCCGACGCTGCAAAGCGGCAGCGGACTCCTCGCCGGTTGCCAGGTGCGCGGCGATCACCGCGCGGCTGAGTGCGGCGTCGGACGCTTGATCATCGCCGGCCGGCGCGTCGACCAGCCGGGCAGCCAGTACGAGGCGTTCGCGGATGCGCTTGCGCAGCTCCTGCGTCGCGGCCTCGGTGAATGTCACCGCAAGGATCTGGCCGATGCGCAGGCCGCGCTCGACCACCAGCCGGGTGACCAGCGTGGCCAGGGTGAAGGTCTTGCCGGTGCCGGCGCTGGCCTCGATCAGCTGTGTGCCGGCCAGCGGCAGCGTCAGAAACGGATCGATGGAGGCGGACGTGGACGCGTTCATGCCTCCACCTCCACGTCGGTCTCGACGTCTAAGCGGCGGCCGTCCTCGAAGCCGGCATGCACGCGGCCAAGTTCGACGGCCGAGAACACACGGAAGGCGATCTGGGCGAACTGCCGGAACAGGGCCGGATCGGCGAACGGGTCGCGACCGCGCAGCGCGAGTCGGTACGCATCGCCGCGCCCCTCGCCCCATTGCCGGTCGCCGCCCCGCCACTTCGCGGTCGCGGCCTTCGCTGCCCTGTCGGCATCGGCGGCGCTGAAGTACTCCCAGCCGCTGTAAGGGCCGAACGGCAGCGGCGCCTGCAGGCCGTCGTGCCGCAATTCGAGCAGGGCGCGCAGCGCATCGCGCGCCGCGTCGGGCGGCAGTGGCGCGCGCACGAAGGGGCCGATGCCCGAGTCCTTGGTCTCGTGGAAGCGCACCAGCGGCAGGTCGAGGCCCGCGGCGCTCGCGAGCAGCCAGTCCAGGCCCTGCCGGATCGCGGTCGGGCCGTTGAGCGCACCCAGGCGCACGTGCGCGATGCCTGCCGGGTACACGCTGCCGAGCCGGCCCTGGAGGCGCAGGCCGTCGAGCGCGATGTCGACATGCCGCGTGTCCGGCATGGCGTCGCCGCGCCAATCGGCGAAGGCATCGGCGTAAGGGCGCAGCGACGCCACCAGCGCCTCGAGCTGGCCTCGGCCCAGCGGGCCGGATGGCAACAGCGCCCGGGCGCGCAGGTGCTCGTAGAGGCCGGCGTCCTGGCCGGCGAGCAGTGCTTCGAACACCTGCTGGTGCAACGCCGCCCGCTCCAGGCCACTGCCGGCGACCAGCAGCGGCTCCACATCCTGGCCGACTTCGGCCTCGTCGGCCAAGCGCAGGTCCAGGCGTTCGCGCAGGAATTGCGCCGCCGGCGCGACCAGGAAGCGGCGCAGTGCGTCGAGCGCAAGCGCGGCGTCGGCCGGCGACAGCGCGGCGGCAGCGGTGCGCGGCGGCAGCGGCGTCGCACACCATGGCGCGAGGTCCGTCCGCGCGCCGCCGATGCGTGCCGCGGCCGGCTGCCATTGCGCGCGATAGCTGAAGCGGCGCGGATCGCCGTCGGCGCCGAAGGCCGCTGGCGCGAACGGCTGCAGCGCATGGGGTACCGTCAGCGCTGCGGCGGCGGCTTGCGGGTCGGCGTGGTAGGTCGCGGCGGTGGCGAGCAATTCGGCGACCAGCGGCGAGGGCTCGCGCACGCTGCCGTCGCGCGCGTCCGCGCCCAGGTAACTGATGTAGAACACGTCCTGCGCCGAGGCGAACAGCTGCAGGAACAGGAAGCGATCGTCCTCGCGGGTGGAGCGGTCGCCATGGCGGCGCCGGGTCGTGCCCAGCTCCGCGGTGAGCCGGTTGAGGCCGGCAGCGGTGTCGCGCCGCGGGAAGTCGCCGTCGTTCATGCCCAACAGGCAGATCACCCGGAACGGCAGCAGGCGCATCGGCACCATGCGGCCGACGCTGATGCCGCCGGTCAGCAGTGGCGCGCGGGTATCGGCCTCGGCCAGCAACTGCGCAAAGTGCGCGCGCACGACGTCGGCCGGCACCGGCGTCTCGACGCCCGCGCGCGCGGCATCGGCGGCGAAGGCGTCGATCAGCCGTCGCAGCCGCTCGAGCGCGCGCTGGGTGGCCGGGGCGGCCGGGCTGTCGGGCAGCAGCGTGTCGAGCAGGCCGAGCAGACGTTCGCGCCAGGCGGCGGCGGTCAGCGCCTCGCCCAAGTCGCGTTGCGCGCTGCCGAGCACGCGCAGCAGCCGGATCAGGGTGTCGAGCGCGTCGAGCGCGCCGCCTTCGAGCGCCGGCCATGGGGCGATGCCCGCGATCGTGTCGTCGCTGCCACTGGCATGGCCCAGCAGCAGGCGGTCGAGCGCGAACGCCCAGGTATAGGCCTCGTCGTCGGGCGCCCCGTGCGCGGCGCGGTGGGCGCCGTCGAGCCCCCAGCGCGCGCCGGCGGCCTGCAGCCAGCCGTGCAGGCGCTCGAAAGCCGCCGCATCCAGCCCCGCGGCCTGCGCCAGCGGCGGACTGGCGAGCAGGTCCAGGACCTCGTTGAGCCCGAAGCGCGACACCGGCAGACCCAGCAGCCGCACGAACACCTCGGCCAGCGGCTCGCCCGCCAGCGGACTGGTGTCGGCGAGCGCGTACGGCACCCCCATCCCCCCAAACCCGGGGTCTGAGGGGTATTTTCCGTCAAAACCCGACTCGCACCCCGGTTTTGATTCGCCGAAGACGGCTTCGAGGTAGGGGGCGTAGGGGTCGATGTCCGGGGCGAGCACCGCGATTTCGCGCGGTTGCAGCGGCGGGTCGAAGCGCGGGTCCTCGAGCAGGCCGCGCAGTTGGTCGTGGAGCACCTGCAGTTCGCGCAGGCGGGTATGGCAGGCATGCACCTGCAGGCTGGGGTCGCGCAGTTCGGGCGCGGGGCGCGGCGCAGGCACCGGCGGCGGGGCGCGGCGGAACAGGTCGCTCTGCATCCGCCGCAGCAAGGTGTCGCCCAGGCCGCCTGCGTCGAGCGGGCGCTGGCCCGACTCGAGCGGATCGGCGTAGACCTCGATCTCGGCGCGCGGATGTACGACCTCATAGCTGCCCAGCAGCGCCATGAAGTCCCGGCCCGCCGCGCCCCAGGCCTGCAGCAGGCGGTTGTCATCGGCGTTGCCTGCCAGCAGCGCGGCATCGAACGCCGCGTCGGCGTGTGCGCGCCGATGCGGGGCCAGCGCCTGCAGATCGCCCCAGTAGCCGCGCGCGGGCGTGGGCAGGTAGAAGTGCAACGTGCCCACGCGTGCCTGGGTCGCCAGCACGCGCAGCACGTCGGGCGAGACATTGAGCGTGGCAAACGCGAACATCCGGCGCGGCAGGCCGTGCGGCAACGCCGCGTGCTCGCCGGAGAAGCGGTCCAGATAGGTCTGGATGCGGCGCGCGCGGGTGGCGTGACCGGCGGCGACATGCCGCCACAGTGCGGCCTGCGGATCGTCGGGATCGGCGCCGCCTTCCCAGCGCAGCAGCCAGTCGCGCCGCCAGGCCTGGTACTTCTCGAACACGCCGGCCAGCTCGCCGGCAAGCGCCCATGGCCGCAGCGCGTCATCGCCGGCGAGGTACGCGGCCAGCGGCGCGAGTGCCGGCTGTGCCAGCACGCCAGGGTCGACGAGCGCGGCGTACAGCCGCCAGCGCAGGCTCGCGGCGTCGAGTTCGTCCTGCGCTGGACCCAGGTTGGCCACGAGCGCACGGGCGACGAACTCGCCGGGCGTCAGGAACTCGAGGTTGGCGGCCACGCCGTGCTCGGCGGCCAGCGTCGCCTGCAGCCAGCGGCGCATGGCGACCTGCGGGATCAACACGACCTCGGGGGTGAGGATCGACCCGCCCGACACCGGCTGCCGCAGCTCGGCGGCCAGCAGCCCGGCCAGCACTTCCAGCGTGTTGGACGGGTAGAGGCGGAAGTCGGCGGGCGCTGCAGTCATCGCGCCATCTTGCCGCAGCGGGTTCGCAGCATGCGAGACGCGGTGGTCCGTGCACGGCTAACGGCGCCGTCACGGCCGGTGCCTAAGCTGTGCGGATGTCGCCGCCGCCGTCCCCGCAAGCGCTTTCCGACCGCGTCCCGACCGGCGAGCGCGCCGCGCGCCTGCGCGCCCGCTTCGACCGGGTGCGTGCCCGCACGACCGCGCTCGCCGCGCCGATCGGGCCTGAGGATGCGATGGTCCAGAGCATGGACGACGCCAGTCCGACCAAGTGGCACCTGGCGCATACGACGTGGTTCTTCGAACGCTTCGTGCTGGCTGCCGACGCGGGCTATCGCGAGGTCGACCCAGCCTGGGACTTCCTGTTCAACAGCTACTACCAGAGCGTCGGGCCGATGCATGCGCGCCCACACCGCGGGCTGCTGTCGCGACCGACGCTCGCGCAGGTGCGCGATTACCGCCAGGCGGTCGACGCGCGCCTGCGTGCGCGGCTGGCCTCGGGCGACCTCGACGACGCCCGGCTCGACATCGTCGAACTGGGCCTGCAGCACGAGCAGCAGCACCAGGAGCTGCTGCTGACCGACATCAAGCATGCGTTCTGGTCCAACCCGATCGCACCGGCCTATCGCGAGGACCTGCCGACCGCGTCCGGCACGGCGGCACCGCTGCGCTGGATGACGCGCGAAGAGCGCGTGGTCGAGATCGGCCACGCCGGCTGGCCGGGCACGGCGGGCTTTGCCTACGACAACGAGTCGCCGCGACACCGCGTGCTGGTGCCGACCCATGCGTTGGCCAGCCGGCCGGTCAGCAACGCCGAGTACCGGGCGTTCGTCGAAGATGGCGGCTATCGCACTGTCGGCCTGTGGCTGAGCGCCGGCTGGGCGCGCGTGCAGGCCGAGGGCTGGCAGCGGCCGCTGTACTGGGACGAGGCTTTGACGCGCGAGTTCACCCTCGGCGGCTGGCGCACGCTCGACCCGGGTGCGCCGGTGTGCCATCTGAGCTACTACGAGGCCGATGCGTTCGCGCGCTGGGCCGGTGCGCGGCTGCCGACCGAGTTCGAGTGGGAGCAGGCCGCCGCCGGCCTGCCGGTCGAGGGCAACTTCGTTGATGCCGGCAATTTGCATCCTCGCGTGCCGGACGCATCCGACACCGGCCTGCAGCAGCTGTTCGGCGATGTCTGGGAATGGACCCACAGCGCCTACACCGCCTATCCCGGCTATCGGCCGTGGCCGGGCGCGCTGGGCGAGTACAACGGCAAATTCATGGATGCGCAGTGGGTGCTGCGCGGTGGCAGTTGCGCCACGCCAGCCGATCACGTGCGCGCCAGCTATCGCAATTTCTTCCCCTCCGACGCGCGCTGGCAATTCGCCGGCCTGCGCCTGGCCAAGGATTCTCCATGAACGCCGCCACCGCCCGCGCCCGCGCGCAGGCTGCGCTGACCGACCTGCGTCCGCGTCCCGACGACATCGCTGCCGACGCCATCGCCGGCCTGTCGCGCACGCCCAAGCGGCTGCCGTCCAAGTACTTCTACGATGCCGAAGGCTCGCGTCTGTTCGAGGCGATCACCCGCCAGCCCGAGTACTACCTCACACGCACCGAGCTTGCGCTGCTCGAGGCGCGCATGGACACGATCGCCCAGGCGATCGGCGCAGGCGTGCACGTGGTCGAGTTCGGCAGCGGCAGCGGGCGCAAGACCGAGCTGCTGCTCGACGGGCTCGAGGATCCGGTCGCCTACACCCCGATCGAGATCTCGCGCACCGCGCTGATGGACAGCGTCACGCGGCTGTCCCAGCATCATCCCGACGTCGAGATGCTGCCGGTGTGCGCCGACTTCACCGTGCCGGTGCCACTGCCGGCTGCCGCGCGCACCGCCAGCCGCACGCTGGTGTTCTTTCCTGGCTCCACGCTCGGCAACTTCGGCGATGAAGAGGCCGTGCGGCTGCTGGCCTCGATGCGCCGCACGATGGGCGACGACGGCCGCGCGCTGATCGGCATCGACCTGGACAAGGACCCGGCGGTGATCGAGGCGGCGTACAACGATCTGGCCGGCGTCACCGCGGCGTTCACGTTGAACCTGCTGGCACGGCTCAATCGCGAGATCGGCAGCGACTTCGACCTCCAGGCGTTTCACCATCGCGCGGTCTACGTGCGCGAGCGTCTGCGCATCGAGACCGCGCTGGTCAGCGAGCGTGCGCAGACGGTGCGTGTGGGCGGCCAGGCGTTCGCGTTCGAGGCCGGCGAGGCGATGGATGTGGAGGTCAGCCAGAAGTACACCGATGTCTCGTTCGCCGCGCTCGCGCGAGCGGCCGGCCTGCGGGTGACGCATGGCTGGAACGACCCCCAGGACTGGTTCGGGCTACGGCTGCTGCAGCCGATCTGAAGCGATGTCCGATGCAGACGCCGCCGTGTTGCGCGAGCGCATACTCGGGCTGCTGGCCGGACGCGCGGCCGAGGCGTCGATCTGTCCGTCGGAAGTCGCGCGTGCGTTGCGGCCGGGCGGCGACTGGCGCGCGCTGATGCCGGCCATTCGCGAAGTGGCCACTGCATTGGCGCGTGTCGGCGCGGTGTCGGTCACCCAGCACGGTGCCGTCATCGATGCGAGTGCGCCACCGCCAGGGCCGGTGCGCCTGCGACGCGGACCACGCTGGCCGACGACAGGCTGAGCGCTCTACGATGGGGCGCCCCGCGAGGCCACCGTCCATGCCGTCGACCGACAAGCCGTTCTCGCCCGCCTGCGAGCGCAACCGCGATCCGATCCTCGCGGTGCTGCGCGATGCGTTCGCGATGCACACGCATGTGCTCGAGATCGGCAGCGGGACCGGCCAGCATGCGGTGCACTTTGCCCAGGCGCTGCCCGGCCTGCGCTGGCACTGTTCCGATCGCGTCGAACAACTGCCGGGCATTGCGCAGTGGCTGGGCGACGCCGGCCTGCCCAGCACGCCGCCGCCGGTCGAACTCGACGTGACCGCCGGTCCGTGGCCGGTGTCGGAGGCGGCCGACGGCCGCTTCGATGCCGCGTTCACCGCCAACACGCTGCACATCATGGACTGGCCGGCGGTCGAGGCCTGCTTCGCCGGGCTCGACCGGGTGCTCGCATCCGAGGCGACGCTGGTCGTCTACGGGCCCTTCAACATCGATGGCCGCTTCACCAGCGACAGCAATGCCGCATTCGATGCCTGGCTCAAGGCGCGTGACCCCGCGTCGGGCCTGCGCGACCTGGCGGCGGTCGATGCGCTCGCCGCCGGAATCGGCCTGCGCCGTGTCGACGACATCGCGATGCCCGCGCACAATCGCTGCGTGGTCTGGCGGCGTTAGCCAGGACGCACCGGCGCGCTCGGTGCTGGACTTCAGTGTTTGTCTTCGACCGGAATGCGGCGCTCGACCAGCCAGGCGCGGACCTTTTCGCGGTCGCTGCGCGCCTGCGGCGTCAGCACGGCGTCGCGCGCACGGAAGAACGACGGCTGGAAGGTCGCGCCGACACGATCACGCGCGGTTGGATCGGCACCCGCCTCGAGGAAGCGGACCACCCAGCCGGTCGCGTTGATGCGCGCGGCCTTGTGCAGCAGCGTCGCGCCGTAGCGGTCGGTGGCATCGACCTTGGCGCCGGCCGCGAGCAGAGTGCCGATGGCATCGTCGTTGCGGGCTTCGAGCGCATTGAACAGCGGCGTCTCGTCGTTGCGCGCATTGGGCATGTCGGGCGACAGCCCGCGCGCCAGCAACGCCTTGAGATACGTCGGATCGTCCTGCATCGCGGCGACGTGCAGGGCGGTGTTGCCGTTGGCAGCGGCGGCCGCAGGATCGGCGCCGGCCTCGAGCAGGGTCTGGAACGCGCGCCGGTCGCCTCGCAGGATCGCGGCCTGCAGCAGCGGCGTGCCGTCGGCATCGGTCGCGTCCGGGTTGGCACCATCGGCAATCAGCCGCTTGGCGTCGGCCAGATCGCCGCTGTGGGCGGCACGCGCCAGCGCGGCGGTGCCGGGATCGGTGGACGGATCGTGGGACATGTTCGGTCCTTGTCGGGCGCAGGCACTCTGGGCGGCAACCAGCAGCAGCGCACACACCCAGGCGCGCGTGCGGGGCGCGGTCAACGGCAAAAGCGACTCGATCATGACGGCGCCCCGTTGGCGGTACAAGCGCACAGCCTAGCGCCGCGGATACGAATGGTGCGTGACAGCGTCATCGCCCCCGCATCGCCGCGATGCGCAACGGAATCAGCGGAACCAGTTGAGGGGGTTGGCCTTTTCGGCCACCCAGCGTCCGCCTTCGGCAAGGCGATCCCCGGTCCAGGCTGCGGCATCGCCCACGGCGCGGGCGCCGTCGGCCACGCGCTCGCCGGTCCACACCGCTGCATCACGCACGGCCAACGCCCCGTCGACAGCACGCTCGCCCAGCCAGGTCGCGCCCTCGGCCGCGCGGTCGGTCGCCCATTGCGCACCGTCGCCAGCCTTGTCCAGCAGCCAGCTGGCGCCATCGCCAAGCTTGTCCAAGCCCCACTGCACGCCGCCGCCGGCTGTGTCCGCGACATTGTCGACGGCCCGCCCGGTCCACTCGATGCCGCTGGCCACGGCGTCGAACGGCGCGTCGAAACCGACGCGGTCGCCGACATCGCGCAACACGCTGCCGCCGAGGTTGGCGACATTCTCGACGACATCGCCCGCGGTATCGAGCGTGTTGGCGACCACGTCGCCGCCGAGCCCGACCACGCCGTCGACCACATCGCCGGCGATCGACAGGCCACCCGCGACATAGCGCCCTTCGCTGAGGTCGGTCCGGATCGTCTCGCCGATCCCGTCGATCGCGCCCGACACCGTCGCGCTGCCATCCCGGTACAGCCCACCGATCCCGTTGGCGAGCGAGCCCAGCTGATTGAGGTTGTGCTCACCGATGTTCTCGACGGTGCTCAGCGCCAGGCCGAGGTTGGTACCCGAGCGGTCCGCGGGTTCTCGCGCGGTGTTCTCGCGCAGCGACTCGACGTAGGACGGATGGTCGCCGCCACCGCCATGCAGGCCCAGCAGATCGAGGCGGCCCATCCCGGCGGGCGGATCGATACGCAGTTCATGGCCGACGGCATCGGGCGGTGAGACGCCGAGGATCCCCGGCAGGTCTTGCTGCGCGAGCGTCAACGGATCGCCGTCGACCACGTAGCGGCGGATCTGGCCGCTATCGGCCAGGTCGCTGCGCGCGCCGTTGGGATTGAAGCCCAGCGAGGCGAGCGTGTTGTTGCTCAGGCCCGAGGCGTTGAAGGTCACGCCCGGCGCATCGGTGGCGAGCATCGCCGCCGAGGCCAGACCGCCGCCCAGCGAATGGCCGGTGATCGCGACGTTGCCGTCGCCGAAGGTGTCCATGGCCAGCTGGGCCAGTTCCATGGCCTGCGAGTACTGCGCGGTCTGCATGCCCAGGCCCTGGCCGCCATTGGCGCGCGAATCGCCGCCCTGGCCCAGGCCCCAGTTGTCGGTGCCGCGGTAGGCGACGACGTACTGGCCCTCGGCGTTCTGGTAGATCGCGGCGTCGAAGCCGGTCTGCGCGTCGTGCAGCTTGTCGGCGGAGATCGGAATCTGGTTGCCCTGGGCATCGACCAGATGGCTGCCGTCCTCACTGGGGACCAGGCGCTGCCAGCCCGCGGCCTGCAGTTCGGCTTCCGCGGCTGTCCCGGTGACGCCGTTGGGGCCGCTCAGCGTGTAGCTGTCGTTGGCCATCAACGAGAAGTGCAGATCGCGCTCGGGTTGCGGCGCGGTGCCCCTCACCTCATTGGCGAAGCTGCCATCGCCGCGCGGGAAGCCGGCGCTGGTGTCGACATGGCTGCGCGGCGCATTCGCCGGCTGACCGGTCTGCGCACGCAGCGCGGGGTCGAGCGCATGGTCGCGCCAAGTGTCGATCGGGTGGCTGTTGCCGGAAACCGGGGACAGGCTCATGACGCGCACCTCGCAATCGGATACCCCGACGATAGGCGTCTGGACGGCCAGCGACAGCTGGTGCGAACCCTAGGCTGCGGCCCCGAAAGGGGATCGAGGTCACGGTTCGCGCCCCTGCAAGCACGATACCGGCGCCCCTGCGCTCAGTCGGCGTCGGTGACGTTCTTCTCCAGCGGCACGCCGTGGGCCTTGAGCCAGGCGACGATCTCGCGCCGCTCGTCGCGCGCGCGGGCGCTGAGGAGATTGGCCGGGAACGAGAAGTACTCGACCTGGAAGCTGTCGCCGCGCGAATTGCGCGCCTCCGGGTCGGCACCCGAGCGCAGCAGCGCGAGGATCGCCGCGCCGCCGTTGGTGCGCGCCGCGACGTGCAGCGGCACGTCGCCGTTGCGGTCGGCGATGTCCGGATCGGCGCCGGCCTCGAGCAGCACCTCGGCCTGGCCGGCCTCGGGCGAGAGCAGCGCCTGCACCAGCGGCGTCGCGCCGGTGTGCGGGTTGCGTGCGTCCTTGTCGCCGCCGTGGGCGAGCACGCTGCGCAGGATCGCCGGGTTGCCGGAGAACGCGGCCGCGTGCACCGGTGTCTCGCCGCGCGCGTCGACGCGGTCGGGATCCGCGCCACCCTCGAGCAATGCCTCCACGCTCGCGGCGCGGCGCTGGCGGATCGCCTCCATCAGCAGGGTCTCGCCCTGGCTGCCGGGCGTGTCGGCAGGCACCTGCTGGAGTTGGCGACGGACCTCGGCGGCGTCGTCGCGGCGGACCGCATCGGCCAGCGAGGCAGTCGACGGGCTGTTGAAGGCGTCGTTGCTCATGGAAGGCGGGGCGCACCCGACGGCGCCGAGGAGGACGGTGGCGGACAGCATGACGCGGAAATGGGGCATGCGGGGCATTCCAACCTCCCAACACGGCCTGGCACAAGCGCCGGCACGCCGGGCTCAGCGCCCGAACAGGCTGCCGACGAGGTTGGTCGCCCCCTGCGCCACCCAGCCCACGCCGTCGACGACCGTCTCGGCTGCCTGACCGGCGACGTCGGTGGCGAACTCGGCCACATCGCCGGCGCCGTCGATCGCCCCCGACAGCACGTCGCCCGCCCAGCCGCCGACGCTGTCCTTCACCTGGCCGGCGAGCTGGTCGGCATAGCCGTCGACGGTGTCGCCGATCGAGTTCAGCACGCCCTCGGCCAGGTCCCCGACCAGGCGCGCGCCGCCGAGCACGTAGTCGCCATTGGCGAACTCGTTGGCGACGACCGCGTCGACGTCGGTGGCGAAGTCATGCACGTTGCGCGCGTAGTCGTCCTTGGCCGCGTCGGGCAGCAGGTTCTGCAGGTCGCGGCCGAGCGAGGACGGGTTCTCGTAGCCCGCCTGCCACGGCTGGTGCTCGATCATGCCGGCGGTCAGCGCGTTGGGGCTGTGGCTGATGGCGGCATAGGCCACATTGCCGACGAGGTTCGCGCCGCCGGTGACCAGACCTGTAACCGGATTGAACGGCAGCAACGGCGTGTGCCGTGCGATCTCCACACCGGTGTTGAGCGTTTCGCTCAGGCCCGGCGAGAAGCCCTCGGTCGGACCGTAGTTCGTGAACATCTGGTGCTCGTCGGCGCTGGCCGGCTTCACGACGATCTGCGTGCCGAGCGCGTCGGGCGCGAGCAGGCCGGTCGCCCAGCTGTCCTGCGCATTGGTCAGCGCGTCGCTCGACAGCGAGTAGGCGCGGATCTGGCCACCCTCGGCGGTATCGCGTGCGGCCTGCGGGTCGATGCCAATGCGGTCGAGGGTGTTGGGGTGGATGCCGGACGCGTCGAAGGTCACCGCCGGCACGCCGCTGGCCAGCGCGCCGACGCTGGCCAGGCCGCCGCCCTGCGAGTGGCCGGTGATCGCCAGGTTGGACGGCTCGGCGCGGTCGTCGCCGAAGACGCGTGCGAACTCGCGCGCGGTGTTGACCGCAGTCACGCCGAACTTGTCGCCGTCGCGGGTCTCGTAGCCCAAGCCCTGGCGGAAGTTGTTGTCCCAGTCGGCGCCGCCCTCGGCGGTGCCGCGGTAGGACAGCACGTAGTTGCCTTGGCCGTCGGTATAGACCTCGGCGCGGAATTCCTGGTCGTTGGTCGGCACGCTGTCGTTCGCGCCCAGGTACTGCAGCCGCCAGGCCTGCGGGTCGGCCACGCCCAGGTCCTGCAGCTGTTGGTCGGTGACCTCGTTCCAGCCGGCCGGCGGCGCGCCGCGGGTGCCGTAGACGGCCGTCGCCAGCTGCGACAGCGTGACGTCGAACGGCTGCGCCTGGGTACCGCTGGCGACCTCGCCCAGCGTGCTGCCGGCGGGGATCGCGTAGGGCCCGTTGGGCGGGGCGCCGGCACCGGCCGCGGGCGCCTGGACCTGCGGGTGGTACGTCGGATCGGGGCGATAGGACCCGGAGGGCACCGGGGCCGGGGCGCCGCCGGCCGGCGCCTCGCGCGGCGGCGGAGGCGGCATCGGGGAGAGGCCACGCACACCGTCTGCGACCATCATCGTCATCGCCGCGCTCCTGCGGATCGTAGGCCTCGACCCTAGCGCGGCGGCGCGATGCAGCGCATCTGGGGCGTACCCCAGATGCCGGCCGCGTTCAGAACGCCGGGAGCACGGCCTCTTGGTAGCGCTGCGCGATGAACGCACGGACCTGTTCGCCGGTCAGCGCGTCGATGAGCTTGCGCACGCGCGGATCCTCGCGCTTGTCCGGCAGGCCGACCAGGAAGTTCACGTACGGCGAGTCCTTGCCTTCGATCGCCAGCGCGTCGCGCGCCGGGTTGAGGCCGGCATCGAGCGCGTAGTTGGTGTTGATCAGCGCCAGGTCCACCTGGTCGAGCACGCGCGGCAGCATCGCCGCGTCCAGCTCGCGGAACTTGAGCTGCCGGGGATTGGCGGTGATGTTGCGCAGCGTGGCCAGCGCATTGGTCGGGTCGTCGAGCGTGATCACGCCGGCATGGTGCAGCAGGATCAGCGCGCGGCTGTTGTTGCTCGGATCGTTGGGGATCACCACCTCGGCGCCCGCGGGCACCGCGTCGAGGCTGTCGTAGCGCCGCGAGTACGCGCCGAAGGGCTCGATGTGGATGCCGGCCAGGGTCACCAGTTCGGTGCCGCGGTCGCGGTTGTAGGCGTCGAGATAGGGCTCGGTCTGGAAATAGTTGACGTCGATCTGGCCCTGTACGACCTGGTCGTTGGGTTGGACGTAGTCATTGAACACGCGCACCTGCAGGTCCACGCCCTGCTCGGCGAGCAGCGGCTTGACCACCTCGAGGATCTCGGCGTGCGGGACCGCGGTCGCGGCGACGGTCAGCCGCTCGCGGCCCGCGGCGGCGCCGTTGTCGGCACTGCCGCACGCGGCGAGGCCGGCCAGCAGCAGGACGGCGGTGGCGAGGCGGGGCAGCAGAGGGGACATGGGCATTCCGGCGCGACGTGGGCCGCCCAGTATCGGGCGGCGCGCGTGCGGATCGAGTCCACGCGTGGAAATCAGTGTGCGACGCGATCAGCGGCGACTGAAGCGCGCCACCAGCCGGTCGCCGAGCATCTGCAGCAATTGCACCATGATCAGCAGCGCGACCACGGTCACCACCGCCACATCGGTGCGCGAGCGCAGGTAGCCGTCGCGGTAGGCGAGGTCGCCCAGGCCGCCCGATCCGATCGCGCCGCCCATCGCGGTGAAGCCGATCAGCGCGATCGTGGTCACCGTGGCGCCGGCGATCAGCCCCGGCAGGGCCTCGGGCAGCAGCACCCGCAGCACCAGTTGCCGGGTCGTGGCGCCCATCGCCAGGCTGGCCTCGATGACCCCGCGCTCGACCTCGCGCAGCGCGGTCTCGACCAGGCGCGCGTAGAACGGCGCCGCGCCGACCACCAGTGGCAGGATCGCGCCGCGCACGCCCAGCGACGTGCCCATCGCTTTGAGCGTGATCGGGATCAGCACGATCATCAGGATGATGAAGGGCACCGAGCGCAGCAGGTTCACCACCAGCGCCAGGCCGCCGTAGAGCATGGGGCGCGCATGCAACTGGCGCGGGCCGGTGAGGAACAGCACCACGCCCAGCGGCAGGCCGATCAGCAGCGTCAGCGGCAGCGAGCCGGCGAGCATCAGCAAGGTGTCGATCGTCGCCTGGCCGATTTCGGCCCACTTGGCGGCATCGACGTTGGGCAGCAACGGGGTGCTCATCGCGGCAGTTCCTCCACGTGCACGCCGGCCTGCGCGAACCGGCGCAGCGCCTCGTCGGCCTGGGCGCCGGTCACCGCCAGCGTCAGCTGGCCGTAGGGCAGGCGCTTGATGCGGTCGATGCGCCCGGCCAGGATCGTGTAGTCGATGCCGGTCTCGCGCGCGACGCGGCCCAGCAGCGGCTGCCAGGTCTCCTCGCCGGTGAACGTGAGCCGGAGCAGGCGCCCGTCGACGTGTGCGATGTCCTCCTGCAGCGCGCCCTCGTCGATCGCTTCGGATTCGGCAACGAACCGGCGCGTGGTCGGGTGTTGCGGATGCAGGAACACCTCGGTGACCGGGCCGCTCTCGACCAGATGCCCGGCATCGAGCACTGCGACACGGTCGCAGACCCGACGCACGACATCCATCTCATGGGTGATCAGCACGATCGTCAGGCCCAGCTCGCGATTGATGCCGTCGAGCAGTTGCAGCACTGAGGCGGTGGTCTGCGGGTCGAGCGCGCTGGTCGCCTCGTCGCACAGCAGGATCTTGGGTTCGGTCGCCAGCGCGCGCGCCACGCCGACGCGCTGTTTCTGCCCGCCCGACAACTGCGCGGGGTACTTGTCGCGGTGCGCCTCCAGGCCGACGCGCACCAGCAGGTCCTGTGCACGGACGCGCGCCTGCGCCTTCGACACGCCGGCCAGGCGCAGCGGGAAGGCGATGTTGTCGAGCACGGTCCGGGCCGAGAGCAGATTGAAGTGCTGGAAGATCATGCCCACGCGCCGGCGCAGGCGCCGCAGGCCGTCGCCGTCGAGTGTGCCCAGCGCCTGGCCGTCGACGGTCAGCGTGCCGCCGCTGGGCGTTTCCAGCCCGTTGATCAGCCGCAGCAGCGTCGACTTGCCGGCGCCCGAATGTCCGACGATGCCGAACACCTCGCCGGCCTGGATCGTGAGATCGAGCGGATGCAGCGCGACGACCTCGCGCCCGTGCACCGGGTAGGACTTGTGGATGCCTTCGAAACGGATCACGTGCTGCGCTGCGCAAGAACCGGCGTGCAGGCTAGCAGGCCGGGGCCGTCACTGCGATGCGACATGCGGTGCCGGACGCGCTCAGCCGGCCTGGGCCTGCGTGAACGCGGCGAAGATCGCCAGGGTTTCCGGGCTGACGTGGTGCTCGATGCCCTCCGCGTCCCGCCGGGCGATGGCCTCGGGCACGCCCAGCGCCAGCAAGAATGCCTCGACCACCCGGTGCCGCTCGCGGCTGGCCGCGGCCAGCGCCTCGCCGGCCTCGGTCAGGAACACGCCGCGGTACGGCCGCTGGACGACCAGGCCGTCGCGGACGAGCCGCTGCAGCATGCGCGCGACCGTGGGCTGCGCCACGCCCATCCGGGCGGCGATATCGACCTGGCGCGCTTCGCCGGCATCGGCGATGAGGTCCGAGATCAGCTCGACGTAGTCCTCGGCCAGCTCCATGCGGTGCGCGTTGCGGACCTGGCGGAAGCTCTCGGCCTGGACGTCGGCTTCGAGCAGGGGGGCGGCCGGGCGGTCGCCGCGCGGGGATCGGGCCATACGACGGGGCTCACGGACAATCTCGGCGCCCATTGTCGCCAATCGGCGCCTCCGGTGCCTGCGCTCAGCCGTTGCCGGGCAGCGCGCGGACCTGGGCCGGCCGGCCGCGCGAATCGAGCGCGATCATCACAAAGCGCCCGCGCGTGCACAGCTCGCGCTCGCCGCTGAGCAGGTCCTCGGCGATCACTTCGACCTCGACCTGCATCGAGGTGCGCCCGACCTCGACCACCCGCGCGATGGTCTCCACCAGCTGCCCCTGGCGGATCGGCAGCTTGAAGTCGACCTGCTCGGAGCGCGCCGTGACCACGGTCAGGCGCGCGTAGCGCGAGGCGGCGATGAACGCGGCCTTGTCCATCCATGCCAGTGCCTGGCCGCCGAACAGCGTGCCCAGGTGGTTGGTGTGGTCGGGAAAGACGATCTCCAGCATCCGGGCTTCGGTGGAGGGGGCTGATGTGACGGCGGTGGGCATGAGGGCGTCCAATAGGAGGGAATGTGTTCGTCCGGCCCGGCAAGCCGAGGGGCGGGGCCGCACGCCTGAAAAGGGGCGACAGCGTGACGCGCAAACGCTGAATGGGGAATGCCGACAGGGCGGCGTGCAATGCCGTGCAGCGTACCTCCCGCTGAGAACCGCGCGGTGTGTGTCGCAAGCCGATGTCCCTGAAGAGACCGAGCCGCTCGAGGAAATCCAGATCTACGCGCTCGACGACCTCAGAATTCCTCGCGAGGAGGTCGTCGGTGGCGGCTGATCGCGGCAGAGCGCAGTGGATGGGTCGCGCGATGTGAGCGGCCGATACTGAGGCTGGTTAGGATCTTGCGTGATCGTTGCCGATGCGCTCCGCCGGACACCGGCCGCAGAAGGGCCGACAAACACACGACTCACGGCGGCGACTCGACCGGAAGAAGCGACTTGCGCAGAAAGTGTCGCGAGTGCCCAGGCGGAAAATCGTCCAGGGTGCCGAAGCAGTCATAGCCGTGGCGCCGATAGAACGCGAGCGCCTGCCAGTCGAAGGTGTCGAGGAACGCCCCGTGGGCGCCCTGGGCGCGCGCGGCGTCCTCGGCGTGTTGGAGCAGGCGTGTGCCCAGGCCGCGGTGACGCACCGTTTCGTCGATCCACAGCACGTGGATCGACAGCCAGCCCAGATAGAGGTCCGCAGACAGGCCGCCGATCAACACGCCCTCGTCCTCGATCACCCACTGCAGCGGCACGATCTCCAGCGCCGGCACGGTGGCGCGATTGAACGCGAACAGGCGGGCCGCGATCCACTTCGCTTCATCGTGCGAGGCGACGCGGATCGCCGACGCCACGGGGCGTCAGCCCAGATGCTGGCTGGCGGCCTGGGCGATCTGGCCCGGCGCCTGGAACCCAGGCAGGCGCGCGGCTTCCTCGCCGTCGCGGAACAGTGCCAGCGTCGGCGTCTGCCGCAGGCCCAGGCCCCGGAAGAAGTCTTCGCCGACAATCTCCAGCTTCACCTTCAGCAGGACCAGGCCGTTCGCGGCGTCGGTCGCGGCGAACTTCGCCAGCGACATGTCGAGCATCTTGCAGCCCGGGCAGTCGTCCTTGTAGTAGTCCACGAGCAGGCGCGGATGCGCGATTAGGGCCGCGGCGTAGTCGTCAGGCGTGGAGGCGTGCAGGGTCTGCATGGGACGGGGTCTCGTGACGGCCGACTATGGTATCGGTCCAGCGTTCGATCTTCAGCACGTCGCGCTCGCCGTGTGGCATCTGTTCGATTTCCAGCCGCGGATAGGGACTGGCGAAGAACGTGGCGATGCGATGCACCGCGCCGCAGTAATACTCCGCGCCCCACTGCGTCTCGCCAGTGCCGAACACCGCGACGCGTTCGGGCTTGCCGACCGCGTCGACCAGATCGGCGATGAAGCGCTTCATCTCGCTCGGCGTGCGGCCGGCGTTGTCGGTCCAGGCGCCAAGCACATACAGATCGTGCGCGGCGCCATCGGGGCAGACCGACGCGAGGGTCTGGATGTCGGTCTCGATCCAGGTCACCTCATGTCCCAGCGCCTCGCACCGCGCCCTCACCATCCGGGCGACGTCGCGGGTATTGCCGCTGAGCGAGCAGTAGGCGAGGAGGATGCGCAAGACGTCAGACTCAGGTTTTATACGATCTTTAGGCGCGAAATTGTCTTCAAACGAAATGGGTGCCAGCTCGCTTACGCGCCCAGTTCCCATCTCGCTCGAATCTCTTCGCAAGCAGCGGCGACATCAGACATGTTTTTTTTGAAGGACTTGGGCGCGCAGGTCACGGTTTGGGTTGACACATCGACTACGTAGCACTTTCTGTGATCTGCAGTTACGGAGTTGAGCTCATCCGTCAGATAAACGCGCAACGTCGTGGAAACATACTTCGCGGCATTCTCGTTGAGGGGCGTGCTCTTGGGGAAATGAAGCTTCACCGCACCGACAACATCCTTGGTCATCGCATCCTTGAAAAGAACGTCAGGTCGTACCGAGACAGACACGCCTTCGATCTGCATTTCTGCAGACGTGCTGTTGTCTAACGGAACTACCTCTAGATCTGCAAGTTCAATCTGGTCTGCTACTTCTAGAAAGCTCTCGATGGCATCCGCCGACGCAATGCGGTCTTGACGCGCGAACTCAGTTCCGCTGCTGTCCGACCTAAGAGCCTTTGCTCTCATAACTAGCTTGTTGTCATCGGTCTTTCCAGAGGCTAGGAAGTCGACAATTACCTCTCTGGCGTCCATGTAACGCGCTGTAATAAAAGGCCTTGGGTCCTTCTGGTCGTGCACGATCCGTCTGCGCCGCGCAGGGCTCGCGGTCAGGTACTCGCCAAGCTTGTTCAGACTGATCTTCGGAGAGGTCATCTTTCCTGGCCTTTCGAAATTGTCCTTACCGCGCGCCGGAGGGCAATCATTCGATAACGAGCTTCAACTCTTCCAGTCGAATAGCCATCGCTTCGGCGCTGACTCCGAAGGATTCCGACAATGAAACGAAGTGGCGGCCGTTGTAATACGCCGTGCTAGCCAGTTTTCTAGAAACGTGGCGGAGAGTCGGGAAACTCTTCAGGACTTCGTAGATTGGCTTGCTCAGCAAAGCAAATGCGGTCTGCTCATCGAGGGTAAACGGTCCCAAGAAGCGAGACTTGAACTCTTCGGCAAGGAGCTTTTTTGGCAGCAGGAAGTACGTCGCGAACTTGTCTGCTTCAAGTTCGGTGCGATCACGTGACCGCCGAACTCCGTCGAGCGGCTGATCTCGATGGCGCCCTGTTTGATCGGGATGAAGAACTGCGTGTCCGATTTCATGAGCCGCCGTAAAGCGCATAACTCTGGGCTCAGCGTCCGTTGCGACTTGGATCGATCGAGTAGATTGATCAATCAGGCCTGCAACCGAAACTCGACGGCGACCGTTAACCATCCAGCCAAGGCTAGGATGCAGGGTGAAGTCGAAGCCGAGCAGTTCGGCGGCAAGCTGCGGGTCTAGGACATCTATGGGGTGGACGTTCTGGCTCAGCCCGAGATCTCTTCTCTTCTTCCAAATCGCGCGTTGCAACTCTTTCGCCTGTGCCTCAATCGACTCGAAGCTATGGGTCTTCCTTGCAAAGATTGATTCTTCATCCGAACTCACGAATCGATACGGATTTTGATAATTCGCCGCCTCCCAGCACTGCTCAAGCTCTTCCATGTGAGCGTACGGGTTCTCCAGTCGCATGCGACTAGACGAGATGCGTGGATCCAATCGCTTGCTCATGGTGTCCCCCCGTACTTAAAAGTGGAATGACAAATGTGCTGGTGGTCCCGATTAGAGGTCGTCGAATCCGTTGTCCGAATTCGTCTTCTTGTACGACGCGTTGCGCATCTCGAAGAAGTCGGTCTTGGTCTCGGTGAAGTTGTCGGCGTAGGCCTTGATCCACGGCATGACGTTGTCGGTGGTCTCGGTGTAGAGCTTCTCGATGCCGAGCATGCCGGCCATCTTGTTGGCGCGGTACTTCACATAGCGGATCATCTCGTCGACGTCGATGCCGTCGATGCCATCGAGCACCTCGCCGGTCCACTGGGTCTCCAGCTCGATCGCGTGGGCGAAGGCCTTGTGCACGTAATCGGTGAGTTCGTTGGTCTGCAGCTCGGGGTTCTCGCCGACGATGGCGCGGATCACCTCGCTGATGAACTTGGTGTGCGCCAGTTCGTCGCGGTTGATGAAGCTGATGATCTTGCCGGTGCCGGTCATCCGGTTCTGGCGGACCAGGTTGTAGAAGTACGCGAAGCCCGAGTAGAAGTTGATGCCTTCGAGGATCGAGGACTGGATCAGCGAGCGCAGCAGCGTCTCGGCGGTCTTCTCGCGCATGAAGTCGTCGTAGGACTCCATGATCGGCGCGTTGCGCTTCTGGATCGTGGGATGCGTACGCGCGATCTCGAACACACGGTTCTGGTTCGACAGGTCGGTGATCGAGGCCAGCACGTAGCTGTAGCTCTCGTTGTGGATCACTTCCTGCTGACCGATGATCGCGGCGTTGGCATGCGCGGCCGGGTCGGTGATGTATTCGGCGACGTTGTAGATGAAGCGCGTCTGCGGCGAGTCGAGCGTGGCCAGCAGGCCGATGATCGAATCGTAGGCGTTCTTCTCGCGCGCCGAGAGCTCGCCGTACTGCTTGGCGTCGCCCTTCATGTCGACCTCGTCCGGGATCCAGAAGTTGGTCGAGAGCTCCTTGTAGGCGCGGTAGAACGACGGATACGGAATGTCGTTCCAGTTCAGGATGCCGGACGTGCGCCCGTTGATGATGCCGGTCGAGCGGTTGGGGTGGCGCGGCTCGAGGATCTTGATGCGGTCGAGCGGCGTAGAAGTCGTGGCCATGATTGCGTTTCTCGTATTGCGTGTCGCGTGCGATCGGCAGAACCGGGGTCAGAGTGCATTTTTCCGTTGCACTCTCGAACCGGGGTCAGTGGATGAAAAATGCACTCTGACCCCGGTTTTAATCTGTAAGTCAGCGCGAATGCGCTGTCAGCTCGAACACCACTCGCATTCGGCGATGTCGATGTCGTTGGAGCGGACGTAGTACGTGGTCTTGATGCCCTCGCGCCAGGCGGTCATGTGGAGGTCGAGCAGGGTGCTGGCGCGGATGGTGCTGGGCACGTACAGGTTGAAGCTGATCGCCTGGTCGACGTGACGCTGGCGGCGTGCGTTCTGGCGCACCGACGCGAACTGGTCGACCTTGTAGGCGCCCTTTTCGTAGAACGGCCAGGTCTCGAGCGACAGCCCGGGGGCGGCGACCGGACGCCGGTAGTCCTTCTTCTCCTCGTAGTAGAACGCCGAGTAGATCGGGTCGATCGACGCGGTGGAGCCTGCGATCTGCGCGGTCGACATGTTCGGCGCGACCGCCATCAGCCAGCCGTTGCGCATGCCGTTGACGCCGACCTTGGCGGCCAGTTCCAGCCACGCGGGCGAGTTGTAGTCGCGGTCGCGGAAGTAGGCGCCGGTGTGCCAGTCGCTGCCGGCGAACACCGAGTAGGCGCCCTTTTCCTTGGCTAGCTCCATGCTCGCCTGCACGGTCAGGAAGTTGATGCGCTCATACAGCGTGTCGCTGAAGTCCTCGGCCTCGGGCGTGTTCCAGTGGATGCCCTTCTGCGCCAGCAGGTGATGCCAGCCGAACGTGCCCAGGCCGATCGCGCGGTACTTCTGGTTGGTGATCGTGGCCTGCGGGACGGGCAACTGGTTGAGGTCGATGACGTTGTCGAGCATCCGCACCTGGATCGGGATCAGGCGCTCGAGCACGTCGGTGATCAGGTCGCCCTGGCCCTCCTGCGGCACGATCGCCCGGCCCAGGTTCACCGACGACAGGTTGCACACGACGAAGTCGCCGGCCTGCTTGGTGGTGACGATCTGATTGCCGGAGATGATCTCCTGCATCATCTTCGTCGGGCTCATGTTCTGCAGGATCTCGGTGCACAGGTTCGACGAATAGACACGGCCGACGTGCTTGTTCGGGTTCTTCCGGTTCACTTCGTCGCGGTAGAACATGAACGGGTTGCCGGTCTCGAGCTGCGACACCATGATCCGCTTGAAGATCTCGATCGCCTTGACGGTCTTGCGCGAGATGCGCTCGTCCGCGACGACTTCCTCGTAGCGCTTGCGGAAGCTGCCGTTCGGGTCGCCCTTCTTCTCGTCGAAGAAGTCCTGCAGGTAGAAGCCCTTGACGCGATGGACCTCGTGCGGGTCGAACAGATACCAATCGCCGCGGCGCTCGACCGCTTCCATGAACAGGTCGGGGATGCAGATCGAGGTGAACACGTCGTGCGCACGCAGGCGCTGGTCGCCATTGTTCAGGCGCAGATCGAGGAAGTTCTCGATGTCGCGGTGCCACACATCCAGGTACACCGCGACCGCGCCCTTGCGCTGGCCGAGCTGGTCGACCGACACGGCGGTGTTGTTGAGCTGCTTGATCCACGGCACCACGCCGCCCGAGGAATTGGGTACGCCGCGGATCGACGAACCCGACGAGCGCACATAGCCCATGTACGCGCCCACGCCGCCGCCGCCCTTGGAGACGCGAGCGATGTCGGTGTTGGAGTCGTAGATGCCCTGCAGCGAATCGTCGACGGTGTCGATGAAGCACGACGACAGCTGGCCGCCGACCTTGCCGGCGTTCTGCAGCGTCGGGGTCGCGACGGTCATGTACAGGTTCGACAGCGCCCAGTAGGCCTCGCCGACGAGCTGCATGCGGCGCTCGCGACCGCCGCGGGTCTCGTTCTGCATCAGATACAGCGCGATGGTGAGCCAGCGCTCCTGCGGCAGCTCGAACACGGCGCGCGAGGTGTCGGTGGCCAGATACCGCGTGGCCAGCAGGTACAGGCCGTTGTAGGCGAACAGCTTGTCGCGCTCGGGCTCGATCATGCGTCCGGCTTCCTGCAGCTCTTCCTTGGAATAGGCGCGCAGGATGTCGTTGGAATAGATGTTGCGGTCGGCCAACGACTCCTGCAGGCCGACGTAGGAGCCGTACTTCTGCTCGGCGTCGTAGAAGCGGTTGCGGCTGGCGCGCTTGTACAGGCGGTGCAGGTACAGGCGGGCGGCGAAGAACTCCCATTCGGGCGCGGTGACATCGACCCGGGCCTCGGCCTCGCGGATTAGGTGGTCGACCAGGTCGTCGGCGTTGACCGCGTCCTTGCGCTCGACGAAGCCGAACACGCTGCGCTTGTAGTCGGCGATATCGAGTTGCGGGAACTCGCCGTGGACGCGGTCGATGCTGCGCTCCAGGCGCGCGCGGTCGTACGGGATCCGGCGGTTGCCGGCTTCCTTGGTGATCCAGGTGGAGACGTCGGTGTCGACGTCGGAATTTTCAGCAATTGCGGTTTGCATGGCGGCGCTCGGGGGCGGCGGCACCACGTCGTCGGCGTCGACGGCGGACGGCGCCACAGGGGTGGAGGAAGCGATCGGGGTCGGGGGCGCGTCTGCGGGCGTCGAAGGGGCGGTCGAGACGGTGTCGTGGCTGGTCATGCGTCCTCTCTCTTGGTGTCCAGTGCATTCGCGCACGCCCCGGCCCGCCCGCGTCGGGTCCGGTGGCTGCGGACGGCTCGTGTGGGGCGAGTGCGCCGCGAGACGGCGACGGCGGGTGCCGTCGGGTTCCGCGCCGCGGACCCACCCCTGTGCGGAGCGTCCACAGCGGTCACCGCGCGTCGTGCTTTCGCGCGGCTGTCGGCACGGTACGGACTCATGGGTGAAGGCAGGCCTTCGGTCCCACTGCACCGGATCACTCCGGTGGCGGCGGGGACGTTCCCAATTACCGCTGCGGGGGCAGCACCGGACTGGCGTGGGGCGTCACCGGCTTCCCGTTTTTCATCCACAGGCTTTGTGGCTGCGGAACCGACGTGGCCCAAGATAGTGGGGTGGTCGGACAGCGTCAACGCTAAATGTGGGGCGGGCGCCCGGATCCGCGTCAGGCCGGGAATCGTGCGGCCTCAGCCGCCGGCCGGGCACGGGGCGATGCAGATCCGGCTGCGCCAGGCAACCCCGGAAGAGGCCTATTCAGCCACGGCGACCGCGGTCCGCGCCGCCAGGGCCGTGGCGGTCGCACGCGACCAGCGCGGCCAGTCGGGGGCCGGAATCGGCAGCGGCTGGTCGTGGTCGAGCAGCCGGCGCAGGTCCACCGCGGCGTAATGCGGCGCCAGCGCCTGGACCAGCGCGAAGCCGAAATCGCGCAGCACCCGGTCGCGGCGCAGCAGCGCCCAGGTGATGCATTCGGGCAGCAGGCCGTCCTCGACCGGCGGCGCGACCAGGCCGTCGTCGAGGTCGGCGCCCATTTCGTCGACGATGCCCACGCCCAGCCCGGCGTGGACATAGGTCCGGATCAGTGCACCGTCGCGTGCGGTCACCGCGAGGTCGGCTCGCAGGTCGGCGGCCGCGAACGCGCGCTGCAGCGACGAGGCGGGCTGCCGGCTCGATTCGTAGCTCACCAGCGGCACGCCGGCCAGGTCGCGCAGCCCGATCGGACGCGCCAATGCGGTCAGCGGATGGCCGGCCGGCAGCAGGACCCGTCGGCCCCAGCGGTAGAGCGGAATCGCCACCAGGCCCGGTGGCGGAGCGCCGGTGCCGCTGAGGATCGCCAGGTCGGCATGGTGTTCGGCCAGCAGCCGCAGCGACTCGACATCGCCTCCGGGCACCACATGCACCGCGACGTCGGGCCAGTCGCGCTTGAGCGCCTGCAGCGCCGGCGGCAGCGCATGACGGGCCTGGGTGTGGGTGGTGGCGATGCGCAGCAGGCCCTGGGCCTCGCGCCGCAGGTTGTCGGCCAGCGCCTGGATGTTGCCGGCCTCGGCGAGTAGGCGGCGGGCGTGCGCAAGCACCTGCCGGCCTTCGTCGGTCAACGCGGCGAGGGCGCGCTGACGGCGGGTGAACAGCAAAAAGCCCAGCGCGTTCTCCAGTTGCGCGAGCTGCTTGGACAGTCCCGACTGGGTCGCGTGCAGGCGGCGGGCGGCCAGGGTGATGTTGTGGCCGCATTCGACGATGGCGACGAAGCTGCGCAGTTGGGTGAGGGTCATGGCCAGGCCCGTGCCGACGGCGGGAATGTTGTCGCAACGCATGGTCGCCCACGGGCGCGACCGGCATGTCCCGCGGGCGACAACACTGTGTGCCGCGATCCGGCGACGCCGCCCGTCTACGCCGTGATCATCGAAGGCGGCTCAGCGACGCGCGGCTGGCACCAAATGCTCCGACAGCAAGAGTGCGTTGAGCAGCAGCCGCTCGGTGCCGTGCCAGTACTTGCGATGCGCCGGGTCGTCGGCGAACAGCACCACATTCCCGCGCCCGGTTGCGGCAATGACCGCCCACGGCGCGCCGCCGAGCCTGGCGCGGTTGCGCGTGGAGACGTAGCCGTTGACCAGCGGCGCATCGTCGATGCGCACGACCGTCGAGAAGCGGTCGCGCGCTGGCGGCAGCACCACCGCGGTTTCCTTGTTGACGAAGAGGGCGCGGCGCGGCACGCCGAATGCCAGCGGATGGCTGATGTCGGCATCGGCCGAGACCAGGTTGCCGGAGATGCGGTCTTCGGCCAGCAGGTCGCGACGCTGGCCGAAGTCCGCGCGGTCGGTGTCGTCCTCGTCGGGCGCCGGGGCCTGGCCCAGGCCGTCGACGAGCTTGCGATCGATGGCCCACTGCGAGGCGCTGCCGAAGGTCACCAGCGAACCGCCGGCGCGGACCCAGTCGCGCAGCGCCTCGACCGTCGCCTCGCTCCAGTCCTCGTAGTGGCCACCGGCCAGCACGAGGCTGGTGTACTCGCGCAACGGTGCGCGCGCGAGCTGGGTCGGGTCGAGCCGGGTCGCCGGCCAGCGCAACTGCTCGCTCAGCGCGAACCAGGTCGAACCGATCTCGGTCGCGTTGACGCCCTGGCCCATGATCAGCGCGATCGCGGGCTTGCGCAGCGGACGCACGCTGTCGCTGCCCAGGTCGATGCCGGCCACGCTCTGTCCGGTCGACAGCGCATGCGCGCGCACCCCGGCTTCGCGCGTGGCCGCATCGACCGCCGCATGCAGGGCCTCGGCCGCCAGCGCCTGTCCGGCGACCGGTACGACCAGGGTGCCGTAGGAGAACGCGGTCTCGCCGTCCGCGGTGCGCGCGGTGAACGGCTGGAATGCGCTGCGCACGCGGATGTCCTGTGCCAGCAGCGCGGCGAGCGCGCGCGGTGCGGCCTGGTCGCGCCAGTCGATCGCGTAGGCGTAGCGGGCTTGGCCGCCGATGATGCCGGCCTCGACCGACGGCAACGCCTGCACACGCGCGCCCAGCGCTGGCGCGCGACGCGCGCGTGCGAACGCGATGCCGTAGGCGTGTGCGATCGCGTACGAGGTGCTGCCGTAGACGCTCTCCTTCACCTCGGGCGTGGTCTCGAAGATCGAATGCACCAGCCGGAACTGCGGCTGTGCCGACGGTACGACGTAGGCGCTGCCGGGCGAGAACGTAGTGCCGTCGATCGTCGTCTCGCGCGCCAGCGCATGGACCTCGATGCGGTGGAGCAGCAGCAGGTCGAGCAGGCGCCGGGTCAGCGACGGGTCGTGCGCGTCGCCGAATACGAACGCGGCGGCATCGTGGCGGCGACCCTGGGTGAGCGCCGAGCGGAAGAAGTCCTTCTGCAGTGCCAGCAAGCCGGCTTTCTCGGCGACTGCGCCGCGGAGCGTCGCCAGCCCGGTCGCGACCTGATTGCGGATCGTGAAGCGGAATTCCAGCGGGCCGCCGGCGGTGTCCTGTACCAGGCCGCGCGAACTGCCCTGCTCGACGGTGACGCCGACTCCGCCGTGGAAGTCGGGATAGGTCGAGCCGTAGACCGGCGAAAAGTTGTCGAAGTTTTCCTTCGTGTAGTACAGCGAGCCGAGCGCGTCGAGGCCTTGGGCGTGGTAGCGCGCCAGCGTGACGTTGAAATCGTAGGAGGCCTGCGGCAGCAGCGGGCTGTGCATGCTCGCCGGCGACGGTTCGAAGTAGTACGTGCTGCCCGCGCCCATTTCGTGGAAGTCGATCTGCACGTTCGGTGTCCACTGGTGGAACAGTTCGATCTTGGGCCGGGTTTCACGCTGGGTGACCGCGAGCCAGTCGCGGTTGAGGTCGGTGAAGTAGTGGTTGGTGCGGCCCATCGGGAACGGCTCGACGTGCTCCTTGTCCAGCGGGTCGGCGACCGGCGGGTTCGACTTCCACGCGTTGTGCCAGTTCGCCGCGCGGTCGCGGCCGTCGGGGTTCTGCGCGGGGTCGATCAGCACGACCGCCTCGTCGAGCCAGCGCGCGGTCTCGGCGCCGCGGTGCGCGGCCAGGTAGTAGGCGGTCAGCAACGCGGCCTCGCCGCTCGAAGTCTCGTTGCCGTGCACGCTGTAGTACAGCCCGACGACGACCGGCAATTGCGTGGGCACGGCCGCAGCGGGATCGCGCTGGGTGGCGTGCGCGGCGCGCAGCGCCTCGAGCCGGCCGTGGTTGGCGGCCGAGGTGACGATGGCGGCGACCAGCGGGCGCTCCTCGTAGCTGCGCCCGATCTGCTGCAGTGTGATCCGGTCGGACACGCGCGCCAGTTCGCGGAAGTAGTCGACGATGCGGTCGTGGCGCGTGTAGTGGGTTCCCAGCCGATAGCCGAGGAACTGCTCGGGCGTGGGCACCTCGGGGTCGAAATCCGCGGCCTGGGCCTGCGGGAAGTAGTAGTCGCTCTGCGCGACCGCGACCAGCGGCAGCAGCGCGAGCAAGGCCAGCAGCATCCGTATCGGCGCACGACGCAAGAGGCGTCCGCGCTCGGAGGCGCGATGGAGGGGGGCGTCGGGCATGGGGCGTATCCGGTATGGGGCGGCGCCCGCGCAAACACATGCGTGCGCGTCGTCGCGGGAGCGCCGCTGAGGGCGCGGGAATCGGGGGTGGGGAGATCGGAATGCGGGGGGCCGGTCAGAACCGGTAATCGAACCCCACCTGGAAGTAGCGCCCGCGCAGGTCGTACTGGCTGAAGTCGTAGGGCGCGCGGATGCCGGGGAAGGACGCGTCGTGCGGCGGCGTCTCATCGCTGATGTTCTCGACCTTGGCGTAGAGCGTCAGCCGCTCGATGCCCGACCAGGCGAAGTAGAGGTCGAACTGGTCGTAGGCGTCCACCCGTGCCTGCGCGGCGCGCGCGGCGACGCTGGCCTTCTGGTCGTAGCCACCGGTGCGGTACCAGGTCAGGCCGGTGTCGAAGTCGCCGATCTTCCAGTCCAGGGTCGTCGTCGCCTTGTTGCGCGGCAGCGACGGGCCGAGGTTGCTGCCGGCGTAGTCGACCAGTGGGCCGCCGACCGTTTGCGGGCGCTTGTACTCGAGCACGTGGGTGAACACGCTCGACAGGCCGAAGGTGCCCGCGTTGGCGGTGCGCCAGCGCTGGCGCAGTTCGGCGTCCAGGCCCGAGGTCTGCAGTTCGCTGAGATTCTGGTAGCGGTTGTAGACGGCGATCAGCTTGCCGCGCGCATCGCGCACGACGTCGGCCGGATCGTTGGTCTGCACGATCGTCGTGGTGTTGCCGGTGCCCACGAGGTTGTCGAGCTCCACCCGGTACCAGTCCAGGCTCAGGCTGGTGTCGGCCAGCGGCGAGACGACGACGCCCAGGTTGTAGCTGCGCGTGCGCTCGGGATCGAGATCGGTGTTGCCGACAGTGAAGAACGTCGGGGTCTGGCGCGAATCGGCGACGTCGGGATCGTAGGGGTCGACGACCGAGCCGTAGGCGATGCTGGTGGAGGCCGAGTTCTCCGACAGCGACGGCGCGCGGAAGCCGCGCGAGGCCGAGGCGCGCACCAGCAGCGCCTCGAGCGGCTGCCAGCGCAGGCCGGCCTTGGGCGAAAACGCGCTGCCGAAATCGCTGTAGCGGTCGCCGCGGCCGGCCAGTTGCAGTTCCAGCGTCGGGGTCACCGGCACGTTGATCTCGGCGTAGAGCGCGGCGACGTCGCGCGCGCCATCGACGGCGGCGATCGCCGGGCGCACCTGCAGGCCGGCGTCGATCTGCCACGGGTTGCGCGAGACCAGCGACTCGTGGCGCCACTCGGCACCGGCCGCGAAGCCCACGGTGCCGGCAGGCAGTTCGAACAGACTGCCCGAGACTTTGACATCGACGCCGGTCAGGCGCGAGTCGGCCGGGCGCAGCGTGCTGAGCGCGATCGCGTCGAGCACCGCCTGCGGCGTCGTCGACGGGGCATGCAGGTTCAGGCTGCCGTCGGCGAGCGCCTGCGCCAGCGTCCAGCGGTTGGCGAAGCCGCCGGCGACGGTCTCCTCCTCCTTGCTGCGCGCCGAGAAGGCCGCGGCCTCCCAGTCCCAGGTCTCCGAGAGCTGGCCGCGCACGCCGCCGAGCACGCGGTAGGCGGTCGAGCGGTTGGTCTTGAGCGACTGGCCCAGGTCGAAGAACGTGTACTCGATCGGCGTGGCGACGCCGTACGGGTTGTAGGGGCTGCCGGCCGGCAGCAGGTTGGACACCGGCTCGGCCAACCCGGTCTGGGCGTTGAGCGAGAAACGCCCGCCCTCGAGCGTGAAGTACGGGCTGGAACCGAACAGGGACGCGCCGCGGATGCGGCTCACCACCAGTTCGCCGAATGCCTCGGTGGTCTCGCCCAGGCGCAACGTCGCGTTGACGTAGCCCTGGTAGCGCTCGGTCGCGGGAATCAGCGTGGTGTAGGGCGCCAGGTTGATGGCGCAGGTGTCGCCGGCGAGCCCGTCGATCGGCGCGCTCGCGGTCAGCACCATGCCCTGCGGGCAGTGGCCCGCGGCGTCGAGCAGCGGCACCGAGGCGCCGTTGACGAGGAAGCGGGCGCCCTTGGCCGACCAGCCGTTCCAGCGGCCGCCGGGCTTGTCGGTGTAGATGCCCGAGCGGGTGAGCGCGCGCTGGTCCTGGTCAAGCCGGTCGCGATCATAGGCCTCCAGGCTGAAGAGCAGGTTGTAGCCGTCGGTCGCAAGGTCGCCGAAGCCGCCGACCAGCCGCGCGCGCTGGGTGTCCAGCCCGCCCGCATCGGAGGTGCCCAGGCTGCCGCCCACGTCCAGGCCCTGGAAGTTCTGGCGGGTGATGATGTTGACCACGCCGGCGACCGCGTCGGAGCCGTACACCGCCGACGCGCCGTCCTTGAGCACCTCGATGCGTTCGACCGCGACCAGCGGCAGCGCGTTGAGATTGACGAAGGTGTCCGACAGCCCGCCGGCCGGGAAGCCGTAGTTGGCCAGGCGGCGGCCGTTGAGCAGCACCAGCGTGTTCTTCTGCGACAGGCCGCGCAGGCCGATGCCGGCCGAGCCCGAGGCCCAGCCGCTGTTGCTGGTCTCGTTGGCGGCGTTGCCGGTGTTGGCCGAGATCGAGCGCAGCACGTCGGCGACGGTGACCTTGCCCGAGGTCTCCAGTTGCTGCCGGTCGATGACCTGCACCGGGTTCGCCGTCTCGGCGTCCGCACGGCGGATGTGGGAGCCGGTCACGGTCACCGTGCCCAGCGTGCGCGCTCCTGCGTCTGCATGACCGTCCGCGTCCTGTGCGGCGGCGAGAGGGGGGAGGGACAGCGCCGCCAGGAGGGCGGTCGCAAGGCGCGTGGGGCTGGACATCTGCTGCACTGCAATATGGAGGGGCAGGCAGTGGGCCATGCGCGTGAACCGGACAGAAATGGTGATCCGGACTGGCGATATGGCGTTTTGGACTATCCAGGCACGGCGCGATGCCCATCCGCAGGTCGCAGGCCGACCGCAGGGCGGTTCGTCGGTCGCGGGATGCCGCGTGGGCGGCGTCGATTACGCCCGGTGTGCCCGCAGCAGGTATTCGGCGCTGCGCATCTCGATCAGACGCGAGGCGGTGCGCTCGAAGGCCGCCGCCAGCCGCTCGCCTGCGTAGAGCTGTGGCGGCTCGGCGTCGGCGGTGCACACCAGATTGACGCTACGGTCGTAGAGCTCGTCGATGAGCGTGACGAACCGGCGCGCCGCGTCGTCGCGGCGGGCATCCATCGTCGGGACGCCGCCCAGCAGCACGGTGTGGAACTCGGTCGCGATCTGGATGTAGTCGCTGGCGCCACGCGGGCCTTCGCACAGCGCGTCGAAGTCGAACCAGGCCATGCCGGTACAGCGCGCGCGTACCGGGATGCGACGGCCGTCGAGTTCGATGCCGGCGTCGCGATGCGCGTCGTCACCGCCCAACTCGCGCCAGCGCGTGTCGAGCCAGGCATCTGCGCCCGCATCGAGCGGCGTGCGATAGACCGGCGAGCGGGTCAGCGCGCGCAGGCGGTAGTCGGTGTCGCTCTCCAGATGCACCACATGGCAGTGCTGCTCGATCAGCGCGATCGCCGGCAGGAAACGCGCGCGCTGCAGGCCGTCCTTGTACAGGTCGCTGGGTGCGGCATTGGAACTGGTCACCAGCACGATGCCGTCGGCGACCATGCGTTCGAGCAGCCGTGCGAGCAGCATCGCATCGCCGATATCGCTGACGAAGAACTCGTCGAGCACGAGCACGCGCAGCCCGGCGTCGCGCCAGCCGCGCACGATCGCGGCCAGCGGATCGCGCTCGCCGGCATGGGCGCGCAGCGCCGCGTGGACCTCGCGCATGAACCGGTGGAAGTGCGTGCGCCGCTTGCCGCCCAGTCGGGGATCGGGCTCGGGACTGCGCTCGGGGTCGCGCGGCGCGGCAGGCGCCGACGCGTCGGCGCGCGCTTCGCTCTTGTGCGTCCGCAGCGCCAGGCCGTCGTGGAACAGGTCGATCATGAAGGTCTTGCCGCGCCCCACGCCGCCCCACAGGTACAGCCCGGGGATGCCGTCGTCGTGACCGTTGCCGGCGAACAGGCGGCGGAGCAGGCCGCGCCGGGGCGGCGGCTCGTGCAGGGCCCGGTGCAGCCGGTCGAGCTCGACCAGCGCCGGTTGCTGCGCGGGATCGTGCTGCCAGTCGCCGCGCGCGACGCCTGCGGCGTAGCGCGCGGAGGGCAGCGGTGGCAGGCTCATCGCCGGCCTCGCATCATGGCGTCGCCGGGGCGGGCAAGGCGGGTGTCGATCATCGCGGATCGGGCAGGTAACCCCGCACGCCGTTCTTCACCACACCGCGCAGGTCGATCATCCGGCGGTGGAAGAAATGGCCGGTGTCGGGCATGCGCACCAGTTCGGCCTGGGCGTCGCGCTCCTCGAGCCAGCGATAGACCGCCTCGGGGTCGACGATCTCATCGGACTCGCCCTGGATCACCAGCCACGGGCAGTCGGGCAGCACGATACGGTCGAAATCCCAGCGCCCGGCGGGCGGGGCGACCGAGATCAGCAGGTCGGGCTTCAACGCATCGCTGGCACGCAACGACACATAGGCGCCGAAGCTGAAGCCGGCCAGCCACAGCGCATCGCCCGGCCGCTCCCGGCGCACCCACTCGACCACGGCGGTCAGGTCGTCGGTCTCGCCGTCGCCGCGGTCGAACTGGCCTTCGGAGGCGCCGGTGCCGCGGAAATTGAAGCGCAGCGTCGTCGCCCCGAGTTCGCGCAGCGAGCGCGCGACCATCGTCACGACCTTGTTGTGCATCGTGCCACCCTCGGTGGGCAGCGGATGGCAGACCACCGCGACCAGCGGCAGCGCGGGGACGTCGGCCTCAGGCAGATCGATGGCGGCTTCGAGTGCGCCGACGGGGCCGGCCAGCGTCAATGGGCCGGATTGCGTGGGAAAGGTGGGGGACATCATGCCGCGATGATAAACACCCGTGCGTTTACTCGCCGCGCAGACGCAGGCCCACCACCAGGGGGTCGTGGTCGGAACTGCGCCACGGCGTGCCGTCGGGCGTGCCCGAATCGGGCTCGTCGGCATTGTTGTGCCACTTCGCCGCGCCGTGCACGCGCGACGCCAGCGACGGGCTCAGCAGCAGATGGTCCAGACGACCGGACTGCGCATCGAAGACGAAGCTGTAGCGCGTCGGCGCCGGTTCGGTGTCGAAGGGGTCGCGCCAGCCGGCGTCGACGAATGCGCGTACCGGATCCTCCATTGCGTAGGCGTTGAAATCGCCGACCACGGCGATCCGGTCGCCGCTGCCGGTCGGGTCGCTCGCCAGCCAGGCCAGCAGCCGGCGCGCGGACTCGGTGCGGGTGGCATTCCAGCACGCCTGGCCGTCGCCCTGGTCGCGATCGGCGCCCTCGGCGTCGCGGCAGCCCTTCGATTTCAGATGCACCGTGACGACCGAGAAGGCCGCACCTGCATCGCGACCGTTGCGCAGCGGCACGAAGGCCTGGGCGAGCGGGACGCGGCTGTGGGCCACGTACGGGCCGCCTTCGAGCATCGCCGGCGCCCCCTGGGGCCGGACGCGCGTGCTGCGATAGAGCAGGCCGACCCGGATCGCGTTGTCGCCCGGCCCCTGGCCGGCGTCGACGAAGCGCCAATCGCGCGCAGGTCCGGCGGCATTGAGCGCACCCACCAGTTGGGCGATGCTCGCGTCGGAGTCGTAGCCGTCGTTCTCCAGTTCCATCACGGCCGCGATGTCGGCGTCGAGTGCGGCGATCGTGGCGACCAGCCCAGCGACCTGGCGTGCCAATGCCTCGGGCGTCTTCGCGCCGCGTGCGGTGGGAAAGCCGCCGCCGCGCCCGTCGCCGTTGAACAGGTTCTGCAGGTTGAAGGCGGCGATCCGCAGGTCGCCGCCGACCTGCGGCGGTGCCGGGCGTGGCGCCAGGGCGACCGCCGGTCGCGCGGTCGCGCGCAGCCGCCAGCCATCGTCGCTGCGTTCCACGATGCCTTCCACGCCGGTCAGCACGCTGCCGGTGCGCAACGCCCGTGCGTGCTCGGGCAGATACCACGGCACGCCGCGTTCGGGCGGATCGTCGCGGCCGTCGTCGAGCTCGATGCGGCGTGCGCGGTTGCTTGCAGCCACGGCTGCGGCATCGGGTCCGGGACGGGCGATCTCGGTCGGGGTGAACAGACGACCATCGAAGCTCGCCAACAGCGCGCCATCGCGGGCCAGCCGGTGCCGGCCGCTGACCGTCAGCGGCGCGTCGATGCGGACCCGCTGGCCGGCGAGCGGCGTCCAGTCGGCCGGCGCTGCGGACAGCGTCACCGGTGCGGGCGTCGCCGCTTCGTGGCCGGGCGCGCGCTCATGGACGGGACTGCCCGCGCGACAGGCGGCGAGCAACAGGCAGAGCGGTAGGGCCAAGTGCATGCGCATCACGGAAACTCCAGGCGGGCAGGGCCGAAACGACGACGCCGCCCGAAGGCGGCGTCTCGAGCATCGGGCAGCGCCGGGCATGGCGGCGCGCCGCAGCTTACTTCAGATTGTCGACCATCCAGTCGACGACGGCGTGCATCTGCTCGTCGGTCAGTGCCGGGTTGCCGCCGCGCGCGGGCATCACGCCGGCCGCGCCGGTGAAGCCTTCGATCGAATGCTTGTACAGCGTGTCCTTGCCCTGGGCGAGTCGCGCATCCCAGTGCGCGTGGTCGAGCGTCGGCGCGCCGCCGGCGCCGGAGGTATGGCAGCCCGCGCACAGGTTCTCGAAGATCACCGAGCCTTCGAGCGTGCCGCCGTAGGCGGCCTGCGAGGTCGCTGCGGCCGCCGCTGCAGCCGATGCGGCCGCTTGCGCGGCGGCACCGGTGGCGCCGGCATAGACCGCGCCCACCGGCGCGATGCGTGCCTCGGTACGCTGGGCGACGTTGGGCGGGACTTCGGTCGGTAGCGAACGATGCAGGAACCAGGCGCCAGCGATCAGGCCCAGTGTGACGATGGTCAGAAACACCAGCACCATCGAGAAGCGCTTGAGGAATTCGAGATCGTAGTTGCGCACGAAGCACCCTTGGCTTTGGCGACATGGTCCGCGGACCACAGCTGTCGGCGAGTATACGGCCAGGTCGGCGAAAATGCCTGCGGCGTTCCGTCGCGGCGGCGCAGCATCGCCGCGGTGCAACGCCGCTTGCGCAGGCTCACATCCCCGCGTAGTTCGGGCCGCCGCCGCCCTGCGGGGCGACCCAGACGATGTTCTGCGTCGGGTCCTTGATGTCGCAGGTCTTGCAGTGCACGCAGTTCTGCGCGTTGATCTGCAGCCGCGGGCCGTCGGGTCCTTCGACGAACTCGTAGACCGCCGCCGGGCAGTAGCGTGCTTCCGGCCCGCCGTAGGTCGCCAGGTTCACGTCCACCGGCACGCGCGGGTCCTTGAGCGTGAGATGCGCGGGCTGATCCTCGTCGTGGTTGGTGCTCGACAGGTAGACCGAGCTCAGCCGGTCGAACGTCAACACACCGTCGGGCTTGGGATAGGCGATCTTGGCGTGTTGCGCGGCCGGCTCCAGGCAGGCGTGGTCGGGGCGATCGCGGTGCAGTGTCCAAGGCGGCGTGCGGATGCCCAGCTTGGGCAGCAGCCATTGCTCGACACCGGTCATCAGGGTCGCGGTCGTGCGGCCCTTCTTGAACCACTGCTTGAAGTTCTTGGCCTGCGCGAGTTCGGCATGCAGCCAGCTCGACTCGAACGCGGCCGGGTAGGCGGCCAGTTCGTCGCCGGCGCGGCCCTCGCCCAGCGCCGCGAATGCGGCCTCGGCGGCGAGCATGCCGGTCTTGATCGCCGCGTGGCTGCCCTTGATCCGGCTGGCGTTGAGCGTGCCGGCCTCGCAGCCGACGAACGCGCCGCCGGGGAACACCAGCTTCGGAATCGACAGCAGGCCGCCGGCGGTGATCGAGCGCGCGCCGTAGCCGATGCGCTTGCCGCCCTCCAGGTACTGGCGGATCGCCGGATGGGTCTTGAAGCGCTGGAATTCCTCGAACGGACTCAACCACGGATTGCGGTAGTCCAGGCCGACGACCAGGCCGATGGCGACCTTGCCGTCCTCGGCGTGATAGACGAACGAGCCGCCGTAGGTGTCGTCGCTCAAAGGCCAGCCGGCGGTATGCACCACCAGGCCCGGCTCGTGCTTGGCCGGGTCGACCTGCCACAGCTCCTTGATGCCCAGGCCATAGCTCTGCGGGTCGCGGCCGTCGTCGAGCGCGAAGCGCGCGATCAGCTCGCGGCCCAGTTGCCCGCGCGAGCCCTCGGCGAAGATCGTGTACTTGGCATGCAGTTCCATGCCCAACTGGAACTCGGCGGTCGGCTGGCCATCCTTGCCGATGCCCAGGTTGCCGGTCGCAACCCCACGTACCGCGCCATCGTCGGTGTAGAGCACTTCGGCGGCGGCGAAGCCGGGGAAGATCTCCACACCCAGGCCTTCGGCCTGCGTCGCCAACCAGCGCGTGACCGCGCCGAGGCTGACGATGTAGTTGCCGTGGTTCTTGAAACAGTCGGGCAGCAGGAAGTCCGGCGTGGCCTTCGCGCCGGTCTCGTCCAGAAACAGGAAGGCATCGCGCGTGACTGCCTGCTTCAGCGGCGCGCCTTGTGCCTGCCAGTCGGGAATCAGTTCGGTCAGTGCGCGCGGATCGACGATCGCGCCCGAGAGGATGTGCGCGCCGGGTTCGGAGCCCTTCTCCAGCACGCAGACCGACACCTCGCGTCCGGCCTCGGCGGCCAGTTGCTTGAGCCGGATCGCGGTCGACAGGCCACCGGGACCGGCCCCGACGACGACCACGTCGTACTCCATCGATTCGCGCGGGCCGTGGGTCTGCAGCAATTCCTGAGGTGTCGTCATCGTTGCCTTGGGCGAGTGCCTGGGTGATGGGAGCGTCCGTCGGACAGCATCGCAACCTGCATGCGATGGCGGGGTGGCCGCGGCCGGCAAGTGTAGCGCGCCGGCCTGCGCGGTCCGCTCAGCGCGGCTTGGCAGGCAACGGGAACGGTGTGACGACCTTCTCGCCCGAGGTCGCATCGCGGATCGCCGACTGCCCCTTCTTCTCGACTTCCTCGACCCGCAGCACGCTCTGCATCGGCAGATGCAGCGTGCGGGTGTGACCGAATTCGGCTTGCAGGCGTTCTTCGGTCGGATCGACGACCAGGCCATCGTGTACGTCGAACACCAGATCCGAGACTTCGACAAAGCCCCACAGCCGTCCGCTCTCCACGCGCTGCGCATACAGCTCGTAGACCTTGCCGTGGGTCAGGAAGGTGATCTTGTAGAGCGTCTTGGCGGTCATGGCGAAAGTATAAGAGCCGGGCTTGGGCTAAGCGACGCCACGGCCGGCGCCTTCGAATGCCCGGTCCCGATTGTTCGCGTTAGGCCTTCAATAGCCCTTGAGTCGCCGCAGCCGCTGGCCGATCGCGTGGCGCGAGACGAGCGCAAAAACGACGCCGACCAGGAATCCGGCCAGATGCGCAGCCCAGGCCACCGCGCCGAAGGCCGGGCCGATATAGGCGAAGAACACCTGCAGCAGGGCCCACACGCCGATCAACAGCGAGGCCGGCGCGCGGACGAACTCCAGGAACAGGCCCAGCGGCACGACCACGCCCAATCGCGCGCGCGGGAACAGTGCCAGGTAAGCGCCGATCAGCGAGGACACCGCGCCGCTGGCACCGATGATCAACCGGTCCGGCGCGCCGATCGCCAGCACCGCGGCCAGGTTCGCCACTGCCCCGCCCAGGACGAACAGCACCAGCAGCCGCCAGGCGCCCATCAGGCGCTCGGCCGGCAGGCCGAAGATCAGCAGGAACACCAGGTTGCCCAGCAGGTGCGCCCAGTCGGCATGCAGGAACAATGCCGTCACCAGGCGCAGCCACGGGCCGGGGTCGAGCCAGTTGACCAGCACGCCGTCGGTGCCGACCGGCTCGCCGTACAGCGCGCCCCAGTCGAGCAGCAGGGCGTAGTGCTCGTTGGCCGAGCGCGTGCTCGCCCACAGGAACGTCACCCACAGCAGCACGAACAGCATCGGCACGGCCCAGCGCAGCGGGGCTTTGGCGCGACGATTGGGGATCGAGACGAACATGGGCGCACGCATTGTCGAGGGCGCGCAGGCGCGGGTAAAGCGCGTCGAGGGGGGTGTCCGGTATGCCGCAATGCAGCACGTTTCCAGACGGTTAGGTACGGTATAGTGCGCCCGCCGAGCGCGTCGGGAGGGGTTTTCCGAAGGCGAACGGGCACGCAAGACGCGGCTTCGCTCCCGTTCGGGCGAGCGAAGCCCGGACCATAAGCACACCTTCGGAGAGAGGCGACCATGGCGACCCACCCCCGCATCATTCAATGCACCGCGTTGGCGCTCGGCATCGCCGGCGCCCTGTCATTCGCTGGCCAGGCGCACGCCGCCGGCTTCCAGCTCAAGGAAAACAGCGTCAAGTCGATGGGCGCCGCGTTCGCGGGCACCGCCGCCAAGACCGGCGACAGCTCGGTGGTCACCAACAACCCGGCGGTGATGACCCAGTTCGAAGGCACGACTGTGCAGGCCGACCTGACCGTCATCGACCTCAATTACGAATACAAGGGAGCCGCTGTCGATGCCCTCGGCCGCCCGATGTCCGGCAGCAACGGCGGCAACGCAGGCGATGTGACCCCGGTGCCGGCGCTGTCGGTCGTGCACAAGTTCGACAACGGCACCGCGCTGGGCGCGATGGTCAGCGCGCCGTTCGGCCTGAAGACCGAGTACGACCCGGGCTGGGTGGGCCGCTACGCGGCGCTGAAGTCGGAAGTGAAGATCGTCGACCTGACGCTGTCGGGCGCGGTGGACCTGGGCGACCGCTTCTCGGTCGGCCTGGGCGTCATCGCCTCGCGCGCGGACGTCACGCTGTCGAAGGGCGTGGATTTTGGCGGTCTGCTGGCATCGAGCGGCGTGCCGCTGCCGTTCGCGCAGCCGCAGGGCGCAGACGGCACGGCCGAGGTGCAGGGCGACGACAACGGCTTTGGCTGGCTGATCGGCGCGCACTTCCGTCCGACCGACGCGGTGTCGATCGGCGTGAGCTATCGCTCGGAAATCGATTACGAGCTGACCGGCACCGTCGACTGGACCGTGCCCGGCAATGCGCGCGCGGTGTTCGATGCCAGGCCAATGACCCGTCCGTTGTTCATCGATGGCAAGGCCCGTGCCGAGCTGACCACGCCGTCGATCCTCAACGTCGGCGCGTCCTGGCAGGTCACCGATGGCTTCATGCTGGCGGCGACCTACGCTCGCACAGGCTGGGAATCGCTGCGTGAGGTGCGCATCCAGTTCGAGAACCCGGATCCGGACTCGGTCGAGCCGTTCGACTGGAAGAACAGCGATTTCTACTCGCTGGGCGCCGAGTTCCAGCTCAACGACGCCTGGACGCTGCGTGGCGGCGTGGCCTACGACGAGACGCCGACCAGCATCGAGCACCGCACGCCGCGCCTGCCCGATGCCAACCGCATGTTCTATTCGGTGGGTGCGACCTGGAAGCTCAACGACGCGTTCGACGTCAACCTGGCCTACACCCGCATCGAGCCGCGCAATCCGCGGATCGACACCACGAGTGGTGGCGCGCGCGTCTACGGCGACTTTGACGGCAACGCCAACCTGTTCGGCGTGTCGGCGCAGTACCGCTTCTGATCGCAGCGGCTTGGCTTGACGAAAAGACCCCGCCTCGGCGGGGTCTTTTTTTGGTTCTTCGCCGAAGGCAGGGCAAGCGCGCGTCGTGCCGGCGGGGACTGCTCCCGGCTCGGTCAGCCCGCTCCACGGTCCTGCCCGGCGCACCCCGCCGGGCCGGACCGACCCGCGAAGCGGCGCGGGCGCGCGCCCGAGTCAAGGCAGGGGGGAGCATGGATGGCGTGCGCGGCACTGCCGCGCATCCATCCGAACGCCACGCATGCTTCGCATGGCCGGCCTTGACCGAGGGGAGAACGGCTTGCGGCTGGCAGGCGGCTGCGCATCCGGAGTGGAACTTCCATCCCCGCACTTGGAACCCGCATATGCCGCTGCGGCCTGCGGACGCCGCTGCGTGTGGCCCGGCTGGGGCGGCTGGCGCCGGGCGATTAGAATTCCCGGTCTGCCCCCGCCTTTCCCGGAAAACCGTCCCCCATGGCCATCTTCGGTACGCCGCTGTCCCCGTCCGCCACCCGCGTGCTGCTGCTCGGCTCGGGAGAGCTGGGCAAGGAGGTCGCGATCGAGCTGCAGCGATTCGGCGTCGAAGTGATCGCCGCCGATCGCTACGCCGATGCGCCGGCGATGCAGGTCGCCCATCGCAGCCACGTGCTCGACATGCTCGATCCGGCCGCGTTGCGCGCGCTGATCGACGCCGAGCACCCGCATCTGGTGGTGCCCGAGATCGAGGCGATCCACACCGACACGCTGGTCGCGCTCGAACGCGAGGAAGGGCTGCAGGTCGTGCCGACCGCACGCGCGACGCGGCTGACGATGGATCGCGAGGGCATCCGCCGGCTCGCGGCCGAGACGCTCGGCCTGCCGACGTCGCCCTATCGCTTCGTCGATACCCATGCGCAGTACCGCGAGGCGATCGCAGCGATCGACCTGCCGTGCGTGGTCAAGCCGGTGATGTCGTCGTCGGGCAAGGGCCAGAGCACGGTGCGCACGGCGGCCGACATCGATCCGGCCTGGGACTACGCGCAGACCGGCGGCCGTGCGGGCGCCGGGCGCTGCATCGTCGAGGGCTTCGTCGACTTCGAGTACGAGATCACGCTGCTGACCGTGCGCCATGCCGGCGGCACCGCGTTCTGCGCGCCGATCGGCCATGTGCAGATCGCCGGCGACTACCGCGAAAGCTGGCAGCCGCAGGCGATGTCGCCGCGCGCGCTGGCGCGGGCCCGCGAGATCGCCCGGGCGGTCACCGACGACCTGGGCGGGCGCGGGGTGTTCGGTGTGGAACTGTTCGTGCGCGGCGACGAGGTCTGGTTCAGCGAGGTCTCGCCGCGCCCGCACGACACCGGCCTGGTCACGCTGGCCTCGCAGGACCTGAGCGAGTTCGCGCTGCATGCGCGCGCGATCCTCGGCCTGCCGATCCCGGTCGATGGCGACGAGACGGTGCTGCTCACCGGACCCGGCGCGTCCTGCGCGCTGCTCGCGCAGGGACATGGCGTGCCCGCGTTCTCGGGCGTCGCGGCGGCGCTGCAGGCGCCGCACAGCGCGCTGCGCTTGTTCGGCAAGCCGTCGGTGGCGGGCCAGCGCCGGGTCGGCGTGACCCTGGCGCGCGGCGAGGACGTCGAGGCCGCGCGGACCACGGCCCGCGAGGCGGCGGCGGCGATCTCGATCGAGTTGACGTGAGCGCCGTGGTGCCGTGTCGTGCATTTGGAGGCCGCCGGCCGTGTTGAGTGCGTCGATGCTGCTGTTCCCGGTGCTGGGCGCGGTCGCAGGGATCCTGGCCGGCCTGCTGGGGATCGGCGGCGGGCTGGTGCTGGTGACCGCACTGGTCTGGTTGCTGCCGGCCTATGGCATTCCGAAGGACGCCGCGATGCATGCCGCGCTCGCGACCTCGTTGGCGAGCATCGTGCTCACCGGCATGTCGTCGGCCCGCGCGCACCACCGTCGTGGCAGTGTCTTGTGGCCGTCGGTCGCCTGGCTGGTGCCTGGCATGTTGATCGGCGGCTGGCTGGGTGCGCGGCTGGCGATCGGGCTCGACGGCGAGGTGCTCAAGTACGGCGTGATCGCGTACTGCGCGCTCGCCGGCACCCAGATGCTGCTGTCGCGCTCGCCGCCCGAGACCGGGGCGGCGGTCGTGCCGTCGGGCGCGGGTATGACCGGCGCCGGCATCGGCATCGGCATTGCCTCGTCGCTGGTGGGCATCGGCGGCGGCAGCATGACCGTGCCGTTGCTGGTCTGGCGTGGCGTGCAGCCGGTGCGTGCGGTCGGCACCTCCGCGGCCTGCGGTGTATTCATCGGCTTGGCCAGTGCGTCGGGCTATGCGCTGCAGGCGCCGGGCGACGTGCTGCCGTCGATGGCCTGGGGCTATGTCTATCTGCCGGCCGCGATCGGCATCGCGCTGGCCTCGGTGCTGGTCGCGCCGCTGGGCACCCGGCTTGCGCATGCGATCAGCGGGCCGGCGCTCAAGCGGGTGTTCGCGATCTTCATGTACTGCATCGGCGCCAGCCTGCTGCTGTGGTGAGCCGCCGCGCTGCCGGCGCCCGCGTCCCCCTGGATTTCGAACCGGCGCGCTGTGCCGCCGATGGAGTGTTGCGATGACCGTGTCTTCCCCCCACGTGCCCGAATCGATCAGCGCGCTGGCGCCGACGATGACCGACTGGCGCCAGGCGATCCACGCCTGGCCCGAGCTCGGTTTCGAGGAACAGCGCACTTCGGCGCTGGTCGCCGACACCCTGCGCGCGCTCGGCCTCCAGGCGCATACGGGTCTGGGCGGCACCGGCGTGGTCGCCGTCATCGACAGCGGCGTGCCGGGCCTGTCGATTGGCTTGCGTGCGGACATGGACGCGCTGCCGATGGATGAGGACAGCGACCTGCCGTTCCGCTCGCAGCGTCCCGGCGTGGCCCATACCTGCGGTCACGACGGACACACCGCGGCGTTGCTGGGCGTGGCCCGCCACCTGGTCGCGCATCCGCCGGCCAGCGGGCGCGTGGTGTTGATCTTCCAGCCGGCCGAGGAGGGCGGGCGCGGCGCGATCCGGATGATCGAGGACGGGCTGTTCGATCGGTTCCCCTGCGACGAGGTCTATGCCTTCCACAACATGCCCGCGCTCCCGTCCGGCCGGGCCAGCGTGCGCGCCGGCGCCACGCTGCAGTCGCTGGCGGTGTTCGAGATCGCGATCGAAGGCATCGGCGGTCACGCGGCCGCGCCCCATCGTGCGAACGATCCGCTGCAGGTGGCCGCCCGCCTGGCGGTGGACATCGGCGCGATCGTCGGCCGCCACATCGACCCGATGGAAGCGGCGCTGATCAACGTCGGCTCGCTGCAGGCCGGCACGACCCACAACATCATTCCCTCGACCGCCTCGCTCAGCGGGACGATCCGCTCGCTGTCGACGGACGTGCACGAGGCGCTGCTCGCTCGCCTGCGCGCGCTGTGCGAGGGGCATGCGCAGATCTCGGGCTGCACGATCGGGCTGGAGATCCCGCATTCGTGCCCGCCGTGCGTCAACGCACCCGCGCAGGCCGCGCTGGCGGCCGAGGCGATCGGCGACGTGCTCGGCGCGGAGAACGTCAGCACCGATCTGCGCGCCTACCCCTTTTCCGACGATTTTTCGTACATGCTGCAACAGTGGCCCGGCGCCTACCTGTTCCTGGGCATGGACAGCGCCATGTGCCACCACCCGACGTTCCGTTTCGACGATGCGCTGCTGCCGGTCGCGGTCGCGGTGTTCGACCGCATCGTGCGCCGGCGCCTGGGCTGAGCACCGCGCCCGCGCGTCCGCGCGCCGGGCCGGTGGCATTCGCCGCCGGCCCGGCCAGGGCTTAAGCTGTCCTCGCGCCGCCGCGACGCGCGGCGTCCCGATGTTCCTTCGAGTGCCCCATGCCCAACCGCGACTGGGTGGCGCAGGCCATCCGCAAGATCGAGGCCGATTTCAACCGCTCGGCCGACACCCACCTGATTCCGCTGGCGTTGCCGGGCTTTCCCGGCATCGAGGTGTACTTCAAGGACGAGTCCAGCCATCCGACCGGTAGCCTGAAGCACCGGCTGGCGCGTTCGCTGTTCCTCTACGCGCTGGCCAACGGCTGGCTGCGTGCGGGCAGCACGGTGGTCGAGGCCTCCAGTGGGTCGACCGCGGTGTCGGAGGCCTACTTCGCGCGGCTGCTGGGCCTGCCGTTCGTCGCGGTGATGCCGGCCTCGACGTCGCCGGAGAAGATCGCCGCGATCGAGTTCCAGGGCGGGCGCTGCCATCTGGTCAAGAACGCCTGCGACATCGCCGCGGCCTCGATGCAGCTGGCGCGCGAATGCGGCGGGCATTTCATGGACCAGTTCACCTATGCCGAGCGCGCGACCGACTGGCGGGCCAACAACAACATCGCCGAGTCGATCTTCAAGCAGATGGCGCAGGAAGTGCACCCGGTGCCGGCGTGGATCGTGTGCAGCGCCGGCACCGGCGGCACCAGCGCGACGATCGGGCGCTATGCGCGCTACCGCGGTTTCGACACCCGGGTGCTGTGCGCCGATCCCGAGCATTCGGCGTTCTTCGACCACTATGCGCGCAGCTTGCGCCGCGAGCCGGCGCCCGAGGACCTCGCGCCGACCCCGCCCTCGCGCATCGAAGGCATCGGCCGGCCGCGCGCAGAGCCCAGCTTCATTCCCGGCTGCGTCGATGCGATGGTCCGCGTTCCCGATGCCCTGAGCCTGGCGGGCATGCGCTACGTCAACGCGCGCTTGGGCCGGCGCGTCGGCGGCTCGACCGGCACCAACTTCGTCGGCGTGTTGCGGGTCGCGCAGACCATGCGTGCGGCCGGCCGCAGCGGCGCGATCGTCACCATCCTGTGCGATGGCGGCGAGCGCTACGCGCACAGCTACTACAGCGCCGACTGGATCGCCGCGCAGGGCTTCGACATGGACGCGGCCGATGCCGCGATCCGGGCCAGCGCCGACACCGGCGCCGAGTTGCCGTCGCTCGTCGACGCGGTCCGCGATCAGGCGGGCGGCTAGCCCCGACGCACGCGCAAGCCAACGGGCGGGCGCCGTGACCGGGCGCCGTATGCGGCGCCCGGCGCCTGCAACGTCAGTCCTGGATGGCGACGATGCCAACCTGCGGATGGGCGCAGGCGGCGTCAGCGCAGACACTGCCGATCCATACCTGGCCATTGCCCAGCATCACGCCCTGCGCGTTCACGAACAGGGCGTCGAACGTCTGTGCGGCAACGGCCCGAGCGATATCGGCCGTGATGATGCGGTCGTACTCGCGCTCGAACGCGGCTGCATCGGCGATCTCGCGTTCCTGGCCCGCCACCTTCACGCGCAGCGGGTAGATCGGCAGTGCGGCCACGGCCTTGGCGTCGTGAGCGGCCACGCCCTTCTGCAGGGCAGTGAACACGGTTTCGTAGGGCGCGGCATCGCCCAGCACCTGGCCGATGCGCTGGCGTGCATCGCCCGTCGATTCGACCGCGGCCGCCGGTGCGGCCTCGGGCACTGGGGCCGGTGCATCGGCGGACGGGGCCGGTGCAGAGGCGTCGGACGACGGACGCGCGTCGGCAGTGGCGGAGGCTGGCGGCGGAGCCGGCTGCGAACAGGCCGCCAACAGGGCGGTGGACAGCAGGAGCAAGGGCAGGCGCATGGGACAGGCTCGCGGGTGGACGGGTCCCCAGCCTAGCGGGCGCTGCGTCAGCCTCGCATGCAGGCCCGCACGCACCCGCGTTGCGGGCCGGACGCCCTGCAGCCAGGCCTGCGCGCGTCGAGAGTGGCGATCCGTTGCCCGCGGCGCCGGCCTGCGGGGGAGTCAACCTGGGGCTGACCCCAGGTGCGGCCAGGTTAAAGATTCGTTACAACGAATCTGCCGGTAGGAGGCCGGTGCCCCCCGCTACAGGAGCCCGCATGATGCCGATCCGCCGCCACCGACTGGCCGCAGCCGTCTCGTCGTCCCTGCTCGTCGTTCTTCCGCTCGCCGCTGCCGCCCAGCAGCAGATCCCGGCTCCCGCGCCGCAGGCGCGCACGCTCGACACTGTGCAGGTCACCGGCACCCGCATCCGCAAGGCGGAGATGGAGACCGCGGTCCCGGTCCAGGTGCTCACGCGCGAGGACATCCAGCGCAGCGGGTTCACCTCCGTCGCCGACATCGTGCAGACCCTCACTGCCAGCGGCGCCGCGCTCAACACCAAGTTCAATTCCAGCGGCAACTTCGGCTTTCCGCCCGACGGCGGCGGCGTCGGCGCCGGCGCCGCGACGGTCGACCTGCGGCACCTGGGTGCCAAGCGCGTGCTGGTGCTGGTCGACGGCATCCGCTGGGTCAACGAGTCCTCGGCCTCGGGCGTCGGCTCGGCCGTCGACCTCAACACCATTCCGCTGTCGCTGATCGAGCGCATCGAAGTGCTCGAGGACGGCGCGTCGTCGATCTACGGCTCCGATGCGATCGCCGGTGTGGTCAACATCATCACCCGTCGCGATGCCGACGGCGGCAGCCTCGACCTGCACTACGGCGAGTACGACGACCTCGGCGGTGCGACGTGGGGCGCGGATCTGGGCTGGGGCGGGCACAGCGAGCGCGCCCAGTGGTTCTTCGGCGCCTCGTACTACAAGCAGCGGCAGATCGCCTCGACCAAGTTCGACAACGCCAGCGTGCCGGTGCCGGGCACGGGGCTGGCCAACGGCAGCTCGGCCACGCCAGGCGGACGCTTCGTCTTCCGCGATCCCAACACCGGTGAGGATTTCGACCTCACCCCCAACGACGGCGCGACCTCGCCGGTCTACGACCCCGGCCAGACCGGCTGCGCGCGGACCGACGACTTTCATTGCTTCGGCACTGCCGATCGCTACAACTTCGCGCCCAACAACCTGCTGCTGACCCCGTCGGAGCGCAAGTCGGTGTTCGGCCAGGTGCGCTTCGAGTTCAGCCCGCAGCTGTCGGCCTATACCCGCGTGCTGTACAACACGCGCACCTCGGCCAACCAGGCTGCGCCCGAGCCGTTCTTCCTCGGTACCGATGCCGGCGTCTACAACCCCTGGGCCGAGCAGCGGCTGACAATCTCCGCGCGCAATCCCTACAACCCCTTCGGCTTCGATCTGACCACGGAGGGCGACGACCCGAACCTGTTCCTGCTCGGCCGCCGTCCGGTCGAGGGCGGACCGCGCCGCTACACCCAGGACGTCAAGACCTGGTACGCCGCCGCCGGGCTCGAGGGCCTGCTGGGCGTCGGCGATCGCACCTGGAACTGGGATGTCAACCTTGTCCGCAGCCAGAGCCGCGCCGAGCAGGTCAACGTCGGCAGCTACAACGTGCGTCGCATCAACGAAGCGTTGGGCGACCCCGACGCGTGCGCGGCGATCACCGGCTGCGTGCCGCTGAACGTGTTCGGTGGCCCGGGCACGATCACCCAGGAGATGCTCGCCTTCATCCAGCCGGTGGTGCGCGATGCCAGCCGCAACACGCTGACCCTGGCCTCGGCCAACATCACCGGCGATCTCGCGCGGCTGCCGGCCGGCGCGCTGTCGTTCGCGGCGGGCCTGGAGCATCGCCGCTACGAGGGCAGCTACACCCCCGACCCGATCACGATCGCCGGCGAGTACAACGGCGTGCCCTCGGGCGCGACCTCGGGCGACTACGACGTCAACGAGGCCTATGCCGAGTTCAACGTGCCGCTGCTGCGCGACTCGTGGCTGGGCGACAGCCTCGATCTGAGTATCGCCGGACGGTATTCGGACTACTCGACCTTCGGCGGCGAGACCACCGGCAAGGTCGGCTTGCGCTGGCAGCCGGCCGACGAGTTCCTGCTGCGCATGAGCTATGCCGAGGGCTTCCGTGCGCCGTCGATCGGCGAGCTCTACGGCACGCTCAGCCGTTTCGACGCGACCCTCGTCGATCCCTGTTCGGGCGCCGCCTCGTCGTCGCCGGTCTGCGCCGCCGACGGCGTGCCGGCAGGCTACGAGCAGACCAACTCGCAGATCTCGGTGGTGACCTCGGGCAATGCCGAGCTCGAGCCTGAGCACAGCCGCAGCCTGATGGTCGGCGCGGTCTGGAGCCCATCGTTCGCCGACGGCGTGGCGTGGTCGGACCGCCTGGACCTGGGCGTGACGTTCTACCGCCATCACATCGACGGCGCGATCCAGGCTCCGGACGCCCAGGCGATCCTCGAACGCTGCATCGCCACTCGCGATCCGCTGGCCTGCGCCTCGTACGACCGCAGCGAGCGCGGGCAGATCATCCGCTTCGACGACATCCTGGCCAACCTCGGCACGATCAAGACCGACGGCTGGGATTTCACCGCCGGCTGGACGCTGCCCGAGCACGACTGGGGCCGCCTGCGCTTCGATGCGAAGGCGACCTGGGTCGGCCGCTACGAACTGGTCAACGAGTCGGGCCAGGCCGAGCCGCGGCGGCCCGGCGTCGAGGTCAACAACAGCGCGATCCCCGAGTGGACCGGCACCCTGGTCACCGACTGGACGCGTGGGCCGTGGTCGCTGGCCTGGACCATGCGCTACATCGACCGGCTGGTCGAGTCGTGCGGCGGTGCGATCGGCTTTGCGATCTGCCCCGACAGCGCCAACGACCGCAACGCGCTCGGCGCGACGACCTACCACGACCTGCAGTTGTCCTGGCGCAGCACCGCCTGGCTCGAGGGCACACGGGTGAGCGTCGGCGTCAACAATCTCACCGGCAAGACGCCGCCGGTGTGCCTGAGCTGCAGCCTCAACGGCTACGATGCCTCGACCTACGACCTGCCCGGCCGTTTCGTCTACGCGCGGCTGGGCGTGGACTTCTGACCCGTGACGGGAGGGGCGGCCCCAGGCGCGCGCCGCCCCTCGCCTCCCGCCAGCCCGAACAGCGGGCGCAGCCAGCGCACGCGCCGGATCAGCAGCTCGTGGATGAGCACGCAGCCGGCCGCGGTGATCGCCAGCACCCCCAGCGGTTCCCATAGCGGACCCAGGCCCAGCGGGATCAGCCAGTACGCGGCCAGCACGATCAGGCTCTGGTGCAGGATGTACCAGGGATACACCGCCTCGCTGGCATAGGCCAGGCCCGGCCACGGCCGGTTGAGCGCATGGGCGCCCCAGGCCAGCAGCGCGAGCAGAGCGGTCCACCAGTAGATCGCCAGCGCCACGATCGACACGCCCTGCCAGCCGGCCTCGGGCATCAGCGCGAGGAACGGCGCGCGCGATAGCGCGCCGGCGTCGATCAGATGGCCCACCGCCCGCAGGCCCACGTTGATCCCGCCAGCGGACAGGGCCAGTCCGAGCCACGACCAACGTCCCGCTCGCAGCCGGGCCCACACCACGTCGCTGTCGGCGATCAGGACACCGACGACGAAGGCGACGAAGTAGCGCGCGTGGTTGAACCAGTCGTCGATGAGCGCGTGCGTCGATGGGAAGTGCGGTTCGATCGTCAGCAGCGAGACCAGGTACCAGGCCGGCGGCAGCAGCCACAGCAGCCAGCGCCCACGCGTGGTCAGCCAGTCGCGCAGCCGGCCGCCGCGAAGCCGCCCCAGCAACGGCCGCATGGCGAGCACCGCCAGCGTGTACGCCCACAGGTAGGGCAGGTACCACAGGTGGTTCCAGGTGAAGCCGTACTCGGCGCCGGTGAACGTGCCGGCCGGCCAGGGCCGGAACTGCAGGTAGCGCAGCAGGAAGGCGCCGTAGCCGGGGTCGATCGTGCCCAGCATCCGCGCCTCGCAGTAGGCCTGGACCGGCACGATCGCGACGATGCCGAAGGCCAGCGGCAGCAGCAGGCGCCAGCTGCGGCGCGCCGCCAGCGCACCGGGCGCGCGCCGGGCCAGCACCAGGCCGAGCGCCAGCCCCGAGATCAAGAACAGCAGCGACATGCGCCAGCGGTTGATCGCGACCATCGGCCACTCGACCCAGGCCAGCAGGGTCGGGCTCTTGATGTGGAAGCCCCAGTCGACCACGTAGACCATGCCCACGTGGTAGAGGATCAACAGGCCGAAGGCGATCACCCGCAGGGCGTCGATGTCGTGGCGTCGGGACATGGGAGCTGCCCATGGGAAGGGAGCGCCATCGTCGGCCCCAGGGCCCGTCCACCGGCGCGGCAAGGGCCGAGACGACCGCCCCCGGGGACGAACGGACGGCCCCGCGGGGCGGCGCGGCCCGCGGCCGCGAGCCGGCTGCCTACAATGCCGCGATGTCCTCACGCCCGTCCGATGCGCCGTCCGCGGCCGAACGCTATCTGGCCATTCGCCGCCCGCTCGAGGTCGGCTACTGGCTGGTCACCTGCCTGCTGTCGGCAGTGGGCAACAGCGCGACCGTCTGGATCGATGTGCAGCGCGCGGGCCTTGGGAGCGCGCAATGGGAAGTGGTGAGCTGGGAGGCGGGCAGTGCGCTGGCACTGCTGGCGCTGGTTCCGGCCACGGTCTGGTTCACCGCGCGCTGGCCGGTGCACCTGGACACCTGGTGGCGGCGACTGCCGCTGTACGCGCTGGCGAGCGTGGTCTGGTCGCTGCTGCACGTGGGCCTGATGGTCGGCATCCGCAAGGCGGTCTATGCGCTACACGGCGCCCGCTACAGCTTCGACGATGCCTATCTCTACGAATACCTCAAGGACGTGCGCACGTTCCTGGGCATCGTGGTGTTGTTGCACGGTTACCGGCTGCTGCTCAGGCGCCTGCAGGGCGAGGCCTCGCTGCTCGCCGCGCCCGACGACGGCGCAGCGCCCGTGGAGCCAGTGGAGCGGCCCGAGCGTTTCCTGGTGCGCAAGCTCGGTCGCGAGTTCCTGGTCGCCGCCGACGACATCGAATGGGTGCAGGCCGCCGGCAACTACGCCAACCTGCACGTGCGCGGCAAGGTGTATCCCTTGCGCAGCACTCTGGCCGACCTGCAGGCCCGGCTCGATCCGGCGCGCTTCGTGCGCGTGCACCGCAGCCATCTGGTGAACGTCGCGCGCATCGCCTCGATCGAGCCGCTCGACAGCGGCGATGCGCGGCTCCATCTCGACGACGGCACCGTGGTGCCGTGCAGCCGGCGCTGCCGCGAGGCGCTGCGCGCGGCGACCGGCGGCTGATCCACCGCTGCGGCGCGTGCGCGGGCGCCGCGCCGGTCTGCTTCAGCGGAAGAAGCGCAGCAGGGTGCGACGCAGCCAGCCGCCGTTCTCGTGCGTCCTGGCGAAGCCGTTGAGATGCTGCTTGACTGTCGGTGAGTAGGCCTTGTCGTCGCTGCGGATGTGGTTGAACAGCCAGCGCACGAGCATTGCGCGCAATTCGTCGAGCATATCCTCGCCGGCCTGGAAGCGCAGCCGATACTCCTGGACGCGGCGCGCAAACAGTTCGTGGACACGGCGATGGGCGGCGCAGAACGCATAGCCCGCTTCTTCCATCAGCGCCTCTTCGAACGCGAAGTGCGACAGCGTGTAGTCGACCAGCTCGTCGAGCACCTCGCTGACGGCTTCGCGCGAGTGCCCGTGCCGCGCGAGTTCGAGCTGGTTGATCATGTCGACGATCCGCCGGTGCTGGCCATCGATGACATCGATGCCCGTGTCCAGTTCGGCCCGCCATACCACTACCGACATCGTCCTCGCCCCGCCATCCGTCTGGTTGCAGGGCATCTTGGGCGGCGATCCGGGGGCCGGCCTTGATCGGACGCAATGACGCCGCGCGTTCGGCGTGCTTGTCCAGCACGCGGCGGCACAGGTGCGATCAGCTGCGGCGCGCGCGTGCGAAGGCGTCGGCGAGCGCGTTGTTGGCCGGCGGCGCACTCGGCTTGGGCGCACCGCCACCCGGGCGGCCGCCGCGGCCGGGCCCGCGCGGATCGCGCGTTGCTGCGTCGCGCTGGCCGCGTGCCTCGCGCGGTGCAGGCGTATCGTCCAGGCGCCGGGTCAGTGCGATGCGCTTGCGCGCCACGTCGACCTCCAGCACTTTGACCTTGACGATGTCGCCGGCCTTGACCACGTCGCGCGGGTCCTTGACGAAGGTGTCCGACAGCGCCGAGATGTGCACCAGCCCGTCCTGGTGCACGCCGATGTCGACGAACGCGCCGAACGCGGCAACGTTGCTGACCACGCCTTCGAGGATCATGCCTTCGCGCAGGTCCTTGATGTCTTCCACGCCCTCGGCGAACTGCGCGGCCTTGAACTCCGGACGCGGGTCGCGACCGGGCTTTTCCAGCTCCTTGAGGATGTCGCGCACCGTGGGCTCACCGAAGCGCGCATCGGTGAACTGCGCCGGCTTGAGCCCGCGCACGAAGCTGCCGTCGCCGATCAGCGAGGCGATCGGGCGGCCGGTGGCCGCGACGATGCGCTCGACCACCGGATAAGCCTCGGGGTGCACCGACGAGGCGTCAAGCGGCTCGTCGCCGTCGGCGATGCGCAAGAAACCCGCGCATTGCTCGAACGTCTTCTCGCCCAGGCGCGGGACCTTGAGCAGGTCGCGGCGGCGCTTGAACGGCCCGTTGGCGTCGCGATGCACGACGATATTCTCCGCGACCCCGGCCGACAGCCCCGACACGCGCGCCAGCAGTGCGCTGGACGCGGTGTTGACGAACACGCCGACCGCGTTGACGCAGTCCTCGACCTTGGCATCGAGCGCACGCGCCAGCCGGTACTGATCGACATCGTGCTGGTACTGGCCCACGCCGATCGCCTTGGGCTCGATCTTCACCAGTTCGGCGAGCGGGTCCTGCAGGCGCCGCGCGATCGACACCGCGCCGCGCAGCGACACGTCGAGCTGCGGGAACTCCCGCGCGGCGGTCTCGGAGGCCGAGTACACCGACGCGCCGGCCTCGCTGACGACGATCTTCTGCAGTTTGAGTTCCGGCGCGCGCTTGATCAGATCGGCGACCAGGCGGTCGGTCTCGCGCGAGGCGGTGCCGTTGCCGATCGCGACCAGTTGCACGCCGTGCCGCGTGCACAGCGCCTGCAGCACGTGCAGCGACTGGTCCCACTGCCGGCGCGGCTCGTGCGGGTAGATCGTCTCGGTCGCGACCAGCTTGCCGGTCGCATCGACCACCGCGATCTTGCAGCCGGTGCGGATGCCCGGGTCGAGCCCGAGCACGGTCTTGGGGCCGGCCGGTGCGGCCAGCAGCAGGTCCTTGAGGTTGTCGCCGAAGACCTCGATCGCCTGGCCCTCGGCTTTCTCGCGCGCCTTGCCCAGCAGGTCGATCATCAGATGCAGGTGGATCTTCGCGCGCCAGGCCAGCCGGCAGGCATTGCGCAGCCAGGCGTCGGCCGGGCGGCCGCGCTCGGCGATGCCGGCATGCAGCGCGATGCGGCCCTCGGCGTACGCGTTGCCCTGCTCGGCGTCATTGCCCGGGTCGAGCTCGAGCGTCAGGAACTCCTCGCGCCGGCCGCGCAGCAGCGCCAACAGGCGGTGCGAGGGAATCTTCGCCAGCGGCTCGGCATGGTCGAAGTAGTCGCGGAACTTTTCGCCAGCCGTTTCCTTGCCCTCGACGACCTTCGCCCGGATCACACCGTTGGCGTCGAGCCAGTCGCGCAGCTCGCCGATCAGCGCTGCGTCCTCGCCCCAGCGCTCGATCAGGATCGCGCGCGCGCCTTCGAGCGCGGCCTTGACGTCGGCCACGCCCTTGTCGGCATCGACGAAGCCGGCAGCGACGTCCTCGGGCACCTGCGTCGGGTCGGCCAGCAGGCCGTCGGCGAGCGGCTCGAGCCCGGCCTCGCGGGCGATCTGCGCGCGCGTGCGGCGCTTGGGCTTGTAGGGCAGGTACAGGTCCTCGAGGCGCGCCTTGCTGTCGGCCGCCTCGATGTCCCCGCGCAGCTCGGGCGTGAGCTTGCCCTGCTCGTCGATGCTCGCCAGGATCGCGGCGCGCCGCTCTTCGAGCTCGCGCAGGTAGCCCAGGCGGACCTCGAGGTTGCGCAGTTGGGTGTCGTCCAGGCCGCCGGTGACCTCTTTGCGGTAGCGCGCGATGAACGGCACGGTCGCGCCTTCATCGAGCAGCGCGATCGCACTGATCGCCTGGGCGGGCTGGGCGCCGATCTCGGCGGCGATGGTCTCGGCGATCCTGCGGGAAAGAGCGGCGTCGGGCTGGTACATCGGGTCCGAAAGCTGTCGCGGCAGCGGTGCCGCGGGCGGATTGTGGCCCCCAGGTCGCGGCAGCGGAACCCGTTGACAAGGCCGCCGTGCGCAGGTTGGGCCGCTATCGGCGGCGGCGCCAGGGCAGCGGCAGCTGGAACACCACCAGCGCGACCCAGGCCAGACGGCTCGACCAGCTCTCGCGATCGACCGGCACCGGCGCCTGCGCCGAAGTGCCCTCGTCCGGCAGCGTATACGCGCCGGCATCGAGCTCGGCGATGATCGCGCGGGCCCGCGCCAGCTCGGCATCGGGCACGTGCACCTTGACCCCGCCGATCGCCAGCCGCCACTCCCAGTTCGCCAGCGCCATGTGCGCGTCGCCGACAAAGGCGTCGATGCCTTCGGCTTGCAGACGGCCGCAGACGAGCTGCGCTTCGAGCGGATCGGTGTAGCGGGCGACGATGACGGTCATCGGACGGCGACGGCGGCGAACACGGCCAAAGAGTACCCTTGCGCACTGAACACGTTCTCACGCTGAGGCCGCGCATGTCCCGTCCGCTCCGCGCTCCGCGCATCGTCCTTCCCAGCCTGCTCGCGCTCGCGTTCGCCGGATGCGGCGGCCAGGAGGCAGCCCCGGCCGCACCCGCCGCCAACACGCCGGTCGATGCGCCGAGCCAGCGCGTGGACTGGCCGTTGCCGGCCACAGGGCCAGGCTCGAGCGCGCCCGACCTCGTCGCCGGCCCCGACGGCCTGCTGGTGCTGAGCTGGATCAACTCGCGGCAGGGACGCCGTCATGCGTTCCAGTACTCGCGCTTCGATCCCGTGGCGCAGCGCTGGCGCAATGCGCCGACCACGATCGCGATCGGCAACCGCATGTTCGTCAACTGGGCCGACACCCCGCACGTGCTGCCGACACCCGACGGCGCGCTGTGGGCGCACTGGCTGCAGAAGCGCGGCGATGCGCCCTACGCCTACGACGTGGTGCTCGCACGCTCGCGCGATGGCGGCGCCAACTGGAGCGCGCCGATCCCCGCCCACGACGATGGCACCGCCACCGAGCACGGCTTCGTGTCGATGTGGGCGCAGGGCGGCGGCCTCGGCCTGGCCTGGCTCGACGGCCGCAACACCGGCGGTGGCCATGCCGACGACGCCGACGGCGACCATGAGGCGCATGCGGGTGCGCCGATGACCCTGCGCGCGGCGGTGTTCGACGCCAACCTGCAACGCACGGTCGAGCACGAGATCGATGCCCGCGTCTGCGACTGCTGCCAGACCGCAGCTGCGGTCACCGGGCGCGGTCCGGTCGTCGTCTATCGCGGCCGCACCGAGGCCGAGGTCCGCGACGTCATGCTGACGCGCCTGGAGAACGGCGCCTGGCGGCCGCCCGCGCGCGTGCACGCCGACGACTGGACGATGCCCGCCTGCCCGGTCAACGGGCCGTCGGTGGCGGCGCAGGCCGATGCGGTGCTGGTGGGCTGGTACACCGCCGCCGGCGATACGCCGCGCGTGCAGCTGGCGCGCAGCGTCGATGCCGGTGATGCGTTCGCCGAACCGGTGGTGCTCGACAGCGGCCCGGCGGTGCAGGGGCGCGTGGCCGTCGCGCTCGACGACGCGCAGGCCTGGGCGGTGTGGCTGCGCGAGGACGACGCCGGCGGCCAGTCGCTGTGGCTCTCGCGGCGCAGCCCGGACCTTTCGACCGAATACGAGCGCATCGAACTCGCCCGCCTGCAGGGGCGTGGCCGTGCGACCGGTTTCCCGCAGTTGCAGGTGCTCGGTGGGCAGGCCTATGTGGTCTGGACCGACGTCATCGACGGCGCGCCGCAACTGCAGGGCGCGCGGCTCGTGCGCTGACGTGCAGGCGGCGACGATCCACCAAAGCACCTTCCCCGCGCGCGCGGGAGATCGGCGCGCATAGCGCCGGCCGGTGCGAGGCACCGCCGCGAGCGTACCTGCGATCGCGGCGGGGGCGACAAACGGGCTGCAATCCACGTGCCCGTAAAGGCACGCACCGGCGCGGCACTCACCGAAGTGAATCTCGCGCTGGTTGCAATCCACGCGTCCGCGAGGGCGCGACCAGCCCACCGAAACGCTGACGCCGCTGGAAACCAAGTTGCAAACCACGGGCCCACGAGGGCGCGACGCTCGTGGCAGTTCCTCATCGACCCGCCGATCATGTTGCAATCCACGCGTCCGTGAGGGCGCGACGACCGCGGCGAGCAAAGCGAGCGACTGCCGATCACGTTGAAATCCACACGCCCGTGAGGGCGCGACCGCTGGCCGTCGACCTCGGAGGTTGTCACCAGGAAGTTGCAATCCACGCGCCCGTGAGGGCGCGACGCGAACGCATCCGCTCGATCACCTGGGCATGACCATGTTGCAATCCACGCGCCCGTGAG
>NZ_JBDJMI010000010.1:0-123610 GCF_039673825.1 Luteimonas sp. TWI662 | reverse complement strand
AACCCGTCACACCGGGGGTCAGTGGCCAATTGCGTCGCGCAAAAGTCCACTCGCACCCCGGTTTTGCCGGTTTTGAAGGCGGCCGGGAAACGCCCATAAAAAAGGGCCGCAATCGCTTGCGGCCCTCGTCATGCGTATTGCGTCGGAATCAATGCTTGACGCGCGTGCGCCGGACCTCGCCGCCATTCTTGGGCACCACCTTCGAACGCGCCTTCTTCGGTTCGGGCTTGGCCGAGGGCGGCGGCGGGAGCGGCCGCTCCAGTGACAGGTCGAGCACCTCGTCGATGTACTTCACCGGCACGATCTTCATGCCCTGGGTGACGTTCTTCGGGATGTCGGCCAGGTCCTTGCGGTTCTCCTCGGGGATGATCACGGTCTTGATGCCACCGCGCAGCGCCGCGAGCAGCTTCTCCTTCAGGCCGCCGATCGCGGTCACGCGCCCACGCAGCGTGATCTCGCCGGTCATCGCCACGTCCGCACGCACCGGGATGCGCGTGAGCAGCGAAACCAGCGTCGTCGCCATCGCGATGCCGGCGCTGGGACCGTCCTTGGGCGTCGCGCCGTCGGGCACGTGTACATGGATGTCGTGCTTCTGCAACGCGTCGAGCTCCAGGCCGAGCCGCTCGGCACGCGCGCGCACGACCGACATCGCCGCCGACGCCGATTCCTTCATCACATCACCCAGTTGGCCGGTCAGCGTCAGCTGGCCCTTGCCCGGCACCTGCGTGGCCTCGATCTGCAGCAGATCGCCGCCGACCTCGGTCCAGGCCAGGCCCGTGACCAGGCCGATCTCGTTGTCCTGTTCGGCGCGGCCGAAATCGAAGCGCTGCACGCCCAAGTACTTGTCGAGATTCTTCTCGGTGACCTTGACCGCCTTGATCGCCTTCACGCTCTTGCCCTTGGTCTGCACCGGGCCGGCCAGCGCGATCTCCTTGACGACCTTGCGGCAGACCTTGGCGATCTCGCGCTCGAGGTTGCGCACGCCCGACTCGCGCGTGTAGTAGCGCACGATGTCGCGGATCGCGCCTTCGGAGATCGTCAGCTCGGCCGCCTTCAGGCCGTTGGCCTTGAGCTGCTTGGGCAGCAGGTAGCGCGTGGCGATGTTCAGCTTCTCGTCCTCGGTATAACCCGGGATGCGGATCACTTCCATGCGGTCGAGCAACGGGCCGGGGATGTTGAGCGAGTTGGATGTCGCGACGAACATCACCTCCGACAGGTCGAGGTCGACCTCCAGATAGTGGTCGTTGAAGGTGTGGTTCTGTTCGGGATCGAGCACCTCCAGCAACGCCGAGGCCGGGTCGCCGCGGAAGTCCATCGACATCTTGTCGATCTCGTCGAGCAGGAACAGCGGGTTCTTGGTGCCGACCTTGTTGAGGCTCTGCACGATGCGACCGGGCATCGAGCCGACGTAGGTGCGCCGATGGCCGCGGATCTCGGCCTCGTCACGCACACCGCCCAGCGCCATCCGCGTGAACTTGCGGTTGGTCGCCTTGGCGATCGACTGGCCGAGCGAGGTCTTGCCCACGCCGGGCGGGCCGACCAGGCACAGGATCGCGCCCTTCATCTGCTTGACGCGCGTCTGCACGGCCAGGTACTCGAGAATGCGCTCTTTGACCTTCTCCAGGCCGTAGTGGTCGGCATCGAGGGTGTCCTGGGCCGCCTTGAGATCCTTGCGGACCTTGCTGCGCTTCTTCCACGGCACGCCGAGCAGCCAGTCGAGATAGTTGCGCACGACCGAGGCTTCGGCCGACATCGGCGGCATCTGCTTGAGCTTGTTGAACTCGGCGCGGGCCTTGGCCTCCACCGGCTTGGGCATGCCGGCCGAGGCGATCTTGCGGGCGAGCTCCTCGATATCGTTGGGCGCATCGTCGATCTCGCCCAACTCCTTCTGGATCGCCTTCATCTGCTCGTTGAGGTAGTACTCGCGCTGCGACTTCTCCATTTGCGACTTCACGCGGCCGCGGATGCGCTTTTCCATCTGCTGCACATCGATCTCGCCGTCGACGAAGCCGACCAGCAGCTCCAGGCGGTCGGCGGTATCGGCCGACTCGAGCAGCCGCTGCTTGTCAGCCAGGCGCACGCCCAGGTGCGCGGCGATCGTATCGGCCAGGCGGCCGGGCTCATCGATGCCGGCCAGGGTCTGCAGCAACTCGGGCGGCAGCTTGCGATTGGTCTTGACGTACTGCTCGAACAGGCCCATCAGCGAGCGCGCGATCGCCTCGACCTCGCGCGGCTCGCGCGACTCGACCGCACTCAACGGCACGCCGGCGCCCAACAGCGCGCCCTCGTGCTCGCGGATGTCGCGCAGCGAGACGCGCTCGGTGCCCTCGACCAGCACCTTGATGGTGCCGTCGGGCAGCTTGAGCAACTGCAGCACCTGGGCCAGCGTACCGACCTGATACAGGTCGTCCGCGCCCGGGTCATCGATGTCGGCGGACTTCTGCGCGACCAGCAGGATGCGCTTGTCGGCCTCCATCGCCACATCGAGCGCGCGGATCGACTTGTCGCGTCCGACGAACAGCGGGATCACCATGTGCGGGAACACGACGACGTCGCGCAACGGCAGGACCGGAAGATCGTAGGTGTCGGGAGTGGCGCGTGAGCTCATGGGGGGGTTCCTTGAAAGATCGCGTCCGGCCGGCGGCGCCGGCCCGGCGGCCGGACGAGGCCGCCTGGGGGCCAGTCGTTTATGGGGCGCGCGGGCGCCGGATGCAAGCGGATCGGCCGGCTCCCACGCAAAAGCGCCGCGATCGATCCGATCGCGGCGCTTACTGGCGGGCATTGTCCGGGCGCCGACGCTGAACGGGACGGCAGCCGGAACGTTTCGTTCCGGCTGCGTCGATCACTCGCCCGAGGAGGCGACCTTCTGCTCGGCGACCGGGGTCTCGTAGATCAGGTACGGCTCGGACTTGTGCTCGATGACCGACTCGTCGACCACGACCTTGCTGACGTTCTCCAGCGACGGCAGCTCGTACATGGTGTCGAGCAGCACGGATTCGACGATCGTACGCAGCCCGCGGGCGCCGGTCTTGCGCTTGATCGCTTTCTTGGCGATCGCCGACAGCGCGTCGGGCCGGAACTCCAGCTCGACGCCCTCCATCTCGAACAGCTTGCGGAACTGCTTGCTGATTGCGTTCTTGGGCTCGGTCAGGATCTGGATCAGCGCCGGCTCGTCCAGTTCCTCGAGCGTGGCGACCACCGGCAGGCGGCCGACGAACTCGGGAATCAGGCCGAACTTGATCAGGTCCTCGGGCTCGACGTCGGCCAGCACCTTGCCGGTGTCGGCCTTGCGCTCGGAACTCTTGAGCTTGGCGCCGAAACCGATGCCGCCGGCCTCGGTCGAACGCTGCTGGATCACCTTGTCCAGGCCGGCGAACGCGCCGCCGACGATGAACAGGATGTTCTTGGTGTCGACCTGCAGGAACTCCTGCTGCGGATGCTTGCGTCCGCCCTGCGGCGGCACGCTGGCGACCGTGCCTTCGATCAGCTTGAGCAGCGCCTGCTGCACGCCCTCGCCCGACACGTCGCGGGTGATCGACGGGTTCTCGCTCTTGCGCGAGATCTTGTCGATCTCGTCGATATAGACGATGCCCTGCTGCGCCTTCTCGGCGTCGTAGTCGCACTTCTGCAGCAGCTTCTGGATGATGTTCTCGACGTCCTCGCCGACATAGCCGGCCTCGGTGAGCGTCGTCGCATCGGCAATCGTGAACGGCACGTTGAGCAGGCGCGCCAGCGTCTCGGCCAGCAGCGTCTTGCCCGACCCGGTCGGACCGATCAGCAGGATGTTGGACTTGGCCAGTTCGACCTCGTCGTTCTTGCTGCGGCTCTCGATGCGCTTGTAGTGGTTGTACACGGCCACGGCGAGCGTCTTCTTCGCGCGCTTCTGGCCGATCACGTACTGGTCGAGCACCTCGAGGATCTCGCGCGGCTTGGGCAGCGAACTGCGCGCCGACTGCGCCTTCTCCTCGAGTTCCTCGCGGATGATGTCGTTGCAGAGCTCGACGCACTCATCGCAGATGAACACGCTGGGGCCCGCAATCAGCTTGCGCACCTCGTGCTGGCTCTTTCCGCAGAAGGAGCAGTAGAGGATCTTGTTGCTGTCGCCGGAACGACCCTGACGGTCTTCGCTCATGCCTTCGCCAAATCAATATTGCGGTTACGTTTCGAGAATAACACAGCGTCCGGCGCCGCCCTCAGGGACGGCACCGGCGCTCTCATGCCTGATGAATCAATGACTTGGAGCGTCAGGCGGGGGTGATCGTCTCGTCGGGACGGCGCTCGAGCACCTGGTCGACCAGGCCGTACTCACGGGCGGCCTGCGCGCTCTTGAAGTTGTCGCGCTCGGTATCGCGGGCGATCGTCTCGAACGGCTGGCCGGTGTGGTGGGCCATGATCTCGTTGAGACGCTGCTTCATCGACAGGATCTCCTTGGCATGGATGTCGATGTCGGTGGCCTGGCCCTGGAAGCCGCCCAGCGGCTGATGGATCATCACTCGCGAATTGGGCAACGCATAACGCTTGCCCGCCGCGCCCGAGGCCAGCAGCAGCGCGCCCATGCTGGCCGCCTGGCCGACGCAGATCGTGCTCACGTCCGGCTTGATGAACTGCATGGTGTCGTAGATCGCCATGCCCGCGGTGACCACGCCGCCGGGCGAGTTGATGTACAGATTGATGTCCTTCTCGGGGTTCTCCGCCTCGAGGAACAGCAACTGGGCCACGATCACGTTGGCCATATGGTCGTCGATGCCGCCGACCAGGAAGATCACGCGCTCCTTCAACAGGCGCGAGTAGATGTCGTACGCGCGCTCGCCGCGGCTGGTCTGCTCGACCACCATCGGCACCAGGTTGAGGGCTTTGGTTTCGATGCTCATCAATCGTTCCGTGTCGGGAGGGACGCCCGGCCCCGTTGGGCCGGACGGACGGACGCCACTTACCCCTGCGGGGCGATGGCGTCCTGGAAGGACAGCGGCTGCTCGGTGTGCTGGGCGCGCTCGGCGATCCAGTCGATCACCTGCTCTTCCATCACGCGGTTCTGCAGCCCCGACATCAGCTGGGGGTCGTTGCGGTACATCTCAATGACCTGCTGCGGCTCCTCGTAGGTGGAGGCGATCAGACGCATGGTCTCGTTCACGCGCTTGGGATCGAGCTTGAGCTCGTTGCGGCGCGCAACCTCGCCCACCAACAGCCCGACCAGCACGCGCTTGCGCGCAGGCTCCATGAACCCGGTGTGCGCATCCTCGCCCACATTCGGGTTCTGGCCGTTGCGGCGGGCCTGCTCGACGGTCTGGCGCAGCAGCGACCGGGCCTCGGCCTCCACCAGCTTGGGCGGCAGCTCGACGTGCGCGAACGCGGCGACGAGTTGCTCGCCGACCTCGCGACGCAGGCGGTTCATCAGCGCGCCCTTGAGCTCGCGCTCCAGGTTGCTGCGAATCTCGGTGCGGAACTGGTCCATCTCGCCGCTCTTGACGCCGAAGCTGCGGATGAACGCCGCATCGACCTCCGGCAGTTGCTGTTCGGACACCTGCTCGATCTTGACGTGCACGGTGGCCTGCTTGCCGGCGAGCGGCGGCACGCGCCAGTCCTGCGGGAAGCTGACCTCGATCGCCTTCTCTTCGCCCTTCGACAGGCCGACCAGCGCCTCCTCGATCTGCGGGAACATCGCGCCCGAACCGAGCACGGTGACGCCGCGCTCGGCGCCCTCGGCCGGCAGGCGCTCGTCGCCGATCTGCGACCAGGTCTCGACATCGACGGCATCGCCGGTCTGCGCGCCGCGCGTGACCGCGCTCCAGCTGCGGCGCTGCAGGCGCAGGTTCTCGATCATGCGATCGATGTCGTCCTCGGCCACCTCGGCGGTGTTGCGTACGACCTGAAGCTTCTCCAGTTCGATGTCGCCGAAATCGGGGACGACCTCGAACGTGGCGATGAACGCCAGTTCGCCCTCGTCCGCGGCTTCGGACGGCGCGATCTGCGGCTGGCCGGCCAGGCGCAGCGCGTTCTCGCGCACGCCCTGGTCGAAGCCCTCGCGTAGCAGGCCGTCCAGGACCTCGGCACGGACCTGCTCGCCGAACCGCTGCTCGACGACCTTGGCCGGCACCTTGCCAGGCCGGAAGCCCTTGAGCCGCGTGGTCCGCGCGATCTCGCGCAGACGGCCAGCGACCTGGGTCTCCAGGCGTTCGGATGGCACACGGAACGTCATCCGGCGTTCCAGGGTGCCCAGCGATTCGACCGAAACTTGCATATCCACTCCTGCGCTGCGGACGGCGCCGCACGACTCTGACTTGTTGGGAATTGGTTCCGACGGCGGCCGGCCGCCCGCGACCTGCGCGGCTGGCGACGGAACGGCGTAGTTTGGCCGATTCGGGGGCCGGCCGCCACCGGGCGGCGCGTCGGGGGGACGCCATAGGTCGACCGGGGGCGCGATACGGCGCGGCGCGGGGTTGGATGCGTGGCCGCCTTCGCAAGCGGCGAACGGGAGCGATCGTGCCGCCGGCGCGCCTGCGGAGATGGCCCGCGGCGTCATGGCCCGGGCGCGCGACGGCGCGCTGCGCTCCGAAGGCCCTCTTCAAAAGCCCGCGGCGTCATGATCCCTGCGCGCGAGCGCGCGTTCTTCATCGGGGAAGCTTCGAACAGCCCGCGGCGTCACGGCCCGGGCGCGCGACGGCGCGCCATGCTCCAACTCCCTCCTCAAAAGCCCGCGGCGTCACGATCCCCGCGCGCGAGCGCGTTCTTCATCGGGGAAGCTTCGAACAGCCCGCGGCGTCACGGCCCGGGCGCGCGACGGCGCGCTGCGCTCCCAAGGCCCTCTTCAAAAGCCCGCGGCGTCACGATCCCCGCGCGCGAGCGCGCGTTCTTCATGTCTGCCGCTTTGGGGTTCACCTGGGCTGGTGCGAAAGGCGGGACTCGAACCCGCACGCCTTGCGGCACTGGTACCTAAAACCAGGGCGTCTACCAATTCCGCCACTTTCGCATCGTGCCCGCCTGGCGGACGGCGGCATCGTAGTCGATCCCGGCCTCCGCGCCCATCCCGCCCCTCCCCTCGCGCCCGGGGCGAACGCCATGCGCGCTGCGCATGGCCGGACCTGCGCAGCAGGCGAACCGCAGGTTCGAATCCCGCGGCCAAACGCCCAAACGAAAAACGCCCGGCGGTGCCGGGCGCTTTTCGTAACTGGTGGGCCGTCAAGGATTCGAACCTTGGACCTATTGATTAAGAGTCAACTGCTCTACCAACTGAGCTAACGGCCCGATGAAGCGGGCGCGCATTGTAATACCGCCTTGCGCGCCGATGCAACACCGGAGGGGCATTGCATCTTGAAACGGTGGGGTGGCTGAGGGGATTCGAACCCCCGACCACTGGAATCACAATCCAGTACTCTAACCAACTGAGCTACAGCCACCACAGACCCGCATCGCCTGCCGACCCAAGGGTCGCCCGGCGGCCGCGCATTCTATCCCGAAACGCATGGCGAACGACATGCTTTCGACACGACCCGCGCGGCGGGCGCGCATTGTAGCGCGGCATCGGCCGAAATGGCAGCGCATTGCTTGCTGATCGCCGGCATGTCGACAACCGCCTGCTTGCTGCTCAGGCGACTCGATGCACACATGCTGGCTGTCGACGTTGCCGTGGCAGAGGGTCGCCTCGCTTCGCCTCGACAGGCGCCCGGCGCTCCGCCCCCCCTCCGCCGGCCACGTTGCGAAACGACAGATACGCATCGCCGACGCCTGCCACACCACGCTTCCAGCGCAGCGCCATGCAACATCGTCGCAGCTCGTCGACCCTGTGACGGGCGCATTCACAACGCCGTCTCGAAATGATCCCCCATGTTGGATCTGTCTCCGCGCTCCTCGGTCGGTGCATGCGTCGCCAGAATCTCGAAGCCCTGTTCGATGCCTGGGAAAGCGAACTCGCGCTGCTGTTCGAAGCAACGCCCGGGATCGAGGAATTCTGGCAACACTGGCGCGAGCGCGAGGCGGTCATCGAACAGTTGGTCACGCCGGAGCGGGCCGCGCTCGCGGCCGCCGCGTTCGCACGGCTGCTGACCCTGGCCCAAGCGCACGGCTACGGCCAGCGGCCCCGCGACACGGCGCCCGCCCCCGATGCTGGAATGACAGGCGCCGCTGTCGCGCCCCCGGACGAGCACTCGACCCGATGACGGACAAGCGGCGCGGCCAGCTCGCTTCCCGCCCCTCAGGCGTGCCACACACCTGCCGCTCCCCGCCACATTGCCCGCACTGCGGCGTGCGCTTCGCCGGACACAAGCTCCGCGCCCCCCCTCCCCGCCACTCCTGCAGGGATTGCATTCGACCGGACCCACGGACTCACGCCCCCGGGACGATGCGGTCCCTACACAGTCTCTCCACCCCACAGGAGAGATCGCAATGGCAGTCAAGACGCTCGAAGAATTGTTCATCCACGAACTCTCGGACACCCATTCGGCCGAACGCCAAATGGCTAAGGCGCTGCCGCGCCTGGTCCGTGCGGCCGACAATCCGGCACTGGCGGCCGCGTTCGAAACGCATCTGGAAGAGACCACCTTGCAGATCGAGCGCCTCGACCGTGTGGTCGAGTTGCTGGACGCGCGCCTGAAGCGCATCAAGTGCGCCGCAATGGAAGGCCTGGTCGAAGAGAGCAAGGACGTCATCGATTCGATCGACAAAGGCCCGCTGCGCGACGCCGCACTCATCGGCGGCGCGCAGAAAGTGGAGCACTACGAGATCGCGTCGTACGGCACGCTGTGCGCGCTGGCGAAGCAACTGGGCCACACCGACGCGGTCAAGCTGCTGCAGGAAACGCTGGCCGAGGAAAAAGCCACCGACGAGAAGCTGACGCTGTTGGCAGAACACGGCGGCAACCAGGCCGCGGCCGAGAACGCCTGACCGACAGAGGTGACGACGCGTTCGATGCACGCGTCGTTACAGCCCTATCAGCCGACAGGCCACTGCTGGGGATCGCGAAGCTGCGGCGTGACGACAATGACGCGGCAACGAGAATGCACATACGGTCGCGTGCCCATGGCGCGCCCGACAGGAATCGAACCTGTAACCCCCGACTTAGAAGGCCGGGGCAATCTGTAGCAGGATCAGCGGCTTTCGGCGTCGAATTGTCTGGAGAGGCACGCCGGAGAACCGCGCTACACCGCGTTCGGCCATCCGAATTGTCTGGAGGCGTCTGGCCTCGTTGGTCGCCAATTTCGGCAGGGCGAAGCAGGGATCAGCGCTGCATCCCCAGCGAGGCAATGAGGCAGGTGAGCCGATCGTCAGCGAGGCACGGGCAGCCCCTGTGCTTTGAGCCAGGCGCGACACCGAGCTTTGGTTTCGACCGCACGCCTCCCAGGCGGTAGACCCGTTCGCGCGGCGACCCATCGCTCGATGTACCTCCGTCCCTGGGCCAGACTGGCGGACTTACCCTCGAGCCGCGTACCCCAGGCCCAAGTGATCGTAACCATCCCATCGGGCCGGACTGAGGCGATGCAGGCTGCGTGCCAGTGCAGAGCCAGACCGCCGTCGCGACACTCGACCCAACGACAGGGCGGCGGTAGCTCTCGGGGGATGGTGCGCGGCATGCCGGCGATCCTACGGCCGACCGTCTCACAGCCGGAGACGGGTGCAGCTGCCTGGGCTTCTAGGGACCCAGGCCCGCGCATTCAACGCCACGTCGTGGCCACCAAGGAGAGGGCGCGGTGCTGCAGTGCCACGGTACCCCGACCGCTGCACGCGGTCAGTCGGCGACCGCCGCGGCGAAGCGTAAGTAATCCCCACGCCCATGCTCAACCGGCGACGGCGCCGCCGTGGCGAGCGGCGATGCCCCGGAAGCGGGCCGCTTCCCGCCGTAGGCGGGCCGCAGCCTCCTCGGCACGGGATCGCGCTCGCCAGTCCCCGCCTCGGGCAGCGGTGACCAGGTCGAACGCTCGCTGGTCCAGCTCTCGGGCCCGGCCGGCGGCCCAGGCCGCAGTGCCAGGATTTCGGGACGGCCTCGCTCTGTTCATGGGTCGAGCATGCGCCGGCGGCGTTGCACCGCCTGCGACAGCGGGTCGGAGACAACCTCGGGGCAGTTATAGTTCCGGTTATATTTCGCGCGCGATTTGACGTTGTACCGCCTGCTACACAGCCCCGACGCTCAGTAGCCGGTCACGTCGACGACGTAGGCGCTGGCGGCGACGGAGTAGTTCGGCGGCGTGGTCGGTCCCCAGCGCTGCGATGCGAAGTTCGCAGACACCAGCTTGAAAGTGCTGCCGGTGATCGCCAGCATCCCGCGGAACGTGTAGAGCCACCAATCCTGCTGCGACGGCACCGGCGACTGGTTGACGACTCGCGTACTCGCGGCCGGGCCGTCCTGGAACACAGCGTAGGTCTTGCCCGCCGGGTAGTCGACCGTGAACCCGTCGGTGCCATTGCTCGAGGGCAAGAGCTGGTGGCCGCCGACGATCCGCAGGTACTTCAGCGCGCCATTGAATACCATCTGCCCGGTCTCGCTCTTCACCTCGAGATACTGGGCCGGGACATCGTTGGGCGTTCGGGCGAACACCCAGTATTCGACGACCGCACCGGTCGGCCCCTTGCAGACGATGTCGACGACTGCATTGCCGCTGTTGAACGTGCGGACCGCGGCCCAGGCCCCCGCGGACGAGCGCACGGCGATCAGCGGCCAGTCCGGGCAGTTGGGAATGGTGAACGAGACGTAGCTCGTGTCGCCGGCCGCCGTGGTCGTGGTCGTGACGCCCTTGGTGAAGAGCGCCAGGTTCACGAAGGTGCTGTCGATCACCAGGTTGTAGTCGTCGTTGTACACGATCAGGCCGGCGGGCATCAGTAGACCCCCACCAGCAACATGCTGTTCGTGACGCCGGCGCCGTAGGCCGTGTTCGTGCCATAGGACAGGACGTTGTTGCCGTCAACGGTCACGCTCGGCCGGTACGCGGAACCCCGAACCGCGGGCGAGTTGTTGTTGATCACGCTCACCCAGGCCGTGCCCTCGGGCAGTTGGATCGATCCACTGGCGCCCGCTGGCACGTCGATCGCCGCCACGAACCGGGTCAGCCGGTCCGTGACGTCGAGCACGATGCGTCCCTGCTCGTCCAAGCACTGCAGCCCCTGGGGCATTACCACACCCCCATGCGCACGCGCAGCCGACCCTGGGCATCGTAGACGCGGTGATTGCCGTCGCTGAACTCGGTGCGCGCGCCGCCGCCCGGGGCGATGATGCGGAACACGGATGCCAGCACGTTGAACTCCGGCCGCACACCGTCGTTGACGCTCTCCCAGCCCGAGACCATGCCGTCGTTGGTGAGGTACAGACCAGCCTTTGCGTTGAGCCCCGCCTGTAGCGCGAACGTGACTTGGCTCAAACCGGCGGCCCCCGGCTTCCAAATTGACGGCTTGGTCTGACCGGGCGCCGCCTCCTCGATCATGGGTCGCACCCAACGTGTGAAGAACTGGCCGCTGCTGGCGGTCGGAACCGAAAGCAACCGGATCTGAAAGTAGCGCGTGTTTGCCGGCGCCGTCGCAGCGACGAAGCCGCGCGCATAGTCGTTCAAAGAAGGACCGCCAGTTGCGGACACGGTTGCGCCAGAAGGCTGGCTGAGGATGTTGAAATTGGCGTCGTAGAAGATCATGCCGACTTGACCCGGCGTGCCCGACAGATAACAGCTCGCGATGTAGATTTTGCCGGGCTCGGCGGTGGCAAGGTCGGGCCCGCTTCCGAGCATCAGTAGCGCCCCGCTGGCTGTGGCATTGGCGATGCCAATCAGCGCACGCATCGCCTTCGGCACGCCGGGGTCGTTATCGGGCTGAATGTAAACGCTGACGCCGCTGACGTTACTGGTGTACATCGTCCGGAAGTTGTTCTCGGCTGGTGTAGCGCCGAAGAACTCCGAGAATCGGACCTTGTTGTCCCCGCCGGCCTGGCTCGACCGCACGTCGATTATCGCCGAGGCTGCACCTTCGGCTGCCGCGAGCGCCTGGGTAGCGGTCGACTGCGCATCGCCGGCTTTCGTGTCGACGGTAGTGATCTGCTGTGCGAGCTGCTGGCCCTGGGTCGTGACGACCGACTGCAGCTGCGTGACGCTCGCCTCGCTCGCTGCGCGGCCGCCGCCGGCCGGTAGCTTGCCCTCCACTGCAGTCACCCGGCTGGCGGTCGCAGAGTTAGCAGTCGCGGCGGCTTGTTCTGCGGACACCACCCGCGCCTCGTTCGCGAGTTTGTCGGCGCCCGCTGGCATGCGCAACTCGATCGAGGTCGTGCGAGTACCGAGCGCGTTGTCGCGCGAGACCGATGCGGCCTCGTTCGCAGTGACGACCGCGCTGATCGCCGCATCCGCGCCGACGTACTCGGCGTCCTCGATCGTGATGTAGTCGAGCTCCTGGATGCCGGTCTGGCCTGAGTTGTTGAAGAAGGCGCCGACGGCGATAAATGCTGACCCCTCACGAAGCGCGCGGGGGTTCGTCAACGATCCTGCGCCGTAGCTCGTGGCCGTCAGGCCACGCACGTACGCCGTGGCCTCAATCCATTCGCCGAGCGGCGGGCTGGTGCTCGGCAGCATGTAGTATCCGGATCCCGGCGTAGCCGCACCGGTCGTGGTCCCGTTCGGATAGATGTAGCGCAACCCGTCCGCCGATTTGCCGATGAACCATACGTAGAGCAGCCCCGCGCCCTCCACGCGGCGTGCTCGGGCTTTGATGCGGTACAGCTTGGTTGGATCGAAAGGCACCAGCGTTGGATGCGCAACGTTGAGCGCATCGTTGCCGCTGTTGTCGCCGATCCGCATGATGTAGCCCGAACGGCCAGACGCATCGGCAACGACCTGCAAGTTGGCGGCGGCCTGGGCCGCGCTCGAAACGAGCCAGGGCGCGGCGGGTAGCGCGGCCAGGGAGGTCTGCCCCGATTGCAGCGCCGCCTGCAGCCCTGTCACTCGCTCGGCCACTGCGCTGTTCGCCGCGGCGGCCGTATTCTCTGCGACGATGACCCTTGCCTCGTTGGCGAGTTTGTCACTGCCGGTGGGCATGCGCCCCTCGATCACGCTGGTGCGATTCGCCAGTGCGCTATTTGCGGTCGCAGCGGCCTGCTCGACAGAGACCACGCGCGCCTCAGACGCCGCCCGCCCGCCGTCGATCGGGGCCTTGGCTTCCAGCGCCGAGGTGCGGCTCACGAGCGACGTGATGTCGGCCCCCTGCTGGGTGACCTTGGCATCCGTGGCGGTCAGCGATTGAGCCAGCGTGTTGCTCTGCACCTGCAGATCGGAGATCGAGGTCAGCTGCGTGAGCCGGATCTCTTTGATCCAGATCCCAGCATCCGTGCCGGTCATGCCAGCATTTGCGATACGCATGTAGCCCTGCGCGGGTGCCGTTGCCGGGACAACCACTGTCCGGCTGATCGTCCGGTACTCAGCGGATGGCGTGAACTGGCTGGGAAGAATGGTGCCGCCCTGCCAATTCGTGCCGCTCAACGCAGTGACGATGCCTGCGCCACCCTGATTCCAGCCCGTGTAGCCCGGCGTGGTTTTGTAGGTGACGTCGATGCGCATGGTCTTCTCGCGCACCAGCGTGATCGGCACCGTGTTGCCCTTGCGGAGTGCACCGGCTGCGTAGAGCGCCTGCTCGGCGCTATCGAACACGCCCGTATCGGCCTGGCTCGACGGGGACGTCACCCAGTTGGTGAGCCCGTCGGCGAAATTCCCGTTCACCACCAGGTTGACGCTCGGGCCTTCGATGCCGGCCCGCACCTCCTCGATACGCTGCGCGTTCGCGGCGTTGGCGTCTGCCGCCGCCTGCGAGGCGTCGGTGACGCTGGCCGCGGTCGCGAGAGACCCGCTGCCGGAGGGCATGCGTGCCTCGATGACCGAGGCACGCTGAGCCAGGGCGTTGTCCCGCGACACACTCGCGGCCTCGTTTGCGGTCACGACCGCCTGCGTCGCAAGCGCGCCGGTACCTGCCGGCATCCGTGCCTCGATCACCGTGGCTCGCTGCCCCAGTGCATTGTCCCGGGTGACGCTGGCCGACTCGTTCGCCGCGACCGTGGCCTGCGTGGCCAGGGCGCCGGTGCCGGCAGGCATGCGGGTCTCGATGACTGTCGTGCGCTGGCCGAGCGCGTTGTCGCGAGACACGGACGCCGCCTCGTTCGCCGCCACGGTCGCCTGAGCCGCCAGCGCGCCGTTGCCGCTGGGCAGGCGGGCCACGACGGCATCCAGGCGGGTCACCTCGGCGCTCAGGTCGGTGGCGAGCTGCGTGGTCGCCGCCAGCGCCGCGGCCAGTGCCTCGCCGACGCTGTCGTAGTCGCCCAATTTCTCCCAGGCAGCCGGTGACGTCGCCGGGTTCTGACCGGTCGTCTGCACGCGGGCGCGGTACAGGCCGCCGTCGTAGCGGACGAGCCAGCCGGCGTTATACGTTGCGCCGGCCTCCCATTCGGGTGCGCCGACGATCTCTGCGATCTCGGCGGCCAGGGCCTCGGCCTGGGCCATGGCCGCATCCGCACGGGCGACAGCCTCGTCGCGCGCCGCGTTCGCCTTGGTTGTTGCGTCCGCGGCCGCAGTCGCGATCGCCGCGGTGCGCGCGTTGTTGGCCTTCGTGGTGGCGTCGCTGGATGCGGCCGCGATCGCCGCTTGACGGGCATCCGTCGCCTGTCGCGCCGCGTCGGCGGCGGCATCGGCCGCGACCTTTGCGTCTGCCTCGAACCGGTCGGAGATTTCCTGCGCGACCTTGTCGCCGATCGCGCCGAGGTCGTCGCCGATGCCGCCGATCTGCTCGCCGAGGTTGGCGCCGAGGGTCTTGGCGACCACGCGCATGCCCGTGGACAGGGTGCCGCTCGTGTTGCGCGAGCGCGCCGCGAACGTCCAGTCGCCGGACGCCGGCACAACGGCCTCAAACGGGGCCGTGTGGTAGCCGTCGGCGTTGCCGACCGGCTCCATGGCATCCCAGTCGGGCGTGGCGACCTTGCCGGCGGTCACGCGGATCTCGACGCCGGCGAAATCGGCCGAACGCGTGGTGCCCTCGAGCCAGCCCCATGTGTAGAGCCTCACCCCGCCGGACCGCTCCTGTACGTCGAACAGGTCAATCAGCACCGGCGGCGCGTCGGCGCCGATCGTGCTGTAGATCGTGCCGGTCGCGATGCCCGGCCGGCCGTCGGGCGCAAAGGGGCGCACGGCGATCTGGTACGTGCCGGCGCCCGGGATGCGCCACGCGGCGCTGCGCGTGGTGGTGCGCGCCACTTCCTGCAGCTGGCCATTGCCGTCGGCCATCTGCACCACCGTATCGCCGACCGGCCCGCTCACCTCCCACTGCGCGACCAGCTCGGTATAGACGGTGTCGCCCTGGACGACCTGCCGCTCCGACACCTGCAGGTCCGACGCGACCGGGCGCGTCTGCAGCAGCGACTGGTTCGGCGGCCGGATGTAGCGCCCGGTGCGCACGTACTCCCAGAACTCCGGCCCTTCAGGCACGACGGACACCCGCGCGCCGCTCAGGCCGCTTTCGGGCTCGAGCTTCACGACACGCACGCGGTAGCCGGGTGTCGGCTTGAAGTCGTAGCACCACAGGGTGTCGGCCGCCGGATTCGCCGCTGTGTTTCCCGGCAGCGCTGCGTCGCTGGGCCACGCGCCGACCAGTTGTAGACGTGCGGACTCGCCGTCGAACGGGCGCACCTCGAACACGCGATATGTGCGCTCACCGGGGATGCGCAGGCCCACGTACGCCTTGCCTGCGTCAGGCGCCCGTACCGGCTCATCCAGGTCGATCGAGACGATCCCGCCCTCGATGCGCGCGGCGACCACGCGGCCGCTGATGCCCCACTGCGTCAGGTCATGAGACAGCGACAGCATCGACAGGCGGCGGTACGAGAGATGCTCGAGGTCCGTCGCGTACGAGATGTCCTTGTACTGATACAGCGACTGGGCCAGGTGCCAGCGCGCCAGCATCGCCGCATGCGCCTCGCTCGTGATCCCCTCGCCCGTCACCTGGGTGGGGTTGAGCATCGTGGTCACGCCCGGCGCCGGGATGCGCAGCGTGCGGGTGGTCCAGTCCTCGGCGTCGTAATAGGTGAACTCGATGCCGTCGGCGGCGCTGGCCAGCGTGTAGTCCACCTGGAACTGGCCGCGTTTGATGGTGCCCATGCCGACCACGCCGCTCAGCGGCTGCTCGTCGGCGGCCCACACGGGTGAAAGACGACCCGGCGCCCAGCTCACTTGGCCGAAGCCAGCGAGAGCCAAGCTGTTAACCATGTCGTCGTGATTGCGGGGGTCCTTGACGACGTAGTCATAGCCGAAACCCTCGGCAGCGCAGTGCAGCATGAACGCCTGCAGGCCCGGCACATCAATCATGTCCTCGGGCAGGCCGATGCCGGCGATCCGGTCGCCGTTCTCGTCGTTGATGCCACGCGCGTAGGCCAGCAGGTGCGCACCCGGGTTGCTGGTCTCCTGCACCACCCATTCGGTGCCGGTCCACACAGGGACCGGCCTGCTGACGCACACGCAGCGGATCTCGTCGGGCGCGTTCTGCAGCTGGCCCGAGGCTTTCATGCGAATGCCGATGCGGGGAATGCCGGCGTAGTCGGCGGGGTCGGCCTGGACAGCGACCATCGTCTCCCACTGCCACTTCGACTGGCCGTTGGAGCCGCCGCCGTCTATGGCCCGGCCCTGGATCCGAACACGCACGTCGTACTGACCCTCGGGCACGTCGCGCGCGAGCGTCGCGCGATGGGGGTTGTAGTCGCTGTTGGCGAAGTTCCGCGAGACCAACGGCGTCCACGAGCCGGAGCCGACCGGGCGGTACTGGACATCGACCGTCTCGATGTTGGTATAGGGCCGGCCCTTTCTGTCCGCGTCGCCGAGGACGTACCCCAGGTTGATCAGGATGCGCACGGTTCGTGCCGGCGTCGTGCGCTGTACCCAGGTGCGGTCCTTGTTGAGTTCGCCGCCGTTGATCGTGTCCGCGTCGGTGTACACCGGGATCTGCTGCTCGGGCATGCCCGGGAAGCCGGCGTAGTAGACCTGCACGCCCTCGAACGACGACAGCAGCGCGTCACCGAGGTAGAGCTCCTCGACGCGCTGCACGTTGACGCCAGGCGTGAGGACCATCCCGACGTACTGGTCGTCGCCCTCGAACCAGGTGTACGGCAGGCTGAGGATGTCGGGCGCGTACTTCACTCGACCGAACGGCAGCCCGAGCGGCTGATAGGGCCGCGCCTGATTGCGTCCGGCCCCGATCGTGTAAACGGTGTTCTGGTCTGCCTGGCTGGCGCTGATGGGCTTAGGGCCCAGCACCTTGTTGATGAGCACCGACCCGGCAACGAACACCACAGAGGCGAATAGCGCGCCAGCCACGCCTCCGCCGAACGCGGTTGCAGCGGCGCCGGCGCCCCATGCACCAGCCGTGGCAGAGCCGAGACCGAACGTGAAATACGTCAAGGCGACCATCGCGACGATGTAGAGCGCCGTCTTCTTCGCCAGTCCGCGCGCCTCGATCAGCGTGCGATCCTTTGGGCGCACGCGCTCCATAACATCGACTGGAACCAGCACGCCGTTGATGCGGACTTCCCACGCGTCACCGGTCCAGTCCGGCACAGTGCGCCGGAGGAAGGCGCCCAGCGTCTCGCCGGGCAGCAACTGCGCGACGAGCTCCTTCTGCCCGTCTACCGTGACCGGGTGCGGCGTGGAAACCAACCGGCTGTGCCCAGGTGGGCACTCGAGCAGTCCCATCAGGCAATTCCCCCATGCCGAACAACGCAAGAAAAACGCCCCGTTTCCGGGGCGTGTGGGTCAAGCAGCTTCAGGGCGTGCCGGGTCAATCCCGCCATCGATAAAACCCCTCGATCGGTGCGCCCCAGTCGGGGAGCTCGCGCACGCGGTGGAAGATGGACACCCCGACCTTCTCGCAGCTGTGCAGGACCCAGCCCTCGTGGGCCAGGAAAAAATAGACGCCGACGTGGCCCAGCACGCCATCCTCGAACATCAGCACCAGGTCGCCGTCCTGTGGCTCGTCGGTGCGCGTTGCGTAGGCGCGGGACAGCTCGCCAAGCGCCAGTTGGCCGCGGAGACCGCGCGGGCGGCCGTTGGGCACGACCACGTCGCGACCGAACAGCTCCCGCTGGACGAGCATGACGAAGTCAGCGCAGTCCAGGGTGTCGGCGCAGTACGGCACGCCGACGAGACGCTCGACGTCAGCCAGCTGCATCGACCTCATCCGCGTGTGGGGCAATCTCGGGCTCTGGCTCGCCCTCGCCCGTCGGCGCATCCAATTCCGGCGCATCGTCAAGCGGTACAAGTTGCTTGCCGGTCAGATGCAGCGACTGAATCAGGCCGTCCTTGCTGTAGAAGGCCACCACGCCTTGCGGTGCACCTCCGGTGACGTGCACGATCAGCACGGGGTTCTGCGGATCGACCTCGAGCGCCGCAGCCAGACCGGGCTCGAAGCGCATGAACTCGCCGGCCGCATAGGGGAACGGTTCGCCGATCAGGCCGTCGCGGTTCCGGTCCGCCCAGGCGGATAGCTGCTCGCGGATCAGCTGCGGGGTCGCTTCGACCTCGATCATCACCAGGTTGGGTTTCGCATTCGACATCTCGGATCTCTCAAGAAAGGCCAGGGGCCGTGAATGGGTTGAACAGCAGGCGCACGGCCCGCTGTCGCATGAGGAAGTCCACGCCCAGCTGCGCCGTGACCTGCCCACCACCGGCAGAGACGTGCGTCATCGGGAGGTTCCAGATGCGCGCGTAGACGTTCGGGTTTGCGCGATCGCTGAGCATCAGGCGGGCGAGCATCACCTCGCCCGGTGGGAGCGCCTCGAGGTCCTGGGTGACACTGGAGCCGCCGGTGGCCATCACCAGCTGGCCCCGCGATGTCTGGCCTGCGACGTCGTCCGGCGCCTTGAATCCGAACGGCACGCCGATGAACTCGAGACCGTTGCTCGTCCAGTTCTGCGTGTCGTTGACGACGCGCAGCACTTCCGGCATCGACGTGGAACGGATCTCGAGGAACTCCAGCGCGCTTTGGCGATCCCGCGTCCGCTGGCGGCGTTCGAGGAATGTGCTCACCGGAGATACTCCACCGTGACCGCGCGCCGGCAGTCGTAACCGAGCTCGTCGATCAGCTCGGCGCGCCCGATGGCGCCCCCCACAAAGCTGACGCGCAGCGGGCGCCCGCTGATCGGGTGACGCATGTCGAACTCGCCGATGCGCCCGATCTCGTTGAGGTACCAGCCGAAGAAGTCCTCCTGCAGGTCCCACGTCTCGAAGTAGAGGCTGAAGCTCAGGCGGACCTTTATCTGAGAGTTGAGGACCTCGAGCTTGTCGGGACCTCGCTCCATCGCGGTGGTCCGAACAGCGGGGTCTTCCTCTTCGCCGAAGCCGGCGAGCATCACGTGCGCGTAGCCGGGGAGTTCGCTCATACCTGGTCCTTCCATCCAAACCGACCGCGCCCGGCTGCCGCGATGACGCCGCCGTTGGCCACGTCGTCCGCGACTGCGTGCAGTACGAGGCGGATCAGCTGCGTGCCGTCGGGCTGCTCGCTGACCGTCGTTTCTCCCGCCTTCACCGGCTGCGCGGTGTTGATCACCTCAATGCGGTAGCTGTCGGCACGCCCTCCACCCAGTCCGCCGTTCGCACGGTGGCGGCGATCGCTGCGGGTGAGGACCTCCTCATCGCGGCGAAGGATTGCTGGCACCTCGTCCGGCGCCAGACCAGCAATGCCGCCGTTGTGGTATCGAGGCGCGGCGCCGAACAGCAAAGGGCTGACCGAGCGCCGCACCGCGCCTTGGCCGACCACGCCACCGCTGTGGCGAACCTCTGTGCCTATCGCAACCGGGCCGTTCGGGGTCTGCTGGCCCGGGGAGCCGAAGAGGGAGCCGAACAGGCCACGTACGGCGCGCAGCGCAACCTCTTGCGCGATCATCCGCGCCACGCCGGCCACGAAGGACCGGACCATGTCTGAGAAGGCCTCTTTGAAGCCTTTGGCCCCAGTGATCAAGTCAGCGAGCGCGTCGCCCAGCGAGTTGGCCGCGAGGTCTTCGGTCTTCTGTCGCCACGTGTCCTGTGACGCGACGACGTTCGCGATTTCGGTGTCCAGTTCGCGCAGCCCAGCCAATGCCGCGGTGTGCTCCGGCGATCCTGGTGCATGTGCGCTCAGCGCGCTGACGGCAGCTGCGCGTAGCGCGCGATAGTCGGCCAGCGCCTTGGCGCGCGCGGCCTCCAGCTGGCGCTCGCCTTCACCCATGCCCATCGTGCCGGCGCCCACCTGAGCGCCCACGGCCGTCTCGATCGAGCGCAGGGCGGTACCGATCTTCGTGGCTGCCTCGCTCAGGGCGTCCTGCTGTGCACGCGCGACGAGGCGCGCCACGAGCGCCTGGCCCATCTGCTCGCCGGCGGCGCCGGATTCGGCCTCCAGGCGGCGGAAGAGCACCTCGTACTCGCGCAGCACGCGTGCGCGCTCGGCCTCGCCGACAGCGGCGATGTCGGACACGTCACCCAGCTGGCGCTTGAGATCGGCGACCTGGGCGGCGAGATCCTGCTCGGCCTTGGCCTGCTCGCGCGCCGACCGTACCCCGACCTCGGCCCGGTCCCGCTGCAGGCTGGCGATCTCCTCCTCGAGCTTGCGCCGAGGGCCGAGCTTGTCCGCCACGGCGAGCTCGGCACGGGCCTGCTCGATCGCGAGGTCGATGGCCCGAAGCTGCAAGCGTTCGCGCTCGGCGAAGTATTCCTTGATGCTGAGCCGGCCCTCGCCGTAGAGCCGCTCCAGTTCCTTCAGCGCGCGCTCGTTTGCATCGCGCAGCAGCGCGTTGGAGGCAGCCACACGGGCCCCGCCTGTTACCGCCGCATCGGCCGTATCTTCGATCAGGTCGGCGAGCACGCCACCTCGAAGATCGACGACGCGCTTGTTCCAGTCGTCGAGCATCGACTGCAGGTTCTCGACCGCCTGATCGGCCTCGAGAACAGCGGTGCCGGCGGCGGCAACGACCCCGCCGCGCATGTAGCTGCCTCGCCCTCCTCTGTAGCCGACTCGTCCTCCTCCTGCGCGCGCTTGCGCTTCCTTGGCCTGCTGCAGGCGTTGCTGCCTCTCGGCGGCAACCGCCTGCGCGGCGCGCAAGGTCTCAATGGCCTGCGCCCGCTTGGCTTGGGCATCCTCAAGAGCCGCTCGGCGGCTGTCGCGCGCCAGACGTGCGTTCTCGGACAGCGTTTCGTTGTGCAGTTCCTGGGCGCGGGTGGCTTGCGTCGACCGCTGGTACAGCAGATAGATGCCAGCCGTGAGCGCGGCAATCGCCAGGGTGACCGGTCCGCCGACCGTTGCAAGGGCGGCGCGCAGCCTCACCGTCGCCGCTGTGGCGAGATTCGTGGCCCCCGCGAGGAGCCCCATACCCGCCGTGGCCGACCTGATGGAGGCCACCAGGGCGCCGGCCGCGAGCGTCGCCACCGCAACCGTCAGGGCGCCGAGGCTGCGCACCAGCACGCCGACGGCCTGAGCCATCGCGCGGATGTAGGTGATGCCGTCCTGGGCAAGCCACTTTGCGAACGACGCGACCAAGCTCAGCACGTCGTTGGCCAGCCCCAGAAATGCCTCTTTGGTCTCAGGGCGGCGTAGTGCGTCGACCACTCCATTGATCGCACGCGTTACTGCGGGCGCTCCGCTGCCTCCGTTGCCATCCAGAAGCTCAACGAAGGCGTTGCGAAGTGCAGCCAGGGCGCCGGGCAGCGTGTTGCGGGCGGCCTCAGCCGCACCGCGGTAGGACTCCTCCATGACGCCCATCACGATGGCTTGCGCCTCGGCCAGGCGGCCGGTCTTCTCCAACTCCTTCAGGAGCTTCTTTTGCTCCTCGGTGAAGCGGAATCCCTGCTTCGTCAGTGCAGAGACACCCTCCGCTGGATACTCCAGGGCCTTGCCCACGGTCTCGGCGGACTGAGTCAGGCTCTCGCCCAATCGGATCGACTGGTCGATCGCCAGCTGCAGAGCGCGCGGAAACTCGTTGGCCGCGATGCCGCTATAGCTGAGCAGACGGGTCTGCGCGTCGATGATCTCGCCGGTACTGTGCGTCGTGGCGCTGGCGAGCCTGTCGGCCATGCCCACCAGCGCACCTTCGGTCAGGCCAGCTGCCTCGCCGGTCGATTTGAGGGCCGCGCGCAGCTGGGCAAGCTCGCCTTGGGCCTGCCCGGTTTCCTGAATCACGCCCTTGAACAGCGCGCCGGCGGTCACCCCTGCGAACAGTCCACCGATCAAGGTCTTGATGCGCCCCAGGCCGGCCTCGAAAGGCCGTGTATCTGGCAGCGTCTTCGCGGCGTCGCTCTTGACCTTGGCCAGCTCGCCGCGCAGCAACCCCAATCCCTGCTTGATGTCGGCCAGGTCAGCCGAGATCCTCACGCGGAGGTTTGCGGGCGTGTTCAAGGGTCAGGAATCCAGGTGGTGGAGGTACGTCTTCCACTCCTGCGCGTCGCAGTTCGCGGCGGCACGCAGGTTGAAGGCGTGATCACGGAGATCGCGGCGACGGGCGCGCTCGGCAGCCTCGGAGAAGGCCCTGAGTTGGCCGAACGTGTAGCCGCGGATCTCGGTCAGCGAGTGGCCGCGCTCGGCGAGGAGCTGGAGGGTGTCGGCCCAGTTCCATTCGGCCCGGCGGCCGGCTTTGCCTGGGCTCGTGCCCTCTGCTGCAGCAGGGGCGCCAGGCGGCGGACGAAAAAATCGCGGTTGACCTCGTAGAGCGCGCGGCACAGATCCACGAACTCGGCGATGTCGCCACCCTCGATCCATGCCGGCTCGCGCCCCACCGCCAGCGCGACCGCCTGGAAGACGGCTTCGCCGTGCTGGTCGATCAGATCGAGCGCCAAATCGATCAAGGCGCCCTCGTTGTCGTCCGGCAAAGCCTCGAGGTCCATCAGGGAGTTGATCACCGGTCGAGCCAGGCGGACGATCCGTGGTGTGGCGCCGACGGTCAGTGGCCGCAGTTCGAGCGTCGCGTCGCGGTAGGTCGCCGTCCTGACGGACGGCTCAATCACGTCCAGAGCGTTGTCGTCCATGGCGATCAGCGCTCCTGCTGCCAGTAGAAGTAGGCGCTGTGATTCGTCGAGATCCGCTTCGACGGATCGGCCAGGATCGAGCCCTGCACCTCACCGACGCCGTACTCCTCGCCCAGAAGGCCCAGTTGCTGGATCACGCCGCCGCTGACGCGGTGCGCGACGAGCTTGACCTTGCGACCACTGAGCGCTTCGTTCTCACCGTGGAATTGCATCTCGTACTGGCGAGCCGCGACCACTGCGGCCTCCACGTGGCCGAGAGCGCCGTGCGCGTACGTGACCCGGATGTTCGGCGCGCCGTTCACGCTGGCGGGGATATCGCTGTCGTCCGGGATGTAGAGCATCCCGCGATCGAAGATGTAGTCCTCGCCCGCGACGTAGGCCGGGCCGGTGCCCACCGGCTGGACCGAGGTGATGGACGAGGCGATCCGCGACAGCGGGACGTACACGCCGCGCGCCGCGGCGACTTCCTCGTTTGCGACGCTTCCTGCCGCGATGGTGCTGGCCAGGCCTCGCGTCGCCCGCGCGAAGTTCTCCGGGCTGAAGTCGTGGAACGAATAGCTCAGCTGCCAGTCGCTGATGCGGTCGACCCGGTTGCGGACGCCGCCGCCCGGACGGGTGTGGTCGGCCAGCGTGAGCTGGTTGGTCTGCGGCGCGACGCTGAAGGCGGAGCAGTTACCGACCTCGACGAGCGGGAGCGTGCTGCCCCACTCGCGGACCAGGATGATGCCGCTGCCCAGGTAGCTGTAATCGGGTGCGTGGGACATTGCGTGTTCCTCGTGCTGGAAATGAAAAAGCCCCGCGGATGCGGGGCTTCGGTGGACGGCGCGCCGGGTTAGCCGGCGGCGGGATGGATGGGGATGTGGCTGGAGTAGGCGACGACGACGCCTGTCCACCCCGTGCCGGGCTGCACCGGCGCTGGCTCCATGCTCTGGAACTCGGGGAATTGGTAGCCGCGGGGGAAGCGGAACTTCTGCGCCGGGTCGAGCGCACGGTCCAGATCGCTGAGGACGCGGTCCTGTTGCTCAACCGCGTCGTCGATGTCGGCGTGCAGCTTGAGGATGACGCCGACCGTGGTCAGGCGATGCGTCCTCGAGACGGCCCGATCGGTCGCGCGCTCCTGCTTGCCGATCACCAGTGCGACGACGAATCCCTGCGAGTCGGGCACCATGCCAGCCTCGGTGGTGACCCAATCACCGGCGTCCGTGTGGTAGCCGTCGGCTCGCCGGATCCTCTGGAGGCACTGGACGAACGACGCCAGCAGGATCGACCGCGGGCTCTCACTTGGCATGGATCACCACCCATCGGCTGCGGGACGCGTCATCGCGGATCAGCTTCTGCAGGCGGAACCGCTCACCGCTGGGCAGCAACTCGACGATGGCGCCCTTTGCCGGCGACACATCTCGAAGCTCGAACGAGATCAGCGTGTAGGCAGCCGGCACCGGTGCGAACTGCTCGCTATCGTCGAAATCGCGGACATCCCGGTCGACAAGCACGGTGCACGGGCGGCCCACAGCCGTGTCGGCGGTGTCGTAGTACAGGGCACTGTCGGCGAGGCCGGCGGCCTGAAAGGCTTGCCCGGCCGCTGCGTCGAAAGCCCGCATGAAGTCTCGCTGGTTCATCCTTTGCCCCTGAATTTCGAGGTCGCGACCGCCTTGTCCAGCTCCCGCGTGAAGTGAAACGGCAGTTGCTTGTCGAAGATCGCCTGTGCGGCGCCGAATACGTCGTACCGCGGCCGGTAGGTGACCGAGGTCACGAAGAACAGGACGCTGCGCACGCCGCTCCCGAACCCGGTATCGATGCGCTCGTACACGCCGGGCCTGAGATTCCCGCGCTGCCGGCCCAGGGCGAAATACTCCCCGCCGCGCCGCTTCTTCTTCGCCCGACGCCGACCGCGGCTTGCATCGGTGGCGTTCTGGTACTGATCGCTCTGGGCGCGAACGGCCGAGAGGATCGCGGTGATCTGTTTGCCGGGGACGTTCCCGAAGGCGTCCAGCTGCGCCCCGCGCCCAGGCACGGTGAACATGCCGGCCGGCAGCACGCCGGCAGCGCGCAGCGCGGCTTCGGAGCGCTTCATCCGCCGCCCGCCGCCGCCCACTTGGGCCAGCAGGTACTTCGCCGGCGGCGTGCCCTTGTGCGCCTCGTCTCGCAGGAAGACCTCGGCGTAGGGCCGTTGCTTGGTCGCCTTACGGTAGAGCGGCGCACGCAGGGTGAGCGCCGTCGGCCGGTCGAAGACGCGCGGCATCAGTTCCGCCCACCGCTCGCGGGTGGCGAAGGCGGTCGCGTTGACCGCCTGCACCGTCGCGAACAGCAAATTCTTCTGCTCGAGCTCTGTAAAGGCCCGTCCGAACACGTCGCCGGGATCGACTTCGGTCTTGATCATGTTGGCCTCGTAGGGGCCGGCGCGCGGCCGGCCCCCATCCGAGTCAGAACGTCAGCTTGATGACGACGTCGGGGCGCGTGTTGAGGTTGAGCACGTTCGACTGCGATTCGATGTCGATGCCTTTCCCGAAGGGCTGGACCTCCGACTTGGAGTAGTACGGCAGGCCCACCGTGTTGACGGTCTCGATGTAGTCCGCCGGCGCGAAGCGCGTAATGAACATGTCGGGCACGCCCAGGGGGAACGCGATCGCCTCGCCCTCGGGGATATACCGGTCCTCGCCGACGGCGGAGCTGACTTCCTCGAACGTGACGCCGCCGAACGAGAAGCCGCGACGCAGATCGTCACGCAGCGCTGCGCCCTCCTGCCAGCGGTCGAACGCCTTCTCGACCTTGTCGTGGCCGGTCAGCTTGTCGAAGAACTCCGGGCTGCAGAACACGTGGATGCCGCGGTGCGGCACGCCACCCAGCGCCTTCTCGACCAGGCGTTTGATCTCCACCACCTTGTTGCGCACGTTCGTGGTGGCAGTGTTCAGGCCCAGCGACGCGGTCTTCTGCGTGATGCCGAACTCGCGGTAGATATCGATCAGCACCGAGCCGTCGGCGTCGAGCACTTGGCCGCGGATGGCGCCCATGCGGTGATACTCGATGGTGTAGTCGTTGTCCCGCTTGTGCACCGCCTGCAGCGCGGTGACCTTCTGCGTGACCGCGGTGATGGCGCTGTTGAGCTGCAGACTCTCGCCCGATTCCGGCGGCGCAGCGAGCGAGAACGCCCGGGCGTTCTGAACCTCGTCTGCCTTCACCGTCGAACGCTGAGGCAGGTGCGGGACCATGAACGGCTTGGCCTTGCTGCCGTGCAGTGCCTTGGGCTGAGACGGTGCACCGCGTGGGACGGACGGCACCAGCGACAGCTTGTAATCCTTGATGCCCACCAGCACGAAGGTGGTCGAGACCCCGTCCTCGGTGAACAGACCCATTTCACCGATGCGGCTAGGAGTGTCGGGAAGGTTGTTGATGGTGGCGGTCAGCGACTGCGTGCTGAGCGCGGCGGAATCGACCAACTGCTGGAGATCCATGGTTCTGCGTCCTCTGAAAAGCAAAAGCCCCGCTTTCGCGGGGCTTGGGGGTGGATGGAGCGGTGGCGCGCGGGCGCAGCGGGTTTAGCCGCCGCCACCCCCGGACGGGGGTTCGTCCTCGACCTCGACCTGGTCGGTCTCCAGGCCAGCAGGGCGCTGGGTCCAGCGGACGCGGATACCGATATCACCGAGCGATGCCGCGAACGCGGTCTTCATGGCGTCGGTGTCGGTCTCGGCCCACTGCAGCAGCTCGCCGTGCACCTCGGCATCGCGGTCGATCACGGTCGCCTTGACCGCTGGCGCCGAGGTATCGCTGCCCGTGTCCACACCGCCATACAGCAGGCCGGCGACATCGGTGTTGGTGGTGGCGACCACGCCGGCGGCCGTCAGAAACGTGCCGGGACGCAGGTACCCCTGGCCGGCGGCCAGGGTGAACAGCGCGCGCGAACGCTCGCCGTGGGCCTCGCTCAGGAGGAATTCGGCAGTGTTGCCGGTGGCAGTGATCATTTCTTTGCTCCTCGGGGATTGTTGCGGCGTGCGTAGACGCGGTTGGGGTCGAGAGACTCGGCTTGCTTTGCCGCGGCAGCGATCACGGCGGTACTCTGGGTCGGCTGCGCGGTCACCAGCTCGTCGCCCACGCTGGCGGTGGCTCCGTCCAGTTGTGCGCGCGCTTGCTCGAGCGAGGCGCCGGATTTGATGAGGTCGGCCGCCAAGCTGCGCAGGTTGGCGGCACGGCACAGGTCGGCGATGCCGTGCGCCCGCTCGACCTCACGCGCGACGTGGGCCACGTCCTGGACGTGCTCCAGCAGAGCGACGGCGAGGTCGGGCGCCAGGCCGGCGGCGGTGACCGCCCTGGCGATCGCGCCGGTGGCCGCCAGCTTTGCGGCCTCGTCGGGCACGGGGGCGTCGACGTCCGTGTTGCTGGGGTCGAGCGGCGCGTCGGCGGCGTCGGCTACTTCCTCCACGTCGCTCTCGGATTCCGCACCAACGGCCATCGGCGTGGCGCCCAGTTCGCTGTCAGCCCCACCATCGTCGTCACCCGCCTGCCCGGGCGCATCGACTCCTGGCGCACCCAGATGGGAAACGAGGTCGTCCCACGTGCCCAGGCGCGTGGCGAGGCCAGCTGCCACGGCGCGGTCGCCGTAGTAGACGTCCGCCTGCGTGCTACGCACGATCGCCTCGTCGATGCCGCGGTACTTGGCCACCGACTTGACGAACAAGCCGTAGGTCGCGTCCACGCTTTCCAGGGCGCGCGCGTGGGCTTCCTCGGACAGCGGGAAGTGCGGGTTGAAGTCAATCTTGCGGTCGCCTGCGTAGATCGGCGTCACCTTGAGCCCGATCTGGGCATCGTTGCCGCTCCAGTCGTAGTGGAAGGCGCACACGCCCACAGATCCGGCGCCACCGGTGCGGCTGACCCAGATCTCGTCGCAGGCGGCCGCCAGGCCATAGGCAGCGCTGTAGGCGTAGTCGTCCACAAGCGCGTGAATCGGCTTCTGGCCACGGCTGGCGTAGATGTGGTCGGTCAGGTCGAACAGGCCGGATGCCATACCGCCAGGCGACTCGATGCGCAGCACGATCGCGCTGATGCCGTCGTCGTGAAGCAGCTCGTCGAACGCGTCGCGCAGCGCGGTGTAGCTCACCGGCCCGCCGCCGCTCGGCCCCGGCATCGGGCGGTTGACCAATCCACCGCTGATGTTGATCACGCCGATCATCCCGGCGGTATCTGCCTCCGGCGCAGGCGCGGCGCCTGGCACGCGCTCGGTGCTGAGCTGGGTGTCGAGGCTGGTCACCTCCCCGCTGAGGTAGGCGTTGACCAGTTGCTCGGCCATGGCACGGTCTGCCAGCAGTGGCCGGTTGAGCACGGCCGTGGCCAGCGACGAGACGACCGGCGCAGGCTTGGCGCGGCCGAACAGGCGTGCGAGCACGCCGGGCGAGTTTTTCATGGGGTGGCTCCGGTATCGGATTCGGTGTCCTCGCCGCCGGTGCTGCCGGCGGGCTTGGACTGGGCGCTGCCCGTGCGCGCTACGCGGCGCGGGTCGGTGTCGAGAATCAGGCCGCGCGCATCGGCGTCGGCGTTGTCCAGTTGCTGCTGCTCGGCGACCTCCTCCGGATCCTCGCCCTTCCGGAGGATCGTCGCGCTGCGCGAGTCGAGCCCACCGCGGATCGCCTTGATGTCCGCGTCGACATCCTGCACCGGGTGGCTGTACGGCCAGCCCTGCGGCACCCAGAGGGTTTCGGCCACATCTTCGCGCAGCTCGTCATAGCCCGGCACTGCCAAAGCACCGGCCAGCACCGCGCGGTCCAGGTACGCCTCGCGGATCGGCTGCAGGCAACGCGGGATCAGCATGAGCCACTGCCGCATTTCGATGAAGCGGCGGAACTCGTTGAGGATCAGGCGCAGCGCGCGGTCGCTGACGTTGCGCAGGTCGCCGGTGAGCACCTCGTACGGAACGCCCCAGCGCGCGGCGATGGCCAGCAGGCCGGTTCGCAGGTAGTCGGGGTAGTTGCTTCCGGCGTCCGGCGGCTTCGTTTGATTGAACTTGCGGCCTGTGCCACCGAGGTCGATCGTAGAACCCGGCTCCATGGAGACATCGAGCGCTCCCTCATCCTCTGGCCTCACCGCGCCAGGGGCTGTGCCGTCGCCGGTGAACTGGTCCGCGAGCGGGTCTCGCGGTTCATTGCTGTTGTCAGCATCTTCGAAGATGCCAACCAGCAGATTGCCGATCTTCTGCCGCTCGAGGACGGCATCGTCCATCGTGTCAAGGTTGAACATGCGCACCAGCACCGACGCCGAGCGCGGAATGCCGCGTAGTTGCCCGGCGCGCAATGGCTCGTAGACGTGGATCACCTCATCTGCCGGCACGCGCCGGAGTGTGGTGGCGTCGATGTCGGTGCCGGCGTGATAGTCGCCAGGGTGGCGCGGGTACATCCAGTAGGCGACGCGGCGGCCGATCAGATCGAACTCGATACCGGCCCGAATCTGGTTGCCGTTGCTGGCCGTGCCGTAGAAGTGCGGCGGGCACTGCTCGGCCTCGATCACCTGCAGTTGCAGCGGCACCGGCAGGCCGTCGCTGAGGCGGCGGTTTCGCAGGCGCACAAAGCACTCGCCGGCCTCCTCGCACTCGCGCCAGATCAGGGCCTGGATTCCGTCGAAGTTGAGCACGCCGTCGGCGTCGCAGTGCTTACTGAAGCGCTTCCACAGCCTGCGTTCGCGCGCCTGCCAGTCCTTTGTACCCCACAGTGGCTTGGCCTGGATGCCGGTGCCGATGCCGTTGGCGACGCTCTTGTCGGCCGCGGCGCCGGCCCACGGATCGTTGCGGGCAGCATTGCGTGCTCGCGCGACGATCTCGCCCAAGCTGTAGAGCGTGACGACGTTAGGGCCGAGGCTGGCCGCCCGCATCATCTGCAACCGCCGGCCGCTCCCGCCCGCCTTGTAGCCGCCCCCGTGTGTCGTCTCGTTAGGTGCGGTGTAGCCGGACATCAGAAGTACCCCTGACCGGTCTGCGTCATGCGGATGACCCGCCGCGTGCGGCGGGGCCGCTCGGCACGCTCGACCTCGGCGAGGATCTCGCGGCGCGCGGCGCGCAGCTCGCCGAGGCTCTGATACTGGACGCGGCGATCCGCGTACTGGACCGACAGCGTGCCGCTCTTAATCGCGGCCTCCAGCTGCTCGAGGTCCGTGCGGGTGTATGCCATGTCATCGCCTCAGGTACTTGCTCTGCACCACGCGCGGTCGGCGCGTGCGCGGGGGAGTGGGTGGCGGTGGGGGCGGCTCGTCGCCCTTCACCACGTCGGGGTTCGTGTCCCAGCCGGCCGCCCAAGCGGGCGGGTTCGACCAGTTGATCGCCGGCGCCTTAATCCACTGCGCCAGCGTCTCGTTGTAGACGGCGAGGTCGAACTCTTCGTTTCGGCGCTTGCCGAGGTTCTCCCAGCCCTTCGAGGTGCGCGTTTCCGCGTTCAGTTCTTCGTAGAAGACCGTCGGCAGCCAGTCGGCGAAGTGGTAGAAGCCCGGGCCCGGCTCGGTGCGCGCGACGTTTGCCGCCACCAGGTCCTTCATGCGGTCCACGTTGATCAGCAGCTGCGGCACGTCGCCGCGGCTGCCGGTCTTGCGGTCCTTTCGCTTGCTGGAATCCGGGGTGTTCTCCTTCCAGAGGTAGTCCCGGTTCCCGCCGCCCTTCACCAGCCGCACGCGCCAATGCAGGCCGCGCGCTTTCAACGATCGCCAGAACTCCAACGCGCGCGGTGCGTGGCCCTTCGTGCCGCCCCAGTCGATGCCGACCGCACGGACCGGCATGGTGCGGCCGCTGGCATCGTCCAACGGGTAGCGGCGCTGGATGACCTTGTCGACCAGGCGCTCCCAGTCTTCGAGGTACTTGGCCGGTTCCAGTCCGAGGAAGCCGCCAGCGCCGTCGGGGCGCTCCGAAGTCCGCAGCGAGTATCGATCCACGATCCAGCGCTCGAGGTTGCCACTCTCGCCCGGCCCCCACCCCATGACCTGGACGACGAACCGGTTTTTCTGGCCGTCGACCGTCGCGGTCAGGAAGTGGACGCCGGCCGGGACTGCACCGTTCGTCCACGTCTCCGCGCGATCCTGCATCGCCGTCGGGTTGCTCTCCGACCGCGCCGCCATCGGCACGTAGTTCAATGCCGCGTCGACGTTGTACGTCGTCTTCAGCGGCTTTTCCTCGCCGGTCTTGGCGTAGACCTTCAGCGCCTGCAGGTATCGCTCGACCAGCGATTCCCACGACTGAAACGCGGCCGCCACGCCGCCGAGGTAATAGCTGCGCGTGCGCGACTCGATGGTGTCGCCATCGATCGAGCCGTCGGGGTGGATTACCTGTCCCTCGCCGACCCAGTCCCCGCGCTGGTTCATCGCGTCCTTCCAGCGATCCTCCAACCCGACGTGGCAGTGCGGGCAATAGACGATCGACAGGCGCCGCGACATCGACAGCATGTCGTCGACCTGGACGCGCTCCAGCAGCTCATGCTCGGGCGGCAAGCGGAACAGGTCGTAGCCGGGCGCGGCCTGGAAGTATTCGCCGCACTCCATGCACGGCCAGTACCAACGGTGCCGATCGCCGCGGTTGTAGAGCGCGGCGATACCAGTGGCGGGGGGCGCTTCATGCGGCCTATCCGGATTGACCCGCCATTGGCCATCTTCGTAGTCGGCCTCCGGACTGGACTCGGCGACGACCATGCCGCCGCTCATGAAAGTCTGCGTCCGCTTCAGCGCCAGACCGAAGGCCTCATCGATTCCTAGGTCGCCGGTGAAGTTGTCGACATCGGTCATCAGGACCGTCTTGAGGTCCTTGCCGGATAGCACCGATATCGATGGATGGCCCAGTCGCAGCGACATGCCTGACCTGAAGAACTTCATCAGCACGTTGTCGTCGTGTGCACGCGGGCTCAGCTGCTTCAACAGCTCCGGACTGCCGCGTAGCGCACGTGTGATCCGGGTCTTGCTGAAGTCGGCCGCGGCATCCTGCGTCGACTGGATCACCATCACGTCCGATGGGTCGCACGTTATCGTGTAGGCCAAACGGCCCTCGATCAATGCGAGCGTCTTGCCCGATCGCGCCGGCCCCATGAACACGACCGCCTCGTGCACGCGACTCTTCGTCGCGTTGAGCGGCTTGACCATGTACGGCGTGGTGGCCGCGTCCCATGGCTCGCCGGAACCGGTGCCGGCGTTGACACGTAGCGCCCGAGCACCGTCGGCCACCTGGATCCGGCGCGGCGGCCGGAGCATCTGGCACACGTCATTCCGGATGCTACGCGCTGTCGCGTGCGTCGCCATCGCTATCCGCCGCCATCACATTTTCGTACAGCTGCTGCCGGACGGCGTCGCAGCGCTCCTGCACCTTCACCACCTGCTCCGGCTTCAACGCCAGCTTTCGCTCGAGCACGTCGGGCAGAGTGTCCAGGAAGTGCACGATCTGCTTGACCAGGTCCGCCATGTCGGCCTCGACTTCCGCAGCGGGCACCAGCGTGCCCATGGTCACCTCGACCTTCAGCCGCTCGTTCTCGGACTGGTAGTAGTCCTTGCGGTCCTTGGGCGGCAGGTCGCGGGGGTCGATGACGCCGCCCTCGCCCCCTGCCCCTGGCTCGGCGAAGCCGAGCACCGCGGCGGCAACATCCGCCAGCCGGTACACGTCGTAGCCGCTGCGCTTGCCCATCGGCGGTACGCCGGCCTCGCGGATTCGGTTGGAGACCGTCTTCCGGTCCATTCCGAATTCCTCAGCGAGGCGCGAGATCGACCAGCCCGGCCGGAACTCGCGCACCTCACCCATCACACCCTCGCGATTCCTTGATTTGAAGCCTCAACCGGCAACTGCTGGTGAGGCCATGAAGGCCCGGAAATCTGTCGAAAACCGGGGTCCGAATCCCCCGCGGTAGGAGCCGCACGGCCGCAGGGACCCCGGCTCATTGACGTGAAGATAGAATTTAACATTATGTTCAGTTTCACGCGGGGTCATTCACGCTCGTGAAGGATCGATCTAACATCTGAGCCGGCGTCGGACAGATACCGTCATCGCCGGACCACGCGCACCCGCAGCGCCCGGCCCGCCCAGTAGCCCACCTCGTCCATGTCTGCCGGTAGGCCGGTCAGGGCCGACATCAGCACCACGCTGGCGATGTACCAGCGCAGCCACCAGGCGACGTAGATCCGGCACGTGACCGAGCGCCCGGGCGTGTTTACTGCACCAGCTCTCGGGCTGTCGCTCGAAGCTGATCGCGGATCGCCTCTACGAGCTGAGGGTTCTCCGCACGCCACGCCTTCCAGCTGGCGTCATCCAGCTTGTGCCGCATCCAGCGCGGGTGATCCGCGGTGGCTGCGTGGGTGCTCGGCTTGCCGTAACGGCAGCGTGTGCAGAGCTGTACGCCATTCCGAGCGTCGCCAGCCATGCGCCGATGCGCGCTGCAGAAGAACAGGCCGCATCCGTGTTCACCGCCGTAGGGCGCGCCTCCGCACACGTAGCTGAGGCCGCGGTCGATCACCTCACCGCAGCCTGGGTGATCGCAGTAGGCGGGAACGCCGTAGCCGATGTCCCGGTTCCAGTTGCTGTCGTAGCCGACCGACCAGCCCATCAGCGCGTCCCCGCCCAGTCCGGCATCGCGTCGGCGTCTATGTCTTGCGTCCGTGCCCTTGCCCGGGTCCTGATCGCGCGCCGGTACGATCGATACGTGCTGGGCTTCTTCGCCCACGCAGGCGGAACCTGTCGGCATGTCTCAGAGAGGGTCTCCTCGAGCATCGCCTGAACGACGTTCTGCGCCAATCTCCGCGCCACACGCCGCACCAGCTCCTGCACCGCGGTGATGCCATGTCCGTCCACGACCACGAGCCGGCTCATAGATCGCTCCACTTCCAGCCGAACACCAGACGCATCGCCCACCGCTGCCACCAGTTCGGCTTGCTGTGCGCCTGCACTTGGAAGCCATCCACCAGCACGAGCAGGCCAACCGGCTCGGGTGCCTTGAACTCGCGCAGGCCGGCGATGCGCTGACCCGGGCCAAGCGTCAGAGAGACGCGCGCGTCGCTGCTCACGGTGCCTGTTCCTGGGGCATGGGCCGGCCCTGCACGCCCTTGATAGCCCGGAACTGCGACTCGTACCGCACCAGGCAGCGGCGCCGGCCCTCGGCCACGTCGAACACCTCCGAGGGCGGAGCCTCGCGCGTCCACCGGCACGCCGCCGTCATCTCGTCGGGGATCGGCACGTAAGTCGCGACCGGCACGCGGATGACCTCGGGCGCCGGCGCGGGCTCGCGCACGTCGTCGCGGCGGCAACCGGCGATCAGCACCAGCAGCAGGATCGGGAGCAGCGCGCGCATCAGTAGCCTCCCAGGCTGGGGCATGCGGAGTCGAGCAGCTCGAGCGCGGCCTGGCAGGTGTCCGGCCGCGACTCGTAGCGCTGGTGCCAGACAGCAGCGTCACGCTCTGCCGCATCCAGTTCGTCGGCCAACTGGCCCAGCGCCGCAGCCGACTCGGCGCGCAGCAGCTCGAGCTTGTCAGCCTCCTCGCGCAGCGCGGTCGCGATCTCGGCCAGTCGTGCGTCGCGCTCGTCGATGTCGCCCTGCAGCGCGCCGACCCGCGTCTCGCACTCGCCTTGGATCACGACGATGCGCTGCTGCAGGCTGGCGATCCGCACGCCGCGCGTGTAGCTGTTGATTGCCGAGAACAGCGCGAACGCTGCCAGGACCGCGCACACCGCCTTCAGCTTGCTCCCCGGCCTGCGCAGCCAGTTGGCCAAGTCGGCGGCCGCGCCGACGATCAGGTTCCAGACGGCGGCGATCAGCCGCACCAGGGTGGTCATGGCTTCGGTGCTCCGGGCTTGGTGCCGCGCTCCACGAACTGCAGGTAGAACGGCAGCAGACGCCGCACGACGACGCCTGAGATACCGGCCAGCGGCAGCTGCGGGGCGCCTGCGAGCGACGGCATCAGGTACGGCAGCAGGGACACGACCCACGCGGCCACAAACGCATACGCCAGCAGCAGCACGCCGAGCGCGATCAAGCGCAGCGCCATCTGGCGCGCGCGAGCGACGGAGCCATTGAGGCTGGCATCCGGCGTGACGCGGTCGGCTTCGCGCTCGGGCAGCAGCAGCACGCCGACGAGCACCCCGACGATCGCGCACAGCAGCACGGACTCAGGCACGCCCGCGATGATCCTCTCAGCGCGATGCGCGGCCTCCATCGCCGCGGGCATGGCGCCGACCGCGGCTGCGCCGCCGACCGCAGCTTTCAGCAGTTGCAGGCCGGAGTCGTTCACACGCCGAGCGCCTCGCGCGCAGTCCGGTGGTATCCCGCCCATTTCTCGCGCAACCGCTTGCGCTCGGCCGGCGTGCCGCCCGTGTACGCGCCCGGGCGCCACGTGCGCAGGTACAGCTCCCACGCCGCCTGCACGTCGCTCACGGCTGGCAGCGCGCGCGGATCGCTCCACAGCAGCAGGCGCGCCAGGCCGGCGGCGAGCACGTCGTCGACCTCGATCGCGTTCCAGATCGCATCCAGCGTCGGCTCCACGCCGCGCGCCCGGTAAAGGGCGGCCGCATACGCCTGGGTCGCGACGTGCCCCCGCACGCCATGCACCATCCCGCCGCCGCGTTCGCCTTGCCACAAGCTCTTGGCCGGGCCCGGCGCCCCGCCGGCGAGGATCTGCCTGCGGTGCCGAAAGTCGGCCTCCTGCCCGCAGATGGCGAGAAGCATCACACGCGCCGCCGGCGAATCCATCCGCACGGACAGCAGCGCAAGCGCTGGCGTCACCGCGTTGTCGTTGATCTGGCGGGCGCGGTCGATGCTCATCCTGGGGCCTCAAATGCAAACGCCCGGCCGCTGGCCAGGGCGTACCAATGTGGTGGATCGCCACCCTCGCCCACTGCCGCGCGCTGGACCTGCTCAGCCAGCGCGCACGCCGGCGAGCGCTGCGGCAGCGTCTCGTCGACGGGGCCGATGCAGCGCGCGGTGGGGGTGCCGCGATCCGTGGAAACAAAAAGGCCCGGCAGCGTGAACTGCCGGGCCTAGCCCTCTATGCTCTACCGAACGGCCGAGTGCCGCCGCTGGATTCCCGGTTGCCCGGGGCAGGCTTCATCGTGGGGTGTGTGGTAGCAGCGGCCCGATTCGAACGGGCGACCTCGTGGTTATGAGCCACGCGAGATTGGCCGGCTTCTCTACGCTGCTGGAGCTGCTGGAGCTGCTGGCGGCGCGTTATCGAAACTCGCCGCCACGATAGCAATTAGGCGGGCAAGATCGGTCCCATGCAACTGAGGCGCGACTGAGGTGGGTTTTCCCTTCCTCAGTTGCACCTCAGTCGCCTTTATGCTTGCAGCCTAAGGAATGGGGGAGAGGTCTTGCTCCACGGCCGCACACGCGAGCAGAAGCGCCCGGGGCGTGCGGATTGGTTGGCCGGTTGCGCGGTTCGTTCCGCGCTCCTGGTCCTGATAGCTCGTGAGGGCTAAGCCCAGAGCGACGGCCGCTGCGCGCTGCGACAGCCCCATGCGGGCGCGCCAGCGGGAGATGGGGGTCTCAATCGTCTCGTTGCTTGCCATCTTGCATCCATCGGTTTGCGCGCTCGCCCCACCCGGGCGGCTTGGGCGCCTTGGCGGCACGTAGGAGCCCGGCGCGCGTCTGTGGCGGCACCGGGTTGCCGCGCTTGGCATCCGCCATCCTTGCCCGCGCGCCAGGCTCTGCGGCGCGCGAACGCCCCTTGGCGGCGCCCTCGGGCGGCACGCCTCGCCGAGCGATGCGCTGACTGCCATCGGTCGTGTCGACGCCGAGTGCCTTGCGCCACTGCCAGACTTTGGTCGCGCCCACTCCCCACCAGTGGCAGACCGCAGCCACCGACTCCGTGCGCACCGCGCGCGCCAGCTCCGCAGTCAGGATCAGCGACGGACGACCGGCCTTGCGCCTGCGTGGCCAAGGGAGCGGCGCATCCGTCCAACCGCCGACCTCGGTGCGGCCCTCGATCTCGTCGTCAAGCCAATCGCCCACGTGACACGCAGGCGGCTGGTATGGGCCGGCGATCAGGTCATTCGGCAGCATCGATCGCCGCCTGGACCTTGCGCTGTACCAACGAGCGGATCGCGCCCGCGTTGTACCGGCAGTAGACGCCGGTCGACTTGTTGCGGATCAGCGCGCCCGTGCCATCCGCGTCAGTGACCGTGCCGATGACCTCCCAGCGCGACGGCGCGCCTGACGGCAGCATGTAGATGTCGGGGTTGCCCGGCGCCTCCACGGTCAGTCGGCTGCGGCCTGCGCGGCTCACTGTCCATCTCGCCAGTCGACGTACTCGGCCTTGCGGTCCTCGTTGAGCCAGTGGCCAGTCATCGGCCTCTCGACCCAGACATCGCCACCTGCATCGACCGATGCGGTGGTGCAGTTGAGCCACTCGCGGATGCCGGCTTCGTCGGCGGTCGTGATCGTCTTGGTCGTCATGGCTCAGGCCTCCAGCATCTTGCGGTAGTGGGCAATCGACTGCTCGACCAGCTTGCGGGCAAACGCGTCGGTGATGAAGGGAAAGCGGTCCTCGGCCTCGGCGATCAGTGCAACCGGGTCGATCTGCATGCCGCGGCTGTCGCGGTACACCTTGCCTGCGGGGGCGGTCGCGCCGAGGGCGACGGCTGCCGGGGCGACGGCGATGTGCTTGGGGTGCGGGTTGTAGCTGTCCGCGTAACCCTCGTTGAAGAGGTTGTTGTAGCGGACCCACTCCGGGTTGATCTTGCTCATGGTGGATCTCCTTGGCGATTGGCACCTGATTCGGCGGTGCGCCCGGCGGTCATTGCCTGACCGTGGAGATACTATCCCATGACTGCGCTACGCTGTCAATACAACGAGCTACCGTTCGTCGGGAAACCCAGCCTGATCGAACAGCCGACGTCGGAAGTCCCGGCGTGCACCATCCAGCGCCTGCTGCAGCACGTGCGTGGCGCACCGGTAGACCTCGACGTAGCTCGTGCGCCGCATCTTCGCCTGGCGCGCCTGCGCGGTGAAGGAGCCGCGCCGCTCCGGCCAGACCAGGTCCTGCACGGCGTCATAGGTCACCAGGCGCAGGCGCCAGCGGTCGGCCGGCGCCTGCAGGTCCAGCGGCGCTGGGCGCTGCATTAGTACCTCTCGCACGACAGCACGGTACGCACGGGCCATGACCCGGAACAGGTCGCCCCGCTCCGCTCGAGTCGCCACGGCGATCGCGGCCTCGCGTTGCAGCGGGTCGCGCATCAGCGCCACCGCGGCGGCAACGTCGCCGGGCTGAAGGGTCGGCCGTGAGCTCCGCCCCTCCACCGGCACGCGGTAGCCGCCCGGGACCAGCATGCGGGCCACCAGCTCGAGCGGATCGCGCTCGTCCGTGTGCGGTGCCAGCACGCGCTGCATCGCTGGCGACGTCATCGGGATAGCTCCTGTGGCGCCTCGTCCGTGAACCAGCCGCCCCACGCCCACTTTCCGTAGTCGATCCACCCCTTTGAGGTCCACTTCATAAGCAGGTAATAGCCCCGTTTCTCGTTGATTCCCAGCCCATGCAGCAGGCCCGTAACGACGGCGGCGCCGCCCCAGTAGCCATTCCCCCGGTTACCGTCGGCGTCGCGGTAGTCCGCCGCGGCGAGCCGCAGAGCGGCGTACAGCTCGACCTCGTCCTGCCGCTCGCGGCTCGTGCCGGCACCGTAATCGCACGCCCGCAAGCGCTTCGCCTCGCCCACGTAGCCGAGACCACGCATGACCCTGCAAAAACGGCGCCAGGTCCGTCCCTCGCGCCGCTTGTCCGGGATCAGGTACTGATTCTGCACCGGTACCCGCTCGCCGCGGTCGGCCACACGGTTGACCATGCGCGTGCCGCCGGTGACGGGATCGACCTCCGGGACGAGGTCCAGGGTCACGACACGACCGGTCTCGCTGCAGCGCTTGGCGACCAGCGGGCCCCACTTCTGGATCTGGTGCACGTTTTCCAGGCTGATGATGCGCGGCCGAACGGTACCCGCCCACTTCGGCACAACCCAGGACAAGGCGCGCACCTTGCCGTTCCGCGGCTGGCCACCCTTGGCCTGGCTGAAATGCGTGCAATCCGGAGAGGCATGCAACCAGCCGACCGGCCGGCCTGCCGTCTCGCGGCGCGGGTCCGCTTCCCAAACGTCCTCGCACATGTGGCGGGTCATCGGGTGATTCGCGGCGTGCAGGCTGACCGCCCACGGGTTGTGGTTGATCGCGATGTCGACCGGTCGGCCGAGCGCCTGCTCCAGCGCGGTGCTGGCGCCGCCGCCGCCGGCGAACAGGTCCACCACGATCTCGCCATTCCGGAGCGCGGAGACCGCCATGGTGCGCGGGATGTTGAATTCGATCTGGCGGCTTCCGTCAGCCATGGTGTGCCCCTGAGCAGGTGAGGCGCGGTCCGAGGACCGCGGTGGTGTGGATGGCCGGCCATGCGGGGTGCAGAGCCGGCGGCGGGATGCGATTGCGCGGGATGTCGCGCGGCATGGGCGGCCGGTACGGCCCGACCTCGATTTGCCGCGGGACGACTCTGTTGGCGCTCGCGACGGGGGCTGCCGGCGGCGCGACTGGCGTCGCATGGGGCGGTGCCACACGCAGGACGCGGCGCTCCCGAGGACCGGAACCAGGGACGACCTCAACGCGCTGGTCGTCGAGCAGCTTGCGCAGCGCGCGGCGCACCTCGCGCGCGGCGCTCAAGTCGCCCTGCGCGAGGAAGCGCACCACCGCAGACACCCTGATCGGCTGGCACCGACGGATGGCCTCGAGCACGCGGCGCGGCATGGATGTGTGCACGTCAGCCACGGCCGCGCCCTCCCCTCGCCTTATTGAGCGGCACGCCCAGCGACGCCGCACCGGCGTCGATCGAGACGCACAGCACGCCATCGACGACAGTCTCGTAGGGCGGCTGGTACTCGTAGCCAGGGTTCGGACGCAGCTCGACCGGGTACCGATCCTGCAGCTCCCGGGCGCGCTTGGCGTCGGCCGGCGACATCGGCTCGAAGAGCTCCCGGATCATTCGAGCTCGATCCTGATCGGGTAGTGGTGCTCGACCTCGCGCCGCTTGAGCCGGAACACGGGCGTCTCGCGCCCCTTGACGTCGACATAGCGCACGCGGCCATCGGCCAGGAACTCCACGAAGTCCACAACCAACTTGGTGCCGCCCGGCAGATGCACCGGCGTCTGGCGCAGGAAGTAGATGACCTCGCCGGACTGCACGCGCAGCTTGAGCCGCTGGTAGTAGGTCGCCTCGCGCTTGCTATCGAACCGGATCCCGTCGACCACGGTGGGCACGGCGCCGTACTTGTTCCTCGGCTCGCGCGTGGCCGCCGCCGGCACGGCCGGTCGGTAGCCATGCTGACGATCGTGCAGCGCGCGCATGCCGGCGGGCATCGTGGCGGTGCTCGAGTACCGGAGGGATCGGGGCGCCTTGCTCATGCGGTGGGCACCTCAACGCCGGCCCGCACCAGCGTGTCGCGGGCGCGCGCGGTGAACTCCATGTGCTTGCGCAGTTGCTCCCGCTCAAAGGCCTCACGCTCGGCGCGCTGCTGGGCGTAGAACGCGGCCGTCATGTCACCGACCGCCAGCATCGCCTCGGTGCGGTCGTCGAGCGCCCCGGCCGCCGGCGATGGTGCCCGCGATGCCGCCGGCTCGTCATCGGGCGGCAGCGGCATCGGGGATCGCTCTTGGCCGTCGGCCTTGAGCCACACCGGCACCTCCCGCCCCTGAGCCGACGAGTGCACCGCGCCCGCGCTGCGGACGTGGCCGGTGTTACGCAGCGCGCGCAGGATGCCGGCGACCTCGACGCCGTCGAGACGCGCGAAGCACGCCTTGGGGTGGCCCTCGCGCATCGCCAGGGTGCCCATCGTCTCAGCCAGGTCGGCCGCGCTGACCGGCCTGGTCTCCCGGGTGATGCAGTACAGCGCCAGCTCGCGCCGGTACTCGCGCAGATCGTCGCTCATGGTGCGCTCCGGAACTTACGGGCGGCCGAATAGGTCGCGCAGCCCAGGCGGCGCGCGTGGGCGCGGACACTACGGCGCGCGGCATCGTCGCGTTCCGCAATGCGCCGTTCCAGCGCCGCGATCGTCGTGGCCCCGTCGCGAATGAGTTCGGTGCAGCCTCGGCTTCGGTAGGCAGGAAAGGCCTCGCCGATGTCCTGCAGCGTGCGGAACTCGCGCCCCTCGAACAGGTAGCTCATGCATGCGCTCCCGTCGGGAAAAGCTCGGCGCGCAGTCGCTCGAGGTGCGCGCGCGCTCGGTCTGTCGCGTTGGGGGATGGCTCCACGCGACCGGCCAGCAACGCGACGGCGTCGAACGCTGGCGCCGGCGCCGCGAGTTGCAGATGCTCGGCGACCTGCTCGTGCGCCAGTTGCCCACGTTCGACGGCTTGCTGCAGCACTGCAGTGCGGTCAGCGGGGTCGTGGCCCAGGGAGACGGCGCAGACGCCCATCCGCCGGGCCGCGCGCGCATCCTTGAGCAGCCGGGTGTAGACCTCGAGGAATGCCATCCGCGCGGCTATCCGGTCGCCGGCGTCGACCAGCGGCCGGCAAGCCGCCCAGGCGCTGCTGATCTCGGTCGTCCAGACCACGGTCTTGCGCTCGTCGGCCGCTCGCAGGGCCAGGGCCCACGCCTCGTTCGGCGCCGGGTGACCGTCCTCGATGCGCTCGAGGATCGCCGCCAGCGAAAGCCGGCCCTTGAGCTCGCGACGGCATGCGGCCAGCGCGCGCTCGACCACCGGCAGCGGGTAAACCGACAGATCCTCGACCATCAACGCCGCGACGTGCGGCCGCATTTCATCGCCGATGACTTCCGCCGTCACGACCAGCGCCTGGACCGCGCGGCGCATCTCGTCAGCCTGCATGTGCCGACCTCCTGGCCATCAGAATCTCGACCGCCTGGTCGGCTGCGCTGGCGTTGGACTGGGTCCGGTCGGCCTGGCGCGCCTGGGTCTCGGTCATGGTCCGGCCGGTCGCCCATAGGGTCCGGTAGCCCTCAGCGCGCGCCAGCAGCAGGCCGAGGTCGTGCATGCCCTGCACCACCTGCCGCTCGGTGACGTGCGCCAGGAACCATGCGGCAACCGGCGCGGCCTCATGCCGGCCCAGCCGCTTGACCAGGTCGCGGACGTGCCGGTTGACCTTGGCGTTACGGACTGGCGCTGCGCCGTAGCGCCGCTGGTACGCCGAGGCGTAGCTGGCCCAGGTGGCGCGGCACGCTGCCTGAATCTCGTCTTCCGTCGGCGCCGCGGCGGCCGGCAGGCCCGTCGCAAATGACGGTTCTCCTGACGGTTCAGTGATGGTTATCTGACGGTTTGGGTGCGCCATCTGCACCCCTGGAGGTGCGCCATCTGCACCACCCGGTGCGCCATCTGCGGGGGGTGGTGCGTCATCTGCACCGGGTGCGCCATCTGCGGGGGGTGCGCCATCTGCACCGGTCGCCTTGCTGGCCTTGGCACCTGCACTCCTGCGGGCGCGCGGCGCGGGCGCCTTCGAAATGTCGAACGCGTCCGGGGTGACGGTGTAGCTGGTGCTGGCGTTGGCCCGATACCGCTTGGTGATCAGACCGACCGCCTCGAGCCACACCAGCGCTTCCTGCACGGCGCGCTCGGACAGCGCGGCGCGCTTGCCGATCGACTTGATTCCAGGCCAGCAGACACCGTCGTCGTTCGCTTGGTCCGCGAGCGAGATCAGCACCATCTTCTGGGCAACGCTCATGCCCTGCAGCGGCCAGCAGGCCGACATCACGATCGTGCTCATAGCCGAAGCTCGTAATGGGTGACAGGGCCGGCCACCGCCAGTTGCCATACGATCCCGCGCCGGCGCGGCCCCGCGCGCAGCCCGGTGTCGCCGAGCAACTTGAGCTCGGTCAGCGCCGTGAGATCGTTGTGGACCTTGCCGACGCTCTGCTCAGTGACCTGGGCCAGGTATGCAGCGCCGGGATAGCAGCGGTTCTCCTTGTTAAGCAGCTGCGCCATGGCGACGAGCACGAGCTTTGTGCCCGGATCGCCGACCTGCTGCTGGAGCGCCCATTTCGTTGCAGCGATGCTCATGAAGACCTCCCGCGGCGCGCTGCCGGCGCGAAACGGCGCACGCTCTCGCCGAGTTCCTCAAGGAGCGCAACGAGGCGGAAAGCCGTTGCTCGGCTGCAATCCAGCCGCGCGACTAGGTGGGCCGGGCTGACCGGCGTGCGCAGTTGACGGACCGTGTCGATGACACGGCACGCTGGCACGCGCGCGCACAGTTCCGGGCGGGCGTGCTCCGGCACCACGTCGTAGAGCCAGCGCGCCACCTCAAGCAGCTCGCGGGATGCACTGGCCTTGTCCGCGTGCAGCCTCATGCGACGACTCCAAGCGGGCCCCGCCGGATCTCGGCCTCAAGTCGGTCGAGCTCGGCCTGCAGCGTCGCCTTTTGGGTGACCACCTCAGCGCCCAGGGCACGGTACTCAGCCAGTGCGCGTCGGATTCGCGGGAGGTCCTGCGCATCGACCACGCCGTCCGAGTTGATCTCGGCGATCGCCTGCAGCGCCTGGCCGAACTCGATCGCGACGCGGGCCGTGCACAGAAGCTGGCCGGCAATCCCTGTGTCCGGGGCACGGGCGCCGATGAACCCGTAGCGGCGCGCCAGCGCGCGCGCGCAGTCCAGCCGCCAGGGTTCCGGGAGAGACTCCACCCACGCCTCTTCGAGGTCGGCGGGCAACTTGACTGTCCCGTTGCGGAACCGCTCGATCAGCTTCGCGTTGGCTTTTTCCGCCTTGGCGATGCTGTCGGCGTCAGTCCCCACGTGGAACTGGGTGGTCCGCTCCTCGGGCGCGACCTGGGCCATGTATGTCTCGGCCACAGCGCTCGCGAACGAGGCGTCGGTGTGCCGACTGTTGCGGACCGCGTCGGTCGTGTAGCGGAAGATCGCCGCGGCGCGTGGCTCGCGGTACTGACGTTCGTGCGTCATTGGCATGATGCCTCGGATGCGTGATCGTGGGCGCCATGGACGCTTTGCCCGAGATCGAAGGACTGACCCTCACCGCCCTGCGGCGCTACAGCGCGCGCGGGGGCGCCGGCGACGTTGTCGCTCTGCTCTGGCTGCCGATGATCGGGTGCCGGCCCGGTGTAGGCTCGGAGGTGCGACCCAACCTCACCTGCACCGGAGACCGGCATGGACATGGAAGACCGGGTGGAACGACTCACAGCGACATTGCTCGAGCTGAGCGGACGGGCGTTCGTCGTGGATGTGCTTCTCGACACACTCATCGCGACGCACCCGATGCCGGAGCTGGTCGCCGATCTCTTCGAGCACATGCTGAGCACACAGACGCATCAGCTGATGGGCGAGGGCTTCGATCAGAATGCGAGCATCGAGGGCAGCCAGGCTGTGCATCGCGCAGTGACGAGGTTTTCGGAACACTACCTCCGACGAGTTTGGCTAGCCGCCGGAAAGACTCCACGATCGGACTCATAGCGCACGCCGGGGCGCCGGCGACGTGGTGGCGGTGCTGATGGCCGGAGCCGAGCCCCAGGTCTGCCAGGCGCTGCAGGGCGTCGGCCGGCACGCGGCCGCAAAAAGGGGAGAGAAATAGATGGCCGAGCTTTTGAACCGAGACGTGCAGCGCGCGCTGCTGGAGCGCCTGCAAGCGAGCTATCCGGCGCCTTTGTCGCCTATGGCATTTCGCGACTTCACCGATGACCGCACAGCTGCGGTGAACCTTTGCTACTTGGCCGAGCACCGTTTGGTCGATTGTGAAGTGCGCGTTTTTGACGGCATTCCCCGCGTCGCTCACCCGAAGATCAGCGCGAAAGGAATCGACTTCCTCGCTGACGACGGTGGACTCGGCGCGATCCTCGGCACCGTCACCGTCAAGCTGCACTCCGACACCGTGCGGGATCTGCTGATCGCCCGGGTGCGCGAATCTGACGAGCCGGACACAGTGAAGACCCGCCTGATCGACCAGCTGAAGGCGACGCCAGCGGTCGCGCTGGGCCAGCTCACGGAGCGCGCGCTGGACGCCGGGCTGCAAGCAATGCCCCGCTTCGCGGAATGGCTGCAGGGCCAGTTCTGATGCGGCCCGCATCAGGCCACCTCCACGGGCGGCCCGATGCGGTTGGCATCCGGGTCGTCGCTGATCTCGCCGAAGATGTCGGGACGCAGTTCGTGGCGCGATACGGCGCCGTCGCTTTGCTCATCCAGGCGGCGCGCGAGCGCACCGTCGAACCGCTGCCCCTTGCTCAGGGCTTTGCGGAGGTAGCCGATCGTGGTGCCTGCACGCTGCGCGTAGGCGGCTTGGCCGTCCGGGGGCATGGTGGCGAGGAAGTTGCGGAGGGTATCCATGCGAGGAGGATACCTTTTGGTAACTGACAGTCAATACCTTTTGGTAACCGGCATGCGCGCGGGCGACCATTCCGCGATGTCCGCATCCGACACCCCTCTCGTTGCAGCTCGCCGCGCCCGGCTCAAAGCCTGGATCCGCGACCAGCATGCCGGCAGTCGGAAAGACTTCGTCGCCGCCGCCGCGGCCCGCGGTGTCCAGCTGAATCCCACTGAGGTGAGCAACCTCCAAACCGGCCAGAAATCGTTCGGTGAGAAGAAGGCTGCAGAACTCGAAAGCGCGGCGGGCATGCCTACTGGTTACCTCGTTGCCGCCTTGGACGATCCTGCGATGATGTCTCACGCCGCGAGACTTGATGCCGAGATCATCCGTGCCGCCATCTTGCTGGCGAAGCGGGCCCTCCGGCTCGCCCATGATCAGGACCTGGTTATCGAGCGCGATCCTGAAGTGTTCGCCCAGGCCTTGCTCACAGCGATGGCTCAACGGGAACGGATGGAGGCAACGAGACGGGATGAACCTGGATCAGGAGATGGAAAAGCTCGCCCAGTTGGTAGCGCTGCGCGCGCACCGAAAGATGGGACTGTCACCGAATCTGCAGCTCGTAGGCCGCGAAAGCGCGCCTGAGCCGCGGAGCGAACCACGACACGAGCCGCGACCCGAAGACCTCACAAACTGGACATCGGTCGGAGAGGTGGATTTTTCTCCACGTGCCAGGAAGGTGCACGAGATCATGCACATCGCGAACGCGCACAACTGGCAGATCGCGGTTCGCCATTTCCTGATGACCAAGGGCGTTGGCTACTTGTCCGACCTCTCGGATCCACAACTCGACGACCTCCTCGACCGCATGCACGGCTATGTGGACGCGGCGGAAACCGGTGCGAGCCTGCCAGACTGTCTGCCTGCCTCCTGATCCATGCTCAAGGGAATGCCATGAAGACCTACGCCGCGATCCTGTGCGCGCTTGCCCTGCCCGGTTGCGTGATGCAATCCACGTACAGCCAGATCATGGCGAAACCACCAGTGCAGGCGTTCGACACAACCCGCAGCGTGGACGAGTTCCTCGGCTGCATCTCGCCGAAGATCGCTACCGTGTGGCCACGGGTCAACACTATCCAAGACGGCGACGCCTCAGTGCTGACTGTTGTGGGCGCACAGGTGCTCGTTACAGTGCGCGTGTCTCAGACGAGCACCGGCGCGCATGTGGAAGTGCGCCAGATCTATGACGGCCGCGGCTACCAACGTGCGAGCGAGGCGGCGCTGGCCTGTAGATAGCCGCGCCTGGCCGCAAGTGGGCCGAGACTGAAGCCCTGACGGCCCCTCTGGCAGCCGCTTGCGGCACTGCCCGGGACACACCGCGAAATCCGGTTACCTTTTGGTATTGACAGACGGTTACCTTTTGGTAACTCTATGCCTCGACGCCCCACGACAACGGCAGCAGCCGGGGGCCAGCGAAGGCGACCGGCGGTTCACCTCCCCCCCTGTGGTGAGCCGCCGGCGCCCTCCTGATACGGAGGCCGTCCATGTCTCAACCGACCGCATACCGCCGCAGCCAGCGCCGCACCGCGCTGGCCTTCGCCGCCGTCTACTGCGCCATCGCGGCGGCCATCGTCGCGTGCGCCCCTGGCGAGGCCGCGCCCCCCGTCGCCGAGGTGATCGACGACACCGGCGCGCCGGCGACCCTGGTCCTCGCTGAGCGCCGGATCTGTGCGGCGGTCGTCGTCTACGGCGCTGTGCGCACCGACGACTACGCCCAGGCCGCGGTCGCAGCGCGCGCCGCGCTCAACCACTTCAACGAGCTCGGCCACACGCCCGACTGCGGCGTCGCTTTGACGCGCACGGTCTCCGCCGGCATCGACCCGACTCGCTGGCAGCGCGCGCTGGATGCCGTGGACGCGATCGAGAACGGCAGCTACCCGGTCCCCCTCGCCTGCGTCCGCGCCTCCGTGATCCTCCCCGCGTCCGCGGCGGCGCGGGCGCAGTGCGTCCTGGGCGACCTCGCGTTCGTGGAGTCGGGTCGATGAGCGCCGCGCTGCAGATGGGGCCGATCCACCAGCCGGGCGTCTACAACATCGAGGCGTGGGATGGCGCGCGCTGGCGCGGCGGAATGAACCGCTCGAATCGCTCTGATGCCATCGCGACCGCCGAGCGCTGGAGTGTGGAAACGGTCCATCGCCATCGGGTGTTTGGGCTGGACGGCGCGGTCATCTTCGACACCGCTTGGGCGGAGGCCGCCACTGCTGACCATCACAATGCCGAGCTGATTGCCGCGGCGCGGGACATGCGCAACGCCCTGTCCTCTACCCGCGGCGTATTGGCAAGCGCGCTCCGCGCGGCAGCCCCCGACATGTTCGAGTCGGATGCCGACATCGCCGAGCACCTGACGATCCGAATGATCGACGCCGCCCTGGAGCGGGCCAGCGGAGCGCAGTTATGAGCCGCCGTGCTGTGTTTTGGCTGGGCATCATCACGGGCGCCGCGCTCTGGGCGCTCCTGGGCGCCGTCGACGCCACGGAGTGCCGGCCATGAGGATTCTCGACGTATCCGGGGTGCTCGAGCGCGCCGGCGCCGACATTGAGGCCGCTGAGGGCTCCCAGGCTCACGCACTGGCCGAGGTCGACGCCACGTTCGTGCTGCTGCGCCGGACGCTGGCGGCATCCATGCATGCGCTGCGCTCCTACCAGCACGGAAACTGCGAAGCGGCACTGGCTGAGGAGGTCGCGGACGCGGCCGAGGCTGCGCTGCGCCGCGTCGGCGGTGCGCCATGACGGACCCCATCGTCGTCCTCGGCCTGACCGGGCTGGGCCTGCTGGCCTGGATCGTGCTGTCTGCGGCCCTGTCCATCGTGTTCGGCGACTGGCTGCTCGCCCGCGGCGCATCGATGCTCGTCGCCGAGCGTGCAGAGCAGATCACGTGGACGCTCGCCACACTGGCCGGTGTCGTCGTCGCGGTGCTGGTGGCATCCGCATGACACGGCCCGACTACCACGAGTTCCTGCAAGGCAAGGTCCGGGTTGCGCCGCAGCTGGGTTTCGACGTCGATCCGTCGGACATCAATCCGATCCTGAGCCGCCACCAGCCGGACGCGGTCCGCTGGGCCTGCGCCGGCGGCCGGCGCGCGCTGTTCGAGGCCTTCGGCCTGGGCAAGTCGGTGCAGCAGATCGAGATCCTGAGGCTGGCGCGCGCGCACGCCGGCGGCGCCGTCGGCTTGGTCCTGCCGCTGGGCGTGCGCCAGGAGTTCGCCGCAGATGCCGAGCTGCTGCGCACCGGCATCAACCCCCGCATCACCGATGTCCAGCGCGCGCAGCTGGGCGCCTGGCTCGAGCAGGATCCTCGGCGCGCGCCGGCGGTCCGCTTCGTCCGCTCGACGTCCGACGTCGATCCGTCGTTCGAGGGCATCCACCTGACGAACTACGAGTCGGTCCGGGACGGCAAGCTCGATCCGTCCGTGTTCACCGCCGCAAGCCTCGATGAGGCCTCGGTGTTGCGCTCGTTTGGCTCGAAGACCTACCAAGAGTTCCTGCCGCTGTTCGAGCCGGTCCGGTACCGCTTCGTCGCCACCGCGACGCCCTCGCCGAACCGCTACAAGGAGCTGATCCACTACGCCGGCTACCTGGGCGTCATGGACACTGGCCAGGCGCTCACGCGCTGGTTCAAGCGCGACAGCAGCAAGGCCGGCAACCTCCAGCTGTACCCGCACAAGGAGCGCGAGTTCTGGCTCTGGGTGGCCTCCTGGGCACTGTTCCTGCAGCGGCCGTCCGACCTGGGCTACAGCGACGACGGCTATGACCTGCCCGAGCTCAAGGTGCACCGCGTCGAGGTGCCGGTGGACCACGGCGGCGCCGGAGTCGAGCGCGACGGCCAGCACAAGCTGTTCCGCGACGCGGCGACCGGTGTTGTGGATGCTGCCCGCGAGAAGCGCGACACGCTCCCGTCGCGCGTCGCCGCGGTGCGCGGGATCCTCGATCAGCATCCCGAATCGCACTGGCTGATCTGGCACGACCTCGAGGCGGAGCGCCACGCGATCCAGGCGGCCGTGCCTGAGGCGGTCAGCATCTACGGCGAACAGGACCTCGACGAGCGCGAGCAGGCGGTCGTCGATTTCAGCCAGGGCCGCATCCGGATCCTCTCGGCCAAGCCGGTCATCGCCGGCAGCGGTTGCAACTTCCAGCGGCACTGCCACCGCGCGGTGTTCGCCGGCATCGGCCACAAGTTCAACGACTTCATCCAGGCCATCTACCGCATCCAGCGGTTCCTACAGCCCCACCCTGTCGAGATCTGGATCGTCTACGCCGAATCCGAACGCGAGGTGCTGGCCAGCCTTGAGGAGAAATGGGCCCGAGACACGGAGATGCGAGCACGCATGAGCGACATCATCAAGGAGTACGGCCTCAGCGAGGCCGCCATGGCGCAGGTCCTGCAGCGCTCGATCGGCGTCGAGCGGATCGAGGCGCGCGGCGATGGATGGGTGGTCGCCAACAACGACTGCGTCGCCGAGACGAAGGCGATGCCGGAGAACAGCGTCGGGTTGATCGTGACCTCGATCCCATTCGCGAACCACTATGAGTACAGCCCCTCCTATAACGACTTCGGGCATACCGACGACAACGCCCATTTCTGGGCGCAGATGGATTACCTGACGCCGGAGCTCCTCCGGATCCTGCAGCCCGGCCGGATCGCAGCCATCCACGTCAAGGACCGCATCCAGTTCGGTAACGTCACCGGTGCCGGCGTGCCGACGGTGAGCCCCTTCCACTGCGAAGCGATCCAGCACTACCGCGCGCACGGCTTCGATTACATGGGCTTGATCACGATCGTCACCGACGTTGTGCGCGAGAACAACCAGACCTACCGCCTGGGCTGGTCTGAGCAGTGCAAGGACGCCACGAAGATGGGCGTTGGCTCGCCCGAGTACGTCGTGCTGCTGCACAAGCCGCAGACCGACCGCAGCCGCGGCTACGCGGACATGCCCGTCCGCAAGGAGAAGGCCGACTACACGCGCGCGCAGTGGCAGGTCGACGCGCACGCGTTCTGGCGTAGCAGCGGACGCCGGCAGCTGACCGCCGACGAACTCGCCCAGCTGGGGCCCGATCAGCTCGCCAAGCTCTACACGGCCTACAGCCTGGGAGAGGTCTACGACTACGAGACGCACGTCCGGATCGGCAAAGCGCTCGAGGCGCGCGGCGCACTGCCGTCGACCTTCATGTCGCTCGCACCCGGCAGCCACCACCCCGACGTATGGCACGACGTCAACCGGATGCTGACGCTCAACGGCGAGCAGACGCGGCGCGGGCTCGAGAACCACATCTGCCCCCTGCAGTTCGACATCGTCGACCGCCTGATCGTCCGCTACTCGAACGAGGGCGACGAAGTGTTCGACCCATTCGGCGGCCTGTTCACCGTCCCGGTTCGCGCGCTGAAGCTCGGGCGCCGCGGCCGCGCCTCGGAGCTCAACACCTCCTACTTCATGGACGGAATCCGCTACCTGCAGGCCGCAGAGCGCGAGAAGGCCATGCCCGACCTGTTCGACACCCTGGAGAAGACCGCAGCATGAAAGAGCCCTTGATCAACGTCGCCTTCCGCCCGTTCACGCTGGCCCTGCGCCGCACGAACGCCGCAGGCGAGTTCGTCGCCACGCTGTCGCTGACCGGCGCGCCGACCGCGCTGGTGCACAGCACCGCGAGCGCCGATACGCGCGTGCGCACCGACACCCCCACGCCTTGCCTGCAGGTCGGCAGCGCGCAGTTCGCCGTGCCCACGCGCCAGCTCGCCCGCATCGGCGACTGGCTGGCAGGCCAGCACGAGCCGGGCGTGGCAGATGCCCAGCCGGCGAGCGAGCCCGAGCCGCAGCACGAGCCCAGCGATGCCGCCGAACCTTTCCACACCCCCGACTGAACCACAACCGCCGGCACGCCGGCAAAGGATTTCCCGTGTCCGACTCCACCCCGAACCCCATCGCCGACCAGCCGGTCAAGATCCTCGCCGACGGCAGCGAAGTCCCCGCGACCGATCCGCGCATCGACCACGTCGCCGTCCTGTTTCCCGACGGCTGGATGGTGGCCTGCCGGCCGCTGACCGATGAGGACGGCGAGTCGCTGCCGAACGCCGACGCTGTTGACGCCGCCGCTGCCGCGCCCGCCCCGGCGGCCGGTGAGGCTGCCTCGCTCCCGAGCATCGTGCGCGAGGTGCTGGAGTGGTACGCGAGCGACCCGTCGCTGTGTGTCGCCTGGAACGAAGAAGGCTGGTCCGCAGAGAAAGCGGCGAAGGCGTCCGGCCACTACACTTTCGTCGGGGAAGACCGCTACGGGCACAGCGAGTACGTGCCGAACAGCGTGCGCGCTGAAGAAGCATTGGCCGCCCTCGACGAATGGCTCGCGCAAGACCGCGCATCGCATGGTGCGGCGGCTGGGGTGCCCGAGGGGATCGTCGGCGAGATGCGGAACTTCGCAGATGTCGCGGACCAGTGCCAGCTCACTGAGGGCAACGCCTGCGTGGTGATTCGCGCATGGGCGGACCGGCTCGCCGCCGCGAAGCTGGCATCGCAGACCGCGCCGGTGGTGCCGGAGGAGCCCGACCAAGCACTGCTGGTCAGCATGGCTACATGCCTCAATCACGGGTTTGGGCTTCTTGACCCTTCGCGCCAAGCTTCGATGCTCCATGACATGCGGAAGCTGTGGGCAGAGGTCACGGGCCGCGGGTATTACACGCCTGAGAATCGCGACCGATACGCCGCCATGCTCGCCGCCGCGCCCCAGCCGCCGGCGCCCGACGCGCAGGAGGTGCGGTGATGTCACTGAAATCCGAACTCCTGGCTGTGATGCAGGTCGTCGCAGATGCCAGCCCCCGTAGCCCACATGACGTGACGCAAGCCGGCGTGCAGTGCTTGGACTTCATCGCGGCGCGAGGCAAGTCGATGCTGGCGACCATCGAGGCATTCGATCGTCTACACCGCGAGCACTACCGGGGCCGGGCCGCCGCATTACCTCTCGGCCGCGATGCAGGAGCTTACGCCGACCAATAAGAGACAGCGCGAGTACGCCGACCGCATCGCAACAGCGGTCATCGCCGCGCTGCTCGCTGATGGGGAGGGCTGCTGATGCGCACCGTCATCTTGCTCGCCGCTGCCCTGGCGCTTTCTGGCTGCGACACCAACTCAGGGCTCCACAACAGGATCGTGTGGGATGCCGAGGGGTGTGCCTTTTCGGTTCGTGACGGTGTGGGCGGGAACAGCTTCCTGCAGCGCATGACGGATGCGGACAAGCCCGATTGCAAACGCACCAATGCGGAGGGCCGCTGATGGCTATCGAAGCCTACCCACTCACCTGGCCGGTTTACCGGCCGCGCACGCCTCGCGCCGAGCGCAAGGTCGCCGACTTCGGCAAGCGCGACAACAATCCGAGCGGCGGCTTCCGCTACAAGCGGGCGCTGACGATCGCCGATGCGATCAGCCGCGTGCACAGCGAGATCTCGGCGTTCACGCGCACCGGCCGTCCTTGGCGCATCAATCCCAACGACGTGGTGATCAGCACGAACGTACCGACCACGCGCGCCGGCTTGCCGTACAGCACAGCGAAGGCGCCCCAGGACAGCGGCGTCGCCGTCTACTTCACCCTGGACGGCGAGGACTACTGCCTGGCATGCGACCGCTGGACTCGCGTCGCCGACAACCTCGCAGCGATAGCGGCCCATCTGGGCGCGATGCGCGGCATGGAGCGCTGGGGCGTCGGCGACCTGCGCCAGGCGTTCGCCGGGTACGCGCAGTTGCAGGGACCGGTCGCGCTGTCGTGGCGTGACGTGCTCGATCCCGCCGATCCGGTGGGCAGCTACCGGCGCTTGCGCTCGAAGGCGCACCCCGACCGCGGCGGCAGCGATGCCGAGTTCGCGAAGGTAGAGGCGGCCTGGGCCGAGTACGAGAAGGAGGCCGGGAACCATGGCTGAGACCTCCGCGATCGAGTGGTGCGACTCCACCTTCAACCCCTGGATCGGCTGCACGCGTGTGTCGCCGGCCTGCGACCACTGCTACGCCGCGGTCAGCACCCCCACGCGCACGATGGGCATCGCCTGGGGCGCTGGCCAGGCGCGTCGGCGCACCAGCCCATCCAACTGGAGACAGCCGCTGACGTGGAACGCGCGGCACGCGGTATTCTTCGCCGAACACGGCCGCCGCCGCCGCGTGTTCTGTGCTTCGCTCGCCGACGTGTTCGACAACGAGGTCGCGCCGCACTGGCTGGCGGATTTGCTGTCGCTCATCGCGCTGACACCCAACCTCGATTGGCTGCTGCTCACCAAGCGCGTCGGAAACGTGCAACGCGCCTTGCGCATGGCCGGCGCTCACATGGCTGCAACTGCCGCAACGACACCCGCGCATCGCCTGCTAGCGGACTGGTTGCGCGGCACACCGCCCGCGAACGTCTGGATCGGCGCCACCATCTGCAATCAGAGCGAGGCCGACCGGGATATCCCGAAGCTGCTGCTGGTTCCGGCCGCTGTTCGCTTCCTGTCCATGGAACCGTTGCTCGGCCCCGTCAATCTGTACGGCTTCGTCAGTGCGAACCGGCGCTGCATCAACGCCGCAGGGGTCACTGATTCGCTCGACTGGGTAATAGTCGGCGGCGAGAGCGGCCCCAACGCCCGGCCGATGAACCCTCAGTGGGTGCGCGACGTGCGCGACAAGTGCGCGGCTGCAGGCGTGCCGTTCCTGTTCAAGCAATGGGGTGAATGGGTCTCAGTTTCCGAGGTCGGCGGCGAGGGGCCGCATCACACGTTCGACGACGGCCGGACTGTGCGGCGCGCAGGCAAGAAGGCCGCCGGCCGCACATTGGAAGGCGCCACGCACAGTGCTTGGCCAGCGGAGAACGGACGTCACGCATGATCGGCCCGATTCTCCAATTCGAGGACCTGCAGCGCCTATGCCAGCCCGATCCGGCGAAGCCTGCGCCGCGGCGTGGAACCGTCGAGGCGTGGGCGCGCCGAATCGGCCTGTCGTACACCTACGACGGGCACGGGGGCATTATCACCACGATTACCGCGCTCAACTCGGCTCTCGGCGTTGGTCAGGCAGCTGCAAACGACGGCGTCCTCGGGCCCGACGACCTATGACAGCCAGGAAGCCGCGCGGCAGACCTCGCGCGCACTCGCCCACTATACCCAGCCACATCGACCAGGCGCGTTTGCCCGCGGGCATCTTCTGGGACCGCACTGGTTCGGGCCGCTGGTTCGTGCGCGAGCTCGGTCCTGACGGGCGAGTGCGATCGAAGACGGTCGCCGGCCGTGAAGCGCGCCTGTCCGACCTGCACGCGATCGCGGAAGATCGCGCCGGCGCGGCGGCTCAGGGGTCGATAGCGCATGTGATCGACCGGTTCCACGACCATCGCGAGTTCAAGGACCTCGCCGCGTCCACACGCGATCGCTACTCGGAACACGCGAGGGGCATCAAGGCATTCGAGACCAAGCGCGGCCCGCTTGGCACCGTGCGCATCGACGCGCTATCTCAGCCATACCTGCGAGCACTGGTCGATCTGATTGCGGAGGGCCGTCCGGCGCGTGGCGCTGAGCCGGCGGTCCCAGGCTATCCATCGAAGGCGAACCAGTGGCTTCGCTATCTTCGGCGCGTGTTCTCGTTCGGGGTGGAATACGGCCTATGTCGCACGAACCCAGCGCGCGGCGTGCGCCAGGTCAAAGAGGTCCGCAATCACCGCATGCCCACGCGGCAGGCCTTCCGGCGAGTCTACGAGTACGCGCGCGCATGTGGTGCACTGGGGCCCCGCGAGAAGGGCCGCCAGCCGCCGTACATCTGGTGCGCCATGGAGCTCGCCTTCCAGGCCCGGCTGCGCCGGGTGGAAGTGCTCACGCTCACCGACGCGCAGATCATCGAGGCCCTGGCCGATGCCGATGCCGATGCCGCGCAACTGCTCGAGGCGCGCCGGCGGAAAGGCAGCCGCGCCAACCACGTGCGGATCGGCGAGCGCATGCGTGAAGCTGTTGCGGCTCTGCAAGCGCGCCGGGAGGCCATCTGGACGTCACGCGACATCCCAACGCCCATTCGGCCAGAACAGCGCCCGCTGTTCGTGACCGAGGACGGCACGCCGCTGTCGGTCGAGGGCTGGAAGACGGCCTGGGGCAAGATGATGCGCGCAGCAGTCGCTGACGGCGTGATCACCACCGAGGAACGTTTCGGCCTGCACGGGTTGAAGCACCGCGGCATCACCGATACGAAAGGCACGAGGGCCGACAAGAAGGAGGCGAGCGGCCACGTGACCGACTCGATGTCCAGTCTCTACGACCACGGTCTGCCTACCGTCGAGCCGGCGGACGACGATCGAAATGCGCGATAGGGCGCGCCGAATTGTATGGAGATTTGTATGGAGCGCGCCGCCGACGAATCGTAAGCCATTGATCCAATGGCGCGCCCGACAGGAATCGAACCTGTAACCCCCGACTTAGAAGGTCGGTGCTCTATCCGGTTGAGCTACGGGCGCCCGCGGGACACGCTGCGACCGGGCTCGCCGGGTGGTCGGGGTAGAGGGATTCGAACCCCCGACATCCTGCTCCCAAAGCAGGCGCGCTACCAGACTGCGCTATACCCCGCCGGACATCGAGCGGTCGAATCGCCCGCCGGTGGGCCGGAGGACCTCGGCATTGTCGGAAGGCGCAGCCGCGCTGTCAACGCGCCGCCCAGACGCCGCGGTGTATCCTGCCCGGCGATCCGAACATGAACCATCAGGGGCTTACTCGATGCGCAGCGGCAATCCCACGCTTCAGGAATCCACGTTCCTCGACCTCGCCAGCGGCAGCGTCGTCACCCGCGACGGGGAGGCGATGACGCTCAACGGCACGGTCAACAAGACCGGCCTGCTGCTCCTGCTCGCGGTCCTGACAGCCGCGTTCGCGTGGACGCAGTCGGTCAACGCGGACGGCACGCCGACGGAAAGCTTCGGGCTGTATGCCTGGGGCGGCGCGATCGGCGGCCTGATCCTGGCGCTGGTCACGGTATTCAAGAAGACCTGGGCGCCGGTCACCGCCCCGATGTACGCCCTGGTCGAAGGGTGCTTTCTCGGCGCGATCTCGGCGATGTTCGAGGCACGCTTCCCGGGCATCGTGATGCAGGCGGTGATGCTGACCTTCGGCACGCTGTTCGCGTTGCTGGCGGTGTATCGCAGTGGCCTGATCAAGGCGACCGAGAACTTCAAGCTCGGTGTGGCCGCGGCCACTGGCGGTATCGCGCTGGTCTACCTGGCGACGATCGTGCTGAGGCTGTTCAACATCGAGGTGCCGCTGATCCACGAATCGGGCCTGATCGGCATCGGTTTCAGTCTGTTCGTGGTCGTGGTCGCCGCGCTGAACCTGGTGCTGGATTTCGACTTCATCGAGACCGGCGTCGAGCACGGCGCACCGAAGTACATGGAGTGGTACGGCGCGTTCGGCCTGATGGTCACGCTGGTGTGGCTGTACGTTGAGTTCCTCCGCCTGCTGGCGAAGTTGCAGTCGCGCGACTGAGCCGCCATGCGCCGGGGTCATCCCCAGCAACGCCGGACACGACAAGGGCGCCGAACGGCGCCCTTGTCGTGTGTGCTGCCGATGGCCTCAGAGCCGCGAGGCGATCGCCTGCGCGAAGCCCATCGTGGTGCCGGTGCCGCCCAGGTCCGGGGTCACGCCGTCCTTGGCATCGAGCGTGGCGACGATCGCGGCGCGCAACCGCTGCGCCTGCTCGGGCAGCGCCAGATGGTCGAGCATCTGCGCGGCCGCCAGCAGCAGCGCGCAGGGATTGGCCACGCCCTTGCCGGCGATGTCCGGTGCCGAGCCGTGCACGGCTTCGAAGATCGCCGCGTCCTTGCCGATGTTGGCGCCCGGGGCCAGGCCCAGCCCGCCGACCAAACCGGCGCACAGGTCGGAGATGATGTCGCCGAACAGGTTCGTGGTCACGATGATGTCGAACTGCTCGGGGCGCATCACCAGCTGCATGCAGGTGTTGTCGACGATCATCTCGTTGGCCTCGATCTCCGGATACTCGGCCGCGACCTCGCGGGCGATCTTCAGGAACAGGCCCGAGGTGCTCTTGAGGATGTTGGCCTTGTGGACAATCGTGACTTTCTTGCGGCCGGTCTTGCGCGCCAGCTCGAATGCGTAGCGCACGATGCGCTCCGAGCCCTTGCGGGTGATACGGGTGATCGACACCGCGGTCTCGCCGTCGGCCGACACCTCCTGGCCTTCGCTGATGTACGAACCTTCGGTGTTCTCGCGGATCGTGATCAGATCGACGCCGCTGGAAAAGCGCGAGCGGGTGTTCGGGAACGAGGTCGCCGGGCGGACATTGGCGTAGAGATCGAACTGGCGACGCAGTTCGACGTTGATCGAGCTGAAGCCGCCGCCCACCGGCGTGGTCAGCGGGCTCTTGAGCGCAACGGCGTTGCGGCGGATCGATTCGAGTGTCGCGGCCGGCAGCAGCTCGCCGTGCTTGTCGAGCGCCATCAGGCCGGCGTCGGCGTCTTCGTACTTGAGGCCCAGCTGCATCGCGTCGAGCACGTGCAGCGTGGCGTCCATGATCTCCGGGCCGATACCGTCGCCGCGGATAACCGTAATCGTGTGCGTCATGTCGGGGGGAGGTCCCTGCGCAGGGGCACCGCGCTGCGCGCGGCGCCAGGGTGAAATGAAGGAAGAAAACCGCCGTATTATGCCCGATGCGCGCAGATGGCCCCAAACCGGGCAACCGGGCGCACAGGGCGCGCGGCTGGGTCAGCCGTGGTCGTGGCCGGCCGGCGCGGCGGCCTCGCCCTGCTCCAGCCGGTCGAGGAAATCGACCGCGCGGCGCAGGTGCGGGATGACGATGCTGCCGCCCACGACCAAGCCCACCGAGAACGTTTCGAACAGTTCCTCGCGGCTCGCACCGGCGTCCTTGCACTGGGCGACGTGGTAGCTGATGCAGTCGTCGCAGCGCAGGACCAGCGAGGCCACCAGCCCCAGCAACTCCTTGGTCTTCACGTCGAGCGCGCCGGCCTGGTAGGTCTGGGTGTCGAGCGCGAAGAAGCGCCGCACCACCTGATTGGGTTCGGCGAGGATGCGCTCGTTCATGCGCTTGCGGAATGCGGTGAATTCGGCGAGTCGGTCGCCCTCGCCTTCGGTCCGGTCGCCGCTCACGACGCCGCGCCCTCGACCAGCGGCAGGAAGCCACCCTGGCGGTGCAGCGCCATCATGTCGTCGTAGCCGCCGACGTGGGTCTGGCCGACGAAGATCTGCGGCACGCTGGTGCGGCGCGCACGCTCGACCATACGCTGGCGCTCGTCGGCATCCAGGTCCACGCGCACCTCGCGCCACGACAGGCCCTGGCTCTTGAGGAAGTTCTTGGCGGCCGCGCAGTATCCGCAGATCGCGCTGGTGTACATGACGATCTCCGGCGCCGCCGGGTCGGGGGATTGGCTGGTCAAGTCGGTCTCCGGGGAAACTTGTGCGGCCATTGTCGGTCAAAGCCGGGTCGCGGGGCGATGATGTCGCGATCACGACGCACCGCCCGCTTAACATGGGATTCACGCCCGTGCCCGAGCGCGCCGGCATGCTGGTTGCGCGGCCCCGCCCCTTCGATACCGAGCCGATGCCCACGATCCGACCTCGCCGTTTTCCCTTCCGCGTCCGCCTGCTGCCCTCGGCGATCGCGCTGACGCTGGTCGTCGCGTCGCTCGGCGTGCCGGCCCAGGACACCCGGCTGCCCGATATCGGCTCGTCGGCCGGCACCGTGCTCAGCCCCGCCAAGCAATCCGAGTACGGGCAGATGCTGCTGGCGCAGCTGCGGCACTACAACTATGTGCTGGAAGATCCCCTGGTCGAAAACTGGCTGCGCACCACCGGCACACGGCTGGCGGCCTCGAGCGACCGGCCGCAGCAACCCTTCACCTTCTTCATGATGCGCGACCGCAGCATCAACGCGTTCGCCACGCTCGGCGGCTACATCGGCATGAACGCCGGCCTGGTGCTGGCGGCCGAAAGCGAGGACGAGGTCGCCGCGGTCCTCGCGCACGAGGTCGCGCATGTGACCCAGTCGCATGTGTTGCGCGGCGTCGAGCGTGCCCAGCGCGACCAGATCCCGATGCTGCTGGCGATGCTCGGCGCGATCGCGGTGGCCTCGCAGAGCAGCAGCAGTTCCTCCGACGATGCGGCGATGGCGGTGCTGGCCGGCGCCCAGGGCCTGGCCCTGCAGCGCCAGATCGACTACACCCGCTCCAACGAGTCGGAGGCCGACCGGCTCGGCATCCGCACACTGGCGCGCAGCGGCTACGACCCCGATGCGATGGCCTCGATGTTCGAGCGCATGCAGGCGGTCTCGCGCACCAACCAGGGCGGCGAACGCGAGCGCCTGCCCGACTATCTCAAGACCCATCCGGTCACCACGACCCGCATCAGCGAGGCGCGCGATCGCGCCGAGCGCATGACCCGCGAGACCGTGCAGGTCACGACCACGACCCCGCAGGGCTCGCGTGTGGAGCGTGTGCCGGTGGACGGCGCGCCCGAGGCGCCGCTGCGCGCGCTCGACAACCCGCTGTTGCCGGCCGCGTTGCGCCTGCCGCCCGGCGCCACCGGCGGCACCGATCCGGTCCAGTTCGGCTGGGCGCGCGAGCGGCTGCGCGTGCTCAGCGCCAATACGCCGGCGCAGGCGATCCGCGAGTACGAGGCGATGCGCCGCAGCGGCACCCTGACCGATGCCCAGCGCTACGGGCTGGCCTTTGCCCGCCTGCGCGCCAACGAGGCCGAGGTCGCCGCGCGTGAGCTCTCGGCCCTGCTCGACACCTACCCCGGCGATGTCTGGCTGTCGCTGGGCATGGCCGAGGCCGATGCGCGTGCCGGCCGGTCCGCGTCCGCGGACCGGCGCCTGGAGGCGCTGGTCGAACGGATGCCGCGCAATCCGGCGGTCGTGCTGAGCTACGCGACATTGCTGCTCGAGCGCGACTCGGCCGAATCCGGGCGCCGCGCCCAGGCGCTGCTGCGGCCGCTGCTCAACGGCTCGAGCGGCGACCCGGCCTTCCAGCGTGCATTCGCCCGCGCCAGCGAGATGGCCGGCGACCCGGTGCGGGCGGGCGAAGCCTGGGCCGAGGCGGCATTCCTGGGAGGCCGCGCGGAACAGGCGCTGATCCAGCTCAATACGCTCAAGAAGCGCGAGGACCTGGACTACTACGCCCGCGCGCGGATCGATGCGCGGATCGCCGCGATCACCCCGATGGTGCTGGAACTGCACCGCCAGGGTGTCCGCGACGAGGACCTGCGCCGGCGCTGACGGGCTGGTCACGGGCGCCGGGACGCGCCCGGCCGGCGGATCGTCGGCGCCGGCGCCGCTGCGCCGCCGCAGCGCCGACACGCCTTGCCGCCCCCCTGTCACCGGACCGTCATAAAACTGTCGTGTAATGGGGACTCCCCGGTCCTACGGAAAGCTCCATGCACAAGCGCATCCTCATCGTCGACGACGAACCGGCGATCCGCGATATGGTCGCGTTCGCGCTGCGCAAGGGCGAATTCGAACCGATGCACGCCGGCGACGCGCGCGAGGCCCAGTCTGCGATCGTCGACCGCGTGCCCGACCTGATCCTGCTCGACTGGATGCTGCCCGGGACCAGCGGCCTGGAACTGGCCAGGCGCTGGCGCAAGGATGCGCTGACCCGCGATATCCCGATCATCATGCTCACCGCGCGCGGTGAGGAAAACGATCGCGTCGGCGGGCTGGAAGCCGGCGTCGACGACTATGTGGTCAAGCCGTTCTCGGCCCGCGAGTTGCTGGCGCGCATCCGCGCGGTGATGCGCCGGGCACGCGACGACGACGAGGACGGCAGCGTGACAGTGGGGACGCTGCGCATCGACGGCGCGGCGCACCGGGTGTTCGCCGGCAACGAACCGGTCCAGATCGGCCCGACGGAGTACCGGTTGCTGCATTTCTTCATGACCCATCCCGAGCGCGTCTACAGCCGCTCGCAACTGCTCGATCATGTCTGGGGCGGCAGTGTCTACGTCGAGGAGCGCACGGTCGATGTGCACATCCGCCGGCTGCGCAAGACGCTCGAGCCGAGCGGACTGGACGGCATGGTGCAGACGGTTCGCGGCGCCGGCTACCGATTCTCGGCGTCGGTGTGAGCGCCGCGCCACCTGGCACGCACCTGCGCGCTTCCCTCGCCCTGCCCCGCGGCGACGCCGCACAGCGCCGCACGCCGCAGGCGCACGACGCTGCGCTCGCCCACGCAGACCTGTCCGCCCACATTGCCTAGACTTGCCGTCATGCCACCTCGTCTCCACGCCGCCTGGACCCGTACGCTGCTGCAGCTCGGGACCGTGCTCGCGGCCGCGACGATCGCCGGCGCCCTCGCCGGCCACGCGTGGATGGCGCTGGCGCTTGCCGCGCTGGGCGTGATCGCCTGGCATTACTGGAAGCTCTACGACCTGCTGCGGCGGCTGACCTCGCGCAGCCGGGTGCCGCCACCACAGGGCGACGGGGTCTGGCAGGAGGCCGACCGGCTGCTGCACCGGGGCCAGCAGGACATGCGCAATCGCAAGCGGCGCCTGATCGCGATGCTGCGTGCCTATCGCGCGGTCGCCGCGGCGCTGCCCGATGCGGTCGTGGTGGTCGAGCGCAACAGCCAGCGGGTGCAGTGGGTCAACCGCGCGGCGACGACGCTGCTCGGCCTGCAGATGCCGCGCGATGTCGGCCGCCCGGTCGGCGCGGCGCTGCAGCCGCTGCCGCTGGCGCACTGGCTGGCCCAGGGCCGGCGCGCCGAGCCGTTGCTGGACGTGCCCTCGCCATTCTCGTCGGGCACCCGGCTGGAGCTGCGGCTGATTCCCTATTCCGACGATCTGTGGCTGCTGCTGGTGCGCGATGTCACCCGCCTGGTCCGGTTGGAGCAAATGCGCCGCGATTTCGTCGCCAACGTCTCGCACGAATTGCGCACGCCGCTGACCGTGGTCCACGGGTATCTGGACATGCTCGACCCCGAGGAGCAGCCCGAATGGGCGCCGATGCTGCAGGAGATGCAACGCCAGTCGCAGCGCATGACCCAGTTGGTCGAGGACCTGCTGACGCTGTCGCGGCTGGAGGCGCAGGAGGGCGTGGGCGACGAGATCGTGTCGATGGCCTCGATGCTGGCCTCGCTCCGCCGGGAGTTGGAGATGCTCAGCCAGGGCCGGCATAGGATCGACGTCGAGGATGCCTCGGACACCGATCTGGTCGGCTCGACCCGCGAGTTGCACAGCGCGTTCTCCAACCTGGTCAGCAACGCGGTGCGCTACACGCCGCCGGGTGGGCGCATCGCGATCCGCTATGCCCCCACGCGCGACGGCGGGGTCGCGCTGTCTGTGGACGATTCGGGCTACGGCATCCCGGCCGCGCACCTGCCGCGCATCACCGAGCGCTTCTACCGGGTCTCGACCAGCCGCTCGCGCGAGTCGGGCGGGACCGGGCTGGGGCTGGCGATCGTCAAGCACGTGCTGCATCTGCACCAGGCGCGGCTGGAGATCGACAGCGAGGTCGGGCGCGGCAGCCGCTTCGCCTGCCATTTCACCGCCGAGCGCGTCCGCGCGCGCGACCCCCACGTCACAGGAGCCTTCGGATGAGCCATCCCCCCGCCCCCGGCAAGCCGCCGCGTCCGCGCCGGCCGGCGCGCACCACCGGACGCGACGCCGCGCCGCCGCCGACCGCAGGCGATCCGTTGCTCGATCCTGCGCTGTATCTCAACCGCGAACTGTCGCAGCTCGATTTCAACTTCCGGGTCCTGGCCCAGGCGCTCGACGAATCGGTGCCGCTGCTCGAGCGGGTGAAGTACCTGTGCATCTCGTGCACCAATCTCGACGAGTTCTTCGAGATCCGGGCCGCGACCGTCCGCCACGCACAGGACTTCGGCATGCCGTTGCCCCCCGATGGCCTGCCGCCGGCGACGGTGCTCAAGCGCATCCATGAGCGGGCCGCCGCCCTGGTCGAGGCGCAGTACGCGTGCTGGAACCAGATCCTGCGCCCGGCGCTGGGCACAGCCGGGGTGCGGATCCTCGGCCGCGACACCTGGACGGCGCGGCAGAAGCGCTGGCTGCGGGCGTACTTCCGCGAAGAAGTGATGCCGGTGCTCTCGCCGCTCGGGCTGGACCCCGCACACCCGTTTCCGAAGATCCTCAACAAGTCGCTCAACATCGTCGTGGTGCTCAAGGGCAAGGACGCATTCGGCCGGATCGGCAATCTGGCGATCGTGCGCGCACCGCGCTCGCTGCCGCGCATCATCCAGTTGCCCGAGCGCGTATCGGGTGGCGAGTACGACTTCGTATTCCTGTCGGCCGTGCTGTCGGAATTCGTGCACGAGCTGTTCCCCGGCATGGACGTGCGCGGGGCGTACCAGTTCCGGGTCACCCGCAATTCGGAACTGATCGTCGACGAGGAGGAGGTCGAGAACCTGGCGCTGGCGCTGCGCGACGAACTCGCCGGCCGCGGCTACCTGCGCGCGGTGCGGCTGGAGATCGCGGCCAATTGTCCCAAGGCGATCGTGCGCACGCTGCTGCAGAACTTCGACCTGCCCGAGAACGCGGTCTACCGGATCGACGGGCCGGTCAACCTCAACCGTGTCAGCCAGATCTTCGACCTGGTGCAGCGCCCGGATCTGAAGTTCCCGACCTTCCAGCAGCGCCAGCTGCCTGGCAACGATGCGATGTTCGAGATCGTCGCCGATGGCGACGTGCTGTTGCATCATCCCTTCGATTCCTTCGCGCCGGTGCTCGAGCTGATCAAGCAGGCGGCGGAAGACCCGAATGTGCTGGCGATCAAGCAGACGCTCTACCGCACCGGCAAGGATTCGGCGATCGTCGAGCACCTGGTCACCGCGGCGCGCAACGGCAAGGACGTCACGGTCGTCGTGGAGCTGCGCGCGCGGTTCGACGAGGAGGCCAACCTCGGCCTCGCCGACCGGCTGCAGGAGGCCGGCGTGCAGGTGGTCTACGGCGTAGTCGGCTTCAAGACCCACGCCAAGATGCTGCTGATCGTGCGCCGCGAGGGACGCAAGCTGCGCCGCTACGTGCACCTGGGCACCGGCAACTACCACGCCGGCACTGCGCGCGCCTACACCGACTTCGGGCTGATCACCGCCGACCCGCAGATCGGCAATGATGTCCACCTGATCTTCCAGCAGCTTTCGGGGCTGGCGCCGGCGATCGAGCTCGAACGCCTGCTGCAATCGCCGTTCACGCTGCAGCCCGGCATCATCGCGCGGATCGAGCGCGAAACCCGGCATGCGGCGCAGGGCCGCCCGGCGCGGATCGTGGCCAAGATGAACGCCCTCAACGAGCCGCAGGTCATGCGCGCGCTGTACGCGGCCTCGCAGGCCGGAGTGAAGATCGAACTGATTGTGCGCGGCGCCTGCGCGTTGCGACCGGGCGTGCCGGGCATCTCGGAGAACATCCGGGTGCGTTCGATCGTCGGACGGTTCCTGGAGCACCATCGCGTCTACTGGTTCGCCAACGATGGCGATCCTGAGCTGTTCTGCGCCAGTGCCGATTGGCTGGAGCGCAATCTGCTGCGGCGCGTGGAGACGTGCTTCCCGATCCTCGATCCCCAGGTCGCGACCCGGGTGCGCACCGAGTCCCTGGACAACTATCTGGCCGACAACATCAACGCCTGGGAACTGCGCGAGGACGGCAGCTACGAGCGGCTTGTGCCCGAGGGCGATGCGATGCCGCACTCGGCGCAGGGCTGGCTGCTCGCGCGCCTGTGCGGCTGACGCGACGACGGTCGGCGGGCGCGCGCTGCGCCGGGATGCACGGCATCGCGCACGCCATCACGGTTTGCGCGCCCACCGCATGCTTTACCATGCGCACTTCCCACCGCCACGTGGCGCCGCGCGCGTCGCGCCACGCAGGACCGTGATGACCGGACAGGACACGCTCGCACTCGCCGATGCGCTGACGCCGCCGATCGAGGACGGCGACATGCTCGCCGCAATCGACCTGGGATCCAACAGCTTCCACATGATCGTCGCCCGCTACACGCTGGGCCAGTTGCGCGTGGTCGACCGGTTGCGCGAGACCGTGCGCCTGGCCGAAGGCCTGGACGCACGCGGCGGCCTGGACGCGGCTGTGCGCCAGCGTGCGTTGCAGTGCCTGTCGCGTTTCGGAGAGCGCATCCGCGACATCCCGCCGCAGCACGTGCGGGCGCTGGCCACGCACGCCGTGCGCCGGTTGGCCGCGCCGCAGGCCTTCCTGGTGCCGGCCGAGACCGCGCTGGGCCATGCGATCGAAATCATCGCAGGCCGCGAGGAGGCCCGCCTGATCTATTTGGGCGTCGCCCACGCGCAGCCGCCCAAGCCGGGCCACCGCCGGCTGGTGATCGACATCGGCGGCGGCTCGACCGAATGCATCATCGGCAGCGGCTTCAATGCGCTCGAGCGCGAGAGCCTGCAGGTGGGCTGCATCGCCAGCACGCGGCGCTTCTTCGCCAACGGCAAGCTGACCCGGCGCCGCTGGCGCGAGGCGCTGGCCGAAGTCGCCGCCGAGTTCCAGCAATTCGCCAGCACCTACCGCGCACTCGGCTGGCAGGAAGTCGTCGGCGCCTCGGGCACCAACAAGGCGATCGGCGAAATCTGCGCGGCGATGAAGCTGACCAAAGGCGCGGTGACCGCCAACGCGCTGCCGGTCGTGCGCGACCGGCTGCTGCAGGCCGGCCAGATCGATGCCATCGACCTGCCCGGGCTGTCGGAGGACCGTCGGCCGATCATCGCTGGCGGCGTGCTGGTGCTCGAGGCCGCGTTCGAGGTCCTGGGCATCGAGCGCATGCACGTCAGCAAGGCGGCGATGCGTGAGGGTGTGTTGCACGACATGCTCGGCCGCCGCGGCGAGGCCGACCCGCGCGAGACCTCGATCGAGGCGCTGGTGCAGCGCTACGGCATCGACGGCGCCCACGCGGCGCGGGTGGAGGCGACCGCGTTGCGGCTGTTCGACCAGGTCGCGCGCCCCTGGCAGCTCGACGGCGACGACCTGCGCATGCTGGCCTGGGCGGCACGTGTGCACGAGATCGGCCTGGTCATCGCACACAGTCAGTACCACGTCCACGGCGCCTACGTGCTGGCGCATTCGGACATCGCCGGCTTCTCGCGTCAGGAGCAGCAGTTCCTGGCCGCGCTGGTGCGCTGCCACCGCCGCAAGGTGCCCAAGTCGGCCTTCGACGCCCTGCCCGACCGCCTGCTGCGCCAGGCCCGCTACACCGCCACCCTGCTGCGGCTGGCGGTGCTGCTGCACCGCAGCCACGAGCCCGACGAGATCCCGCAGTTGCAAGCAAGCGTCTACGGCGACGCGCTGCGGCTGCAGGTTTCCCGCCACTGGCTCGATGCCCGGCCGCTGCTGCGCGTGGACCTGGAATGCGAACCCGAGGACCTCGGCGCGCTCGGCGTGAAGCTGGTGCTCGCCGCGGAGTGAACGCAGCGCGGGCTGGGGCGCCCGCCTGCTGCTGTCATCGTTCCGTCGCCGTGCGGTCATTGCACGGGCATGTCGCACCGCGATCATCGCGGCTGCCACGGCAGCGGACCGAACGATGCGCTACGCGATCGTCACCGACACCTACACGCCCGACCTCAACGGGGTGGCGCTGACCCTGCAGGCCTACGTCGCCGGCCTGCGCGCGCGCGGCCATGCGGTCGAGGTGATCCACCCCCGCCAGCCGGGCGAGCCGGCGGGCAGCGATGATGCTGCGCTGCGGGTCCGCGGCCTGCGAGTGCCGCGCTATCCGTCGCTGCGCGTCGGGCTGCCGATCCAGACCCGCCTGCAGGCGGCCTGGCGTGTGCAGCGCCCCGATGCGGTCTACGTCGCCACCGAAACCCTGCTCGGCGGCTCGGCGATCCGCGCCGCGCGCGCGCTCGGCATCCCGGTCGTCACCGCGCTGCACACCCGCTTCGACCTGTACATGGCCGACTACGGCCTGCGCGCGCTGGCACCGCTGGCGCTGGCGTGGATGCGGCGCTTCCACGGCGGCGCCGATGCCACGGTGGTCGCGACCCAGGCGCTCGCCACCTGGCTGCAGGCCCAGCGCATCGGCCATGCGGTCGTACTGTCGCGCGCGGTGGACTGCACACAGTTCGACCCGGCGCGGCGCGACCCGGCGCTGCGCGCGGCCTGGGGCCTCCCGCCAGGCGGATTGGCGGTGGTCCATGTGGGCCGGATCGCAGCCGAGAAGAACCTGCCGCTGGCGATCCACGCCTTCCGTCGGCTGCAGCAGCAGCGGCCGGATGCCCGGATGGTGCTGGTCGGCGACGGTCCGTTGCGCGAATCGCTCGCGCACGCCCATCCCGATCTCGTGTTCGCCGGCGCGCAGCGCGGCGACGCGCTCGGCCGGCATTTTGCCAGCGCCGACCTGTTCCTGTTCCCCAGTCGCAGCGAGACCTTCGGCAATGTCGTGCTCGAGGCCATGGCCAGCGGCGTGCCGCAGGTGGCCTTCGACCTGGGCGCGGCCTCCGAGCACCTGGTCGACGGCCTACACGGCGCCCGGATTACGGACGATGCACACGGCGACGCCGCCTTCGTCGCCGCAGCGCTGCGGCTGGCCCAGGACGATGCCGGCCGCGCGGCGATGGCCCGCGCCGGGCGCCGGGCGATGCAACGGCTGACGCCGGCCCAGGTCGCCGCCGACCTCGATGCGCTGCTGGCCGCGCCACGCGCGCGCGCCGCCTCTGTTCCCGTCCGACAGGTCGATCGCCATGCACACCGCGCCGCGTAGCCGCCTGTACCTCCACGACATGGGCTGGTGCCTGCGCGCCAACCGTGCCTGCACCCGTGTGTGGATCCGCCGTGGGTTCGCGACCGTCAGCCGGCTCGGCGACGGCGTGTTCTGGTACGCCTTGATGACTGCGCTGGTGGTGCTCGATGGCCTCGACGGCGCATTCGCGGCCGCGCACATGGCGGCCACCGGCGCGGTGGCCCTGCTGCTGTACCGCCGCCTGAAGCGCTGGACCAAGCGGCCGCGGCCGTTCGCGGCCGACGTACGCATCCGCGCCTGGGTCGCGCCGCTTGACGAGTTCAGCTTTCCGTCCGGCCATACCCTGCATGCGGTCGCATTCTCGACCGTCGCCATCGCGCACTACCCGGCGCTGGCCTGGTGGCTGGTGCCGTTCGCAGCCGCGGTCGCGGCCTCGCGTGTGGTGCTCGGCCTGCACTACCCCAGCGACGTACTCGCCGCGACCGCGATCGGCGGCGCACTGGGCGCCGCCGCGCTGTGGGTTGCCGGCTTCTGAGGGACCTTGGAGCGCGTCTGCCGCACCGACGCACCGCCCACTCACCGTTGAAAACGACGCAACCGCGGACCGAAGCCCGCGGCTGCGTCGCATGTCGCTGACGCGCGTCAGCGATCGGGCAGCGGCGGCGGCGTGGCAGTCGCCGTTGCTTCCGACAGGGCGTACCAGTCCACGCGCCGTGTCGTGAGCATGATCGCCGCCAGGATCGCGAACAGCAGGCCCGCTCCGAGCACCAGCGCGTTGTCCTCCGAGATCAGCAGGCCGTAGAGCGCGGCGTAGAGGATCGCCAGCATCCCGGCGAAACCGGCGCCCCAGGCGCGGCTGCGCAGCACCGCCGACAGATAAACGCCGATCAGGCCGATGCAGGCGATGCTGGCGGCCAGATACGACCAGCCGAACGCGATGCGCTCCGACAGGCCGACCAGCAACAGGAAGAAGATCGCCAGCGCCAGTCCGACCATCGCGTACTGGATCGGGTGGATGCGCAGTTGCCGCAGCATCTCGAACAGGAAGAACCCGGCGAAGGTCAGCAGGACGAACAGCACGCCGTACTTGCTGGCGCGATCGGCGCGCACGTAGGCATCGACCGGGTCGACCAGGGCGATGCCCAGCGCATCGATCCCCGCCTCGCCGTGTTCGCGCAGCATCGCCGCAGTATCGCGATCGGCGCGGGCGCCGTTGCGTACCTGCAGTTGCGCATCGCTGGCCAGCGAGGACACCGCCCACTCAGCGCGGAAGCCGTCCTGGCCGATCTCTCGCGTCGTGGGCAGGAAGCGGCCGTTGAACAGCGGATGGCGCCAGGGCGAATCGACCGCGACCCGGGTCTCGCCGGCCAGCGGCACCACCGCCAGCGCCTCGCTGCCCGACAGCGCCAGATCCAGCGTGGTGCGCAATTGCAGCCGGTCGCCGGCCGCGGGCGGCGCCAGCGCGGCATGCAGGCCCGAGCCCAGGTCGCCGCCGGCGCCTTGTGCCAATGCCACCTGCACATCGTCGAGCCGCAGTCGCGGCGTTCCGCGCAGGCCGCGCACGTCGGTGATGCCGTAGCTGATGTAAGGCCGGCCGATCCGGCGCGGCGCGACGGCATCGCGATCGTCGGGAATGCGCACATCGAAGCCGGCCCGCAACTGGCCTTCGAGCACGTACATGCGTACCTCGTGCAGCCCCAACCGTCGGGTGTAGGGCGCCATCGTCCCGGTCACGTCCGCCGTGCTCGGAAAAAAGATCCAGCGGTTCTCACGCTCGCGCTGCACGGTCCCGGTCGATCGCCCCTGGGCATCTTTCTCGTCCACCTCGACCGTCTCCACGTACGGCACCACCAGCACCGGTGTGGTCAGGGTCTGGCTCCCGGCCTCGCTGCGTGCGATCCGCTCGACCGCGTCGGCGCGGTAGCGCTGACGATCGAGGATCACGCCCCGGATCATCAACAACGGCAACAGGATCGCCAGGCTCAACCCGGCCACGATCACGATCTTCAACGCCAAGCGCATGACACCACTCCAAATCCGGGAACGTGGCGGCAGCGTGCCCGGGCGCGATGGGGCGACGATGGCGGCTGTGTGAAGTGGCTATGAAGTCGGGCGCGTCGCAGTATCGCGTGGCAACTCGACCACGGCCAGCGCACCGCCGCCGTCGCGATTGTCGAGTCCGGCACGGCCGCCGTGCAGCGCGGCGACCTCGGCGACGAAGGACAGGCCAAGGCCACTGCTGCGGCTGCCGCCACCGGGCCTGGGCAGCGAGTAGAACCGCTCGAACACGCGTGCCCGGGCGTAGTCGGGAATGCCCGGTCCGCGATCGCCGACCGTCACCCGGACCCCGATGTCCGACGGCGCCGCGGCGACTTCGACCGTGGCATCGTCCGGAGAGAAGTCGCAGGCGTTGTCGATCAGGTTGGCGATCATCTGCCGCAGCAGATAGGCATCCCCCGAGACCACCGCATCGCGGCAGGCCGGGTCGATCTTCAGCTGCACCGGCACCCGTCCCGGATCGGCCGCGAACGGCGCCACCGCGGCATCGAGCACATCGGCGAGCACGACGCGCTCGGGCCGCTCGATGCGTTGCCGATGCTCGACCGCCGCCAGCGCCAGCAGCTTGTCGATCGTCTGGGTCATGCGCTCGCTTTGCGTGCGCACGCTCGCCGCGAAACGCGCGCGGTCCTCGTCGGGCAGCGGCTGCTCGAGCAGTTCGGCGGCGCCGCGGATCGCAGACAACGGCGCCTTCAGCTCGTGGGTCAGGCTGTGCACGTAACGCTCGACGTACTGCTTGCCCTCGAGCCGCTCGCGCATCGTCTCCAGCGCCCGGCCCAGGTCTGCGAACTCGCCGGCGCTGCGCGGCAGCGACGCGCGCTCGCCGGCGGTGACCGCATCAGCATAGCGACGCAGCGCACCGAGCTGGCGCGACAGCCACCAGGCCGCGAGCAGACCGATCGCCAACGCCGCGCCCAGCAGCACGCCGCCCCAGCGCATGATCGTGGCCTGGCTGCGGGCGATGAACGGCGCGATGGTGCGGTTGGGCTTGGCCACCGTCAGCACGCCGACGATGCGGTTGCCGTCGCGGATGGGCGCGGCCACGTGCATGACCGAGCTCGCGTCGTCGTCCGGATCCAGACGGCTGGACCGGGCGCCGTAGCGGCCGCGCAGCGTCAGGTAGACATCGTTCCAGCGCGAATAGTCGCGTCCGACGTCGCGCCCGCTCGAATCGAACACCACGATGCCCGCGGCATCGGTGACATAGACCCGGTAGGCGACATCGGACTTGCGGAAGCCCCAGATCTCGGCGTCGACACGGCGCGCGGCCAGGGCGCGGATGCGCGCGGCGAACCGGCCGTCGTCGATGCGCCCGGCCAGGAAGTCGTCGGTCGCCAGCTCGGCGAGCACGCCGGCAGTGTCGGCCAGCGTGTCCTCCATGGCCTGGCGGACCCCTGGCTTGACCTCCTGGGTGAACACCCGCAGCAACAGCAGCGCGGCGATCGCGACGATCGCGAAGTATCCCAACAGGATCCGCAGCCCGATCCGCATGGCGCGCCGTCAGTCCACGTCCAGCGAGTACCCCAGCCCCCGATGCGTGCGCAGCGGATCGGCTTCGGGGGTGATCGCACGCAGCTTGGCGCGCAAGGTCTTGACGTGGGTATCGACGGTGCGGTCGCCGCTGTCGGGGGCGTCCTCCCAGACCCGGTCCATCAGCTGCGCGCGCGAGAGCACCGCGCCCGGACGCGCGAGCAACGCCGCCAGCAGGCCGTACTCGTAGCGGGTGAGCTCGAGCGGCTGGCCGCGGTAGCGGATGCGCAGCCCAGCACGGTCGTGCTCGAACGCGCCTGCACTGGCGACATCGCGGCCTTCGCTGGCCGCCACGCCGCGCCGCAGCGCCACCCGCACGCGGGCAACGAGCTCGCGCAGCGAGAACGGCTTGGCCATATAGTCTTCGGCGCCGAGTTCGAAGCCGAGCACGCGCTCGGCCTCTGCGGACTGCGCGGTCAGGAAGATCACCGGCAACAGCGACTGCCGACGCAGGTCCGCGCACAGGGCGAAGCCGCTGACGTCCGGCAGCCCGACATCCAGGATGGCCAGATCGAATGTCTGTGCGGCCGCCGCGGCCAGCGCCGTGCGGCCGTCGAGGCAATGCCGGATCTGGTGGCCCTCTGCGCGCAACGCGTAGGCGACGGTATCGGCGATGGCAGGCTCGTCCTCGACGAGCAGGATGCGGGACATGGCGCGGCGCGAATGGAAACCGCGCACAGCATACGGCGAGGCCCGTCGCGCGCCGCTACCCTATGTCGATGAACTACCGCCACGCCTTCCACGCCGGCAACCACGCCGACGTCCTCAAGCACGTCGTGTTGCTCGCGATCTGCGACGCGCTCGCCGTCAAGCCGGCGCCCTGCTTCGCGCTCGACACCCATGCCGGCGCCGGTCTCTATCGCTTGAGCGACGATCCCGCGCAGCGGACCGGCGAAGCGCAGGCGGGCATCGGCCGGCTGCTGGCCGCCCCCAGGGCGACACCCGCAATCGCGCGGTATCTGGACGCCGTCGCGGCCTGTCGCGCCGCCCACGGCGCCGATGCCTACCCCGGCTCGCCCTGGCTGCTCGCCCACGCCCTGCGCGCACAGGACCGGATCGCCTGCTGCGAGATCGAGCCCGGCGCATTGGCCGCGCTGCGCCAGGCGGTCGGCTGCGACCCGCGCGTGGCGGTGCATGCACGCGACGGCTACGAGGCCTGCCGCGCGCTGCTGCCGCCGCGGCACGGCGCGCAGAAGTTCGCCCGCGGCCTGGTGCTGATCGACCCGCCCTACGAAGCGCAGCGCGCGGAGTTCGACACCGCCCTGCTCGCCATGCGCGATGCGCTGTCGCGCTGGCCGCAGGCGGTCCAGGCATTGTGGTACCCGATCAAGCAGCGGCGCACGCTCGCCCCATTCCTGCGCGCAGCCGGCCGGCTGCAAAGCCGCTCGACGCTGGTGGTGGAGTTGCTGGTCCGCGGCGACGACTCGCCGTTGCGGATGAACGGCAGCGGGCTGCTGCTGGTCGACCCGCCGTGGGCGCTGGCCGATGCGCTCGCGCCGGCGCTCGAGGCCTTGCGCGACGCCCTGGGCGAGGCCGGTGCCGACACCCGCCTGCACTGGCTGCGCGAACCGGCCTGAACACTGCGCAGGATATGGCGGTGGCTGCGGCGGTTCGCGGCCTGCCTTCACGGTACCTGAATCGCGGAGTTGGGTATGGTCGGCCCCACCCTTCCAGCCCGACCTTCGATGACCGCACGCAACCGCCTCCCTCCCTGGCACGAGGAAATCCGTCTCGCGAACGGCCGCCAGGTGTTGATCCGGCCGATCCGTCCCGCCGATGCCGACCCGCTACGCGCGGCCTTCGCGCTGCTGGAACCCGACGAGGTCCGCCAGCGCTTTCTGTACGCCAAGAAGGAGCTCTCGCCCGAGACTGCGCTCCGGCTGACCCAGCCCAACCCCAAGTCGGAGTTCGTGCTGGTTGCCGCCGAGCCCATGACCCCGGGCGAGGCACTGGTCGGCGCGGTCGCGCGCGCCGCGATCCTGCCCGGCACCCGGCATGCCGAGTTCCACATCCTGGTCAGCCACTACGTTGCCGGGATGGGACTGGGGCGCCATTTGATGCGGCGCCTGGTGCGCTGGGCCAAGGGCAAGCGGCTGGACCGCCTGTACGGCGATGTGCTCGAAGAGAACGAGCCGATGCGCGCGCTGGCCAAGTCGCTCGGATTCCAGCAGACCGCGGGCGAGGCACCGGGCATGATCCGGGTCTCGCTGGATCTCAAGCGCTCGCCCGAGAGCGCAGCCCCCGAAGCGCCGCATCCGCCGCTGGGCTGAGGCCTGCCGAGGTTGGCGCGGCATCGCCGGGTCCCGGCGATGGCCCCCTCGCGCCGCACCGCGTGCCGCGCCCTGTCTCAGGGTGCGAGACCGCTTCGTTTAGACTGACAGGTTGATCGCGCCGGAAGCCCGACGGGCGTCCGGCGCTGTCGTCGTTTTGCCTCATTTCCGCCGCCGTGCCGCTTCCCGACGTTCCGATGCCCAACTCCCCTGCTTCCGCCACCGCCCCGCCGTTGCCCGGTGCCGGCCATCCCCGCGCCTGGTGGCGCGCGCCCGCCAGCCGCAGTGCGCTGGCCTGGGCGGTACTGCAAGCCGCCCGCGTACACGCCGGGCCGCTGCTGCTGGTCGCGCGCGACAACCACGGCGCCCATCAGCTCGAACACGACCTGCGCACGCTCGGCGGCGACGACCCGGCGTTGCCGGTGGTGCCATTCCCGGACTGGGAGACGCTGCCCTTCGACCGCTTCAGCCCGCATCCGGACATCGTCTCCCAGCGCCTGGCCGCACTGCACCGCCTGCCTGGGCTGACACGGGGCATCGTCGTGGTGCCGGTACAGACGCTGATGCAGCGGCTGGCGCCGGTCAAGCACATCGCTGGAAGCAGCTTCGACCTCGCCGTCGGCCAGACCCTCGATCTCGACGCCGAAAAACGTCGCCTGGAAAGCGCCGGCTACGCCCATGTCCCGCAGGTCCACGACCCGGGCGACTTCGCCGTGCGCGGCGGGCTGCTCGACGTGTTCCCGATGGGCGCCAGCCAGCCGTACCGGGTCGAGCTGTTCGACGACGCGATCGAGACGATCCGCGCCTTCGACCCCGAGTCGCAGCGGTCGCTGGAGAAGATCGACGCCCTACGCATGCTGCCCGGCCGCGAGGTGCCGCTGGACGAAGCGTCGCTGGCACGCGCGATGGACGCGCTGCGCGAGCGCTTCGACATCGACACCCGGCGCAGCGGGCTGTACCAGGATCTCAAGGCCGGTGCGGCACCGGCGGGCATCGAGTACTACCTGCCGCTGTTCTTCGACGCGCCCCGGCGCGCCCTGGCCGAACGCGGCGCTCCCGCGCCGAGCACGGCCACGCTGTTCGACTATCTGCCCGCGAACGCGCTGCCGGTGCTCGATGTCGGGGTGTCCGCGGCCAGCGACCAGTTCCAGGCGCAGATCGACCATCGCTACGACCAGTTGCGCCACGACATCGAGCGTCCGCTGCTGCCGCCGGCCGAACTGTGGCTGGCGCCCGACGCGCTGCGCGAACGCCTCAACCAGGGCACCCGGATCGAGCTGTGCGACGCCACGCACCCGCGCCGCGACCAGGCCGCCGCGCTCGGCGAGCAGCCGGCCCCCGAGCTGCCGCTGGCCGCCCGCGACCAGGCCCCGGCCCAGGCGCTCAAGACCTTCCTGGGCCATTACCCCGGGCGCGTGCTGATCGCGGCCGATTCGGCCGGCCGCCGCGAAGCGCTGCTGGAGGTGCTGCAGGCCGCCGAACTGCGCCCGACGGTGTTGGCGGACTTCGATGCGTTCGTCGACGACGCTGCGCGCTTCGCGATCGCAGTGGCGCCGCTCGACGACGGCTTCGCGCTCGATGCCCCGCAGATGACGGTGCTCACCGAACGCCAGTTGTTCCCCGAGCGCGCCGCGCAGCCGCGCAGTCGACGCCGGGCCGGGCGCGATCCCGAGACCATCATCCGCGATCTGGGCGAGCTCAGCGAGGGCGCGCCGATCGTGCACGAGGACCACGGCGTCGGGCGCTACCGCGGCCTGGTCGTACTCGAAGCCGGCGGCCAGCCGGGCGAGTACCTGGACATCGAGTACGCCAAGGGCGACCGGCTGTACGTGCCGGTGTCGCAGCTGCACCTGGTCAACCGCTATTCGGGCGCATCGCCGGAGACCGCGCCGCTGCATTCGCTCGGCGGCGAGGCCTGGACCCGCGCCAAGAAGAAGGCCGCCGACAAGGTCCGCGATGTCGCCGCCGAGCTGCTGGAGATCCAGGCCAAGCGCCAGGCGCGGGCCGGACTGGCGCTGGAGGTCGACCGGTCGATGTACGAGCCGTTCGCCGCCGCGTTCCCGTTCGAGGAAACGCCCGACCAGCACGCCGCGATCGAGGCGATGATCCGCGATCTGGGCAGCAGCCAGCCGATGGACCGCGTGGTCTGCGGCGACGTCGGCTTCGGCAAGACCGAGGTCGCCGTGCGTGCGGCCTTCGTCGCCGCGGCCGCCGGCAAGCAGGTCGCAGTGCTGGTGCCGACCACGCTGCTGGCCGAGCAGCACTACCGCACGATGGCCGACCGCTTCGCCGACTGGCCGCTGCGCGTGGAGGTGCTTTCGCGCTTCAAGAGCACCAAGGAGATCAAGGCCGAGCTCGAGAAGCTCGCCCGCGGCGAGATCGACGTCATCGTCGGCACCCATCGCCTGCTGCAGCCGGACGTGAAGTTCAAGGACCTGGGGCTGGTGATCGTCGATGAGGAGCAGCGCTTCGGCGTGCGCCAGAAGGAGGCGCTCAAGGCGCTGCGCGCCAATGTGCACCTGCTGACCCTCACCGCGACCCCGATCCCGCGCACGCTCAACATGGCGATGGCCGGCCTGCGCGACCTGTCGATCATCGCCACGCCGCCTGCGCACCGGCTGGCGGTGCAGACCTTCGTCGTGCCCTGGGACGATGCCCAGTTGCGCGAGGCGTTCCAGCGCGAGCTCAGCCGCGGCGGGCAGGTCTACTTCCTGCACAACGATGTCGAGAGCATCGGCCGCATGCAGCGCCAGTTGCAGGAGCTGGTGCCCGACGCGCGCATCGGCATCGCCCACGGCCAGATGCCCGAGCGCGAACTGGAGCGGGTCATGCTCGATTTCCACAAGCAGCGCTTCAACGTGCTGCTGTGCTCGACGATCATCGAGTCGGGCATCGACATCCCCAACGCCAACACGATCATCATCAACCGCGCCGACAAGTTCGGCCTGGCCCAGCTGCACCAGCTGCGCGGCCGTGTCGGCCGCTCGCATCACCGCGCCTACGCCTACCTGGTCACGCCCGACCTGCGCAGCATCACCAGCGACGCGCGCAAGCGTCTGGAGGCGATCGCCTCGATGGACGAACTCGGCGCCGGCTTCACGCTGTCCACTCACGACCTGGAGATCCGCGGCGCCGGCGAACTGCTGGGCGAAGGCCAGAGCGGACAGATGGCCGAGGTCGGCTTCAGCCTATACACCGAACTGCTCGAACGGGCGGTGCGCAGCATCAAGCAGGGCAAGCTGCCCGACGTCGACGAAGCCGATGCGCGTGGCGCAGAGGTCGAACTGCACGTCCCGGCGCTGATTCCCGAAGACTACCTGCCCGACGTGCACACCCGCCTGATGCTCTACAAGCGTATCAGCGGCGCGCGCGACGCCGAGCGGCTGCGCGAGCTGCAGGTGGAGATGATCGACCGTTTCGGTCTGCTCCCCGACGCCGCCAAGCACCTGTTCCAGGTCGCCGATCTCAAGCTGCAGGCCACCGCGCTGGGGATCCGCAAGCTCGACCTGGGCGAGGGCGGCGGACGCGTGCAGTTCGTCGACAAGCCCAAGGTCGACCCGCTGGCGGTGATCGGACTGGTGCAGGGGCAGCCGCAGCGCTACCGTATGGACGGGCCGGACAAGCTGCGCGTCATGCTCGACCTGCCCGATGCCGAGTCGCGGATCAAGACCGCGCGCGGCCTGCTGATCGCCCTCGCCCCGTCCTCGTCATCGCCCGTCCGCTGATGCCCTCCACCGCCATGCATGTCGACCGCGCGCCCGACGACCTCGTCGCCTCGCTGCATGTGCTGACGGTGGCATTGCACGAGCGCGACACCTACACCCATGGCCACTGCGACCGCGTCGGGCGACTGACCAGCGCCCTGGCCCGCCGCCTCGGTCTGTCGCACGCGCGCCGGCATGCGCTGGTGCTGGCCGCGCGGTTCCATGACATTGGCAAGATCGGCATTCCCGACGACGTGCTGCTGCACCCGCATCGGCTGGACCCGGAGCGACTGGCGATCATGCGCACCCATTCGGCACGCGGCGCGCGGGTGTTCGTCGCGACCGGTCGCCAGGACGCCCACGAGGTCGCGCGGATCATCCGCCACCACCACGAGGCGGTCGACGGCAGCGGCTATCCCGATGGGCTGATCGGTGAAGCGATCCCGCTCGAGGCGCGCATGCTGGCAGTCGTCGACAGCTACGACGCGATGACCAGCGACCGCCCCTACCGCCCCGCCCTGGGCGTCGACCAGACGCTGGCGCGGCTCCGGGCCGATGCCGCCCGCAGGCTCGACCCCGATCTGGTGGACGCCTTCATCGGCGTCCTGCACACCAGCCCGCGCTGACGCTCAGCGCGGCGCTTCCGCCCCGCCGACGCTGCCCAGGATCGTGCCGGCCAGACGCGCGTAGTCGCCGTCGAAATGGTGGCCGCCGGGCAAGGTCCGGACCGTGACATGGCCGGGCGGCAAGGCCGCACACGTGGCGTCATGGTCGCCCTCGCCCTCGATGCACAGCACGTGGTCGGCCGACAGGCGTCGCACTTCTGGCGCGATCTCCAGCGCATCGGGATCCTCCGCCGACAGCCAGTTGCCGACATGGAACTCGAACGAGGCACGCCGGCCCAGCCCGATCAACACCGTGTGCGCGACCGTCGCGCGGGTCGCCGCCGGCAGCCGGTTGACCGCGAAGGGCAGCACGTCGGCACCCTGCGAGTAGCCGATTAGCAACACGCGCGTCCGTCCCCAGCGCGCGGCGTAGCGCCGGATGACGCGATCGATGTCGCGCGCCAGACCATCGGGCGTGCGCGCCGACCAGAAGTAGCGCAGCGAATCGAAGCCAACGACGGCGATGCCGCGCGCCGCCAGCGCATCGGCAACCTCGGTGTCGAGGCCGGCCCAGCCGCCGTCGCCGCTGAGCAGGATCGCAAACATTGGCTGCGCCGGCCCGTGCGCGGGCACCTCGACCAAGGGCAGATCGCGCACATCCGCAGGCGGCGCGGCCGGCTGCGCGCGGGCCGACAGGCGCGCCAGGCGCTGGACTGCGGCACGCAACGGCGCTGGCGCATCGCCGTGCGCGCGCACCGCCGCGCCATCGATGCCGCGCGCGAAGCGCTGGAGTTCGGAAAGCTCGGCTGCGCTTCCCAGTGCCAGCCAGGGCATGGCGAGTGCGCGCACCGGCTGCAGCGCCACCGTGTCGGGCTGAGGCGTACGGGCGGCAAACAGCGTGCCCGCGCCGCGACACGGTGGTTTGCCCAACGCCAGCGGCGGCAATGCGCCGCGCGTGACCGCACCGGCGAACACGCCCGGCTGGGCCTGCGCGGCCATCGCGTAGACGATCGCCGCCCCCGCGCCCTGCCCCACCAGCACCGGCGGCCGGTAGTCCGGCAATCGCGCATAGCCCTGCAGCCAGTGCGAGAGATTCTCCAGATCGCCATCCGGGAACGCGCAGGCCCCGCCGTCGCGCGCCAGCGCCGCCTGCAGCCGTGGCACGTCGATCTCGGCGACCAGGGCACCGTCGGCCGCCAGCGCCTGCGCGATAGCGCGACCCTCGCCCTGGTCGAGCAACAACACGGTATGCGTCGCCTGCCCGGCCGGCCGTGTCAGTACGACCTCCTCGAAGAATCCGTGCCGCAGCCGTTCCTGCGCACCCGCCGGCCCGGCCAGCAGCAAGACCGCCACCACGCCCCACCTCACGACATGCTTCATTTCGACAGGACTCCTCGGTAACCGCCCGCAATCAATGCCGCGGCATCGGCCAGCACCAACAGCGGCGCGATACCGCCGGGCGAGGCGAGATAGCGCGCACTCCACTGCGGGTCGAACTTGTCCTTGAACGCGCGCAGCCCGCGGAAGTTGTAGAACTGCTCGCCGCGCGCGAACAGCAGCCGCCCCATGCGGTGCCACTGTGGCGCCAGCGCATGGGTCGCCATGCCCGACAACGGCGCCATGCCCAGCCCGAAGCGCTGGTAGCCGTCTGCGGCTAACTGCTGCAGCAGGCGCGCAAACAGGAAATCCATCGTGCCGGGCGGCGCATCGGGCAGGTGCCGCATCAGGTCGATGCTCGCCTCCGACGCTTCGCCCGCCGGGTTGCCAGCGACGAGCAGGCTGGCGAACGCGATGATCCGCGTCTCGTCACGCACCACCGCGACTGGATTGCAGGCCAGGTATGCAGGGTCGAAGGCGCCGATCGAGAACCGCTTTTCGGCCGTCCGATGCTGGGCGAGCCAAGCCTCGGACACCGGCCGCAAGGCCGGCAACAACGCCGGCACGGCCGGCGTGTCGACGATCTCGAACCGCAGGCCGGCACGCTCGGCCCGGTTGACCGCGGTGCGCAGGCTGCCCCGCCGCCTGCCCTGCAGCGAGAATCCAGGCAGCGGCACGCTCGCATACTCGCCGAGCTTGAACAGTCGCAGGCCGGCATCGAGGTACAGCGGCAACGCCTGCGGACCGACCTGATAGAAGCACCCGCGCGCGCCCGCATCGCGCGCGCGCTCCAGGAACGTCCAGACCAGGTCCGGCCAGGCCGCGTACGGGCCGACCGGATCGAACAGTGCGATCCACGACCGCCCCTGGCGTCCGTACATCAGGAAGGCATCGCCTGATGCCGAGAACAGCAGATGCTTGTCACCGGTAAGCACCAGCCCCGCGTCGGCGCTGTCGTGCGCGCGCACGATCGCCTGGGCCTGCGCCAGTTGCGCAGCATCGGGCAACGGCGGCGGCGGCACGGCCGGACGCACCAGTTGCCGGAGCGCGAGCGCCAGGGCGACCACTGCCATCGCCACCAAGGCCCGCAACGAGCGCGGCGCCTCGCCCGACAACGCGAACTGCCACCACAACTGGTGGGCGTAGGCGACATCGCGGTAGGCGAAGAACAGCAGGCCGACCAACGCGACACAGATCACCGCCATCGCCAGCAGCCAGCCACCGGTGAACGGGACTGCCAGCAACGACGCGCGGCGCGTGAACTGGCGCCTGGAGGCGAGCAGCGCCAGCAACAGCGCCGCCAGCACCGTCGCTTCGGTCACGGCCACGCCCTTGGGCAGCGCGAACGCCAGCGCCAGCGTCACCAGCACGACGGCCGCCCACCAGGCAGCATCGAGCCGACGCAGCAGCGCGCGTGCGACGAACAACAGCAACACACCGATGACCGAACTGAGGAAATGCGCCGCCTCCACCAGCGGCAGCGGGACCAGCGCGAGCATCCGCAGCGCGCGGCCGGTGGCCGGGGTCACCCCGGAGACCAGCAACATCACCGCCGCCACCAGGGTCGCGCCCGCCAGCACGCGCGGCGCCAGCCCGGCCAGGAACCGGCGGGCCGGCGACGCCAGGCGCCCGGTCTCGTGCAGCACCAGTACGCCCAGCGCGATCAGCAGCGGCAGCACGTAGTAGACCAGGCGGTAGAGCACCAGCGCTCCGGCCAGCGTGCCCGCCGGCACGCGATCGGCGAGCGCGACCAGCATCACCGCCTCGAACACGCCCAGCCCGCCGGGCACATGGCTGATCACCCCCACCACCACCGCCGCGGCATAGAACCCGAGGAACGTCGCGAAGCCGACCCCGCCTTCGGGCAACAGCAACCACAGCACCGCGGCGGCCGCTGTGATGTCGACCACCGACAGCGCGAGCTGGGTCCAGGCCAGGCCGGGCGTCGGCAGGCGGAGACGACCCACGCGTCCGCGGATCTGGCATACCACGAGCAGCGCCAGCACCGCGGCCACCGCCAGCGCACCCAGCCAAGCCACGACTCCGGCCGGCAAGTGGAGCATTGGCGCGAGCGCCGCGGCATCCCACCACAGCCCGGCGCCGCCGACGGCGCAGGCCCCGAGCCCGAACGCCGATGCGTTGAAGACGATCGCGCGCGACACCTCGCCCGGCTCGACGCCCGCAGCCCCATAGAGGCGCATGCGCACCGCGCCGCCGGTGAACACGCCCAGGCCGATCGTGTTGCTCAGCGCGTAGGCGACGAACGCGGTCTTGGCGACCGTCCGCACCGGCACGCGCGCGCCGACATAGCGCAGCGCACTCGCGTCGTAGCCGACCAGCGCAGCGAAGCTGATCGCGGTGGCCAGGATCGCCAGCGCGATCCGCAGGCCCGGCGTGGCCTCGATCGCAGCGACGATCTCGTCGTAGCGCAGCTCGTGCCAGAAGCCATGGACGGCGACCGCGAGCAGGGTGCCGATCGCCAGCACACCGGCGATGAGCCCGATGCGGCGCAGCGCCTCGGCGTGCGCGATCGACCACGCGCTGAGCGTCTGCAGCCAACGTCGCATCGACCCTGCCATGCCCACCTCGCGCGTGCGCCCCACGGCGATCGCAGGGCACGAAGGCCGCGGAGCATACACCGGCGTCTGTCTGGGACATGCGCACACGCAGCGCCGGTCAATGCGTCCCGTTCAGGCGTCCCGCGCCCCCCGAAAACGGCGGGAAAGACGGCCTACACCCGCGAGTACGACCAGGACTGCATGCAACCGTTCAGATACGGCATCACGCCGTGGAAGGCGCGCGGATCGTCGTCGAACACCAGCGGCAGGAACTGGCGGTCGCCTTCCCACAGCGGCAGGTCGAGCACGCGATCGGCCTCGACCCATTCCAGCGTGCCTTCCGGGTTGGACGTCAGCGGCGCGCCATGCCAGGCGTCGACCACGAACACGAAGCCCAGCCAGTCCTCGCCGTTGCGACCGAAGCCCGGCCAGCTGATGGTGCCGCGCAGGCGCAAGCTGTCGCACTCGATGCCCGCCTCTTCGCGGATTTCCCGGCGCATGCCGGCAACCACGTCCTCGTCGCGCTCGATCTTGCCACCCAGGCCGTTGTACTTGCCCAGGTGCTGGTCGCCGGGCCGCGCATTGCGGTGGATCATCAGCACCCGCCGGCGATCGGGGGACAGCACGTAACCGAGCGTAGCGACGATCGGGGTGTAAGGCATCGGAACGGGCCTGCGGCGGGAAGCCGGGCATTGTAGCGAGCCCCGCCGCGGCGAGCCTGCCGTGCGGACGCTCAGTCCGGCGCGGCAGGCAGCAATAGCCGCGCCACCAACGCCTCGTACAGCGACGGCAGCGCCTGGAGATCGGCGACGCGGACGTGCTCGTCGACCTGATGGATGCTGGCGTTGACCGGACCGATCTCGATGCACTGCGCGCCCAGCGGCGCGATGAACCGGGCATCGGAGGTGCCGCCGCCCGTGCTTTCCTCGGGGGCCGTGCCGGCGAAGGCCGTCAGTACCTCGCGCGCAGCCGCGCGCAGCGGCCCCTCCGGCGTGTGGAACGGCTCGCCGCTGCGGTGCCAGTCGAGCGTGTACTCCAGCCCATGACGGTCCAGCAGCGCGGCAGTTTCGGCTTCCAGGCCAAGCGCGTCCCAGTGCGGGTTGTAGCGCAGGTTGAACTGCACCGTCGCGCTGCCGGGAATGACGTTCGTCGCGCCTGTCCCGGCGGCGATGTTGCTGACCTGCAGGCTGGTCGGCGGAAAGGAGTCGAAGCCATCGTCCCAGTGCCGGCCGACGAGTTCGGCCAGCGCCGGCGCCAGCAGGTGGATCGGGTTGCGCGCCTTGTCCGGATAGGCCACGTGGCCCTGCACCCCGTGCACGGTCAGCGTTGCGGACAGACTGCCGCGCCGGCCCACGCGCAGCAGGTCGCCCAGACGCTGCGTCGACGAGGGCTCGCCGGTGATGCACCAGTCGATGCGCGTGCCGCGCTCGGCGAACGTGCGGGCGACTCGGCGCACACCGTCGATCGCAGCGCCTTCCTCGTCGGAGGTCAGCAGCAACGCCAAGGTGCCGGGATGGTCGGGGTGCGCGACGACGAAGCGCTCGGCGGCGATCACGAAGGCGGCGACGCTGCCCTTCATGTCGGCCGCCCCGCGTCCGTACAGCATGCCGTCGCGCACATCGGGCACGAACGGATCGCAATGCCAGGCCTCGGCCGGCCCGCTCGGCACCACGTCGGTATGGCCAAGCAGCGCCAGGACCGGGCCGCCGCTCCCGTGCGTGGCCCAGAGATTGTCGACCTCGCCAAAGCGCAGCGACTCGATCGCGAAACCTGCCTGGGCGAGGCGCCCGGCGAGCAGCGCCTGACAGCCGGCGTCATCGGGTGTGACCGAGCGGCGCGCGATCAGGTCGCAGGTGAGATCGAGGACGTCGGACATGGCAGCTCTCTTGGGACTGGTGTCGGCGGCGCGCAGGCGCGCCCCAGGCGCGTGACCCGGCACGATGGCATCACGCGCCTGCCGGGAGACGTTGCGCCGGCGCTTGTTAGTCGATGCCGAAGCGCTTCTTGAAGCCGTTGTCGCTGAAGCCCTGAGTGACCGTGCCGTCGTCGGTGACCACGACCGGACGCCGAATCAACTGCGGGTACTCGCGCAGCAGCAGCTTCCATTCCGCGTCGCTGGCCGCGCCCTTGCGGTTGTCGGGCAACTGCCGCCACGTGGTCGAGGCCTTGTTGACCATCGCCTCGAAACCACCCAGTTGCCCGGCCCATGCGACCAGCGTCTCGGGCGTCGGCTTGTCGTCGCGGTAGTCGACGAAGGTGTGTGCGATGCCGAAGCGATCGAGCCATTTGCGCGCCTTCTTGCAGGTGTCGCAGTTCTTCAGGCCGAAAACGGTATGCATAGCCATCCGCTAAGCGAAAACAGACGCGCAGAATGTCACAACAGACGTTCGGACACGACCCGGAACGGGACTTTCGGCAGGCTGAAGGCCAAGCCTTCGTCGAGCTTCACTCCCATCGACTCCAGACGCGGACAATGCAGTGGCCCGTCCAGCCGCAGCGGCCGCAGCGCAGCCAGGTCCACCGGCAGGTCGATGCGCGTGCATGCCCAGCGCCGATCGACGGTGCGGGCGATGGCTTGATCCTGGCACGTCAACCAACGCAGCAGCGCCTGCCGATCGCCGAACGCCGCAGTCCACGCCTTGTCATGCCAATCCTCGCTCGCCCGCCACTGCAGCCCCAGCGCCGGCGCACTGCCCTGCCCGCCATCGATACGGGTATGCCCGCTGCCGTTGGCCCGCAGTGCATGCGCAAAGTGGGCGGACAGATGCGGCTGCATGGCATCGCTGCATGCGCGCGCGCCGACGACGAACAGCAACTGGTCCATCACATTGCGGTCGAACAGCACCACGGGCGTGCCGTCGGGGCGATCATCGCGGCGCAGGTACCAGCGCCAGTTGCTCTGATGAGGCGATGGCATCAGCGCACGCACAGGCCCCGCTCGCTGTGGCCCCAGATGCCCATGGCGATAGCTGAGGATGGTGTAAGGGGTACAGCCGGCATGGACGACATAGTGATAGCCCGCAGGTGCGGGGGGCGCATGACGCACGTCCACCCACCAGCTGACATAGACCACATCGCGCACGTCGCTGACCAGCGCGGGCATGCGCCAGCGCCGGAACAGCGCACGACGCGCCCGCGTCCAGCGGGGCGCATGCAGCAGTGACGGCAGCATCCGCCCCAATACGGTGGCGCGAGGATGGCGGTAGGCTGCGGCCTCCGCGAGATCCGCCTCCGCGGTCACTGTCAGTCGGCCAGGCCGCGCAGCAGGTCGTTGACCGAGGTCTTGCTGCGGGTCTTCTCGTCGACCTGCTTGACGATGACCGCGCAATACAGCGAATGCGAGCCGTCCTTGGCCGGCAACTGGCCCGAGACCACGACGCTGCCCGGCGGCACGTAACCGTAGGAGATCTCGCCGGTCGCGCGATCGTAGATGCGCGTCGACTGACCAAGGAACACGCCCATGCCGATGACGCTGTGGTGGCCGACCACGACGCCCTCGACGACTTCCGAGCGCGCGCCGATGAAGCAGTGATCCTCGATGATCGTCGGACTGGCCTGCAGCGGCTCCAGCACGCCGCCGATGCCGGCGCCGCCCGACAGATGCACGTGCTTGCCGATCTGCGCGCACGAGCCCACCGTGGCCCAGGTGTCGACCATCGTGCCCTCGCCCACGTAGGCGCCGATGTTGACGAAGCTCGGCATCAACACCACGTCGCGGCCGAAGTAGGTGCCGCGGCGCACTGCGGCGCCGGGCACCACGCGCACGCCGGCGGCCTTGAACCGGGCCTCGTCGTAGCCGGCAAAGCGCGCCTCGACCTTGTCCCAGAACGGCGCCGGCTGGGCGTCGACGACGGCCATGTCGTTGCTGCGGAAGTACAGCAGCACCGCCTTCTTGAGCCACTCGTTGACCTGCCAGCCGCCGTTGCCATCCGGTTCGGCGACGCGCAGCTCGCCCGATTCCAGGCCGGCCATCGCCTGCTCGACCGCCGGTTTGACCTCATCCCCGATCTCTTGGGCGGTGAGTTCGGCGCGACGCGCGAACGCGTCCTCGATCAACGTCTGCAGCGCTTGGGTCATGGCAGGTCTTCGTGGGGAAAAACGGGGCGCTATCGTGCCATGTCGCCGTCGATCGAAGCGAGCAACGCGGCCCGCAGCCGCGCCTGCGCTGCCTCGTCGAGCGGCTGGCCATCGCCGCCGACGAGCCGGAACACGTCCTCGACGCGTTCGCCGAACGTCGCCACGCGTGCGTCGTGCACGCGCACGTCCTGCTGGCGCAGCACGTGGGCGACATCGGCCAGCAGCCCCGGCCGATCGGTGCACACCAGGCTGAAGACCGTGTGCCGGCCGTCGGCGCCGGGGTTGAACTCGATCCGCGGCGGCACGCGGAAATGCCGCAGGTGGCGCGGCTGGGCCCGGCGCGCCGGGCGCAGGTCGAGCGCGCCGCCGAGCACGGTGGCGAGCTTGCGCTCGATCGTGGCCAGTTCCAGCGGATGGCGCGTGTCCATCGGCAGCACCTGGAAGACGTCGAAGATCGTGCCGCCCGGGCCGTCGAGCGCGCGCGCCTGCTGGATCGCCAGGCCCAGGCGGTCGAGCGTGATCACGATCGCCGAGAACAGACCGTCGCGGTCAGGCGAGTGCACGAAGACCTCCAGCGCCTGCGCCCCGGCCGCGAGCCGCCGCACCCGCACCACCAGTCCGCCCTGCGCACTGTCGCGCAGCGCCAGCGCCTGCCACACCACCTGATCGGCGCGTCCGCGCAGGAAGCTCTCCTGCGGGATCCGCGCGAACAAGGCGTCAGCCTGAGCATCGTCGATGCCGTGGGCCGACAGCAGGCCGCGGGCGCGGTCACGCGCCTCGGCGATGCGCTCGATCGCCGCCACCGGGTGCTCGAGCCCCCGGCGCAACGCCAGCCGCGTGGCAATGCGCAGGTCGGTCAGCAGCCGGTCCTTCCAGGCATTCCACAGCTTGGGCGACGTGCCGGCGATGTCCGCGCAGGTCAGCAGGTACAGGTAATCCAGCCGTTCGCGGTCGGCGACCTCGGCGGCGAACTTGTGGATCACCGCCGGGTCGGAGATATCAAGCTTCTGCGCACTGGTGGACATCAACAGGTGACGCCGCACCAGCCACTCCACCAGCGCGGTGTCGGTCTCGCCCAGGCCGTGGCCCTCGCAGAACGCGCGGGCATCGACCGCGCCCAGTTCCGAATGGTCGCCGCCACGCCCCTTGCCGATGTCGTGGAACAGCCCGGCCAGCAGCAGCAATTCGGGCTTGCGCAATTGCGGCCACACTTCGTGCGCGGTGGAAAAGCGCTCGTCCGGCGCCTCGGACGCGAAGCTGGCGATGTTGCGCAGCACCGCCAGCGTGTGCTGGTCGACGGTGTAGGCATGGAACAGGTCGAACTGCATCCGCCCGGTGACGTTGGCGAACTCGGGGATCCACACGCCGAGCACGCCGAGCCTGGCCATCCGCTCGAGCGTGCGCACCGGTGTGGGCCCACGCAACAGCGCCATGAACTGCTCGCGCAGCGCCGGCGAGGCACTGCGCCAGGACGGCAGCGCGTGCAGCGATTCGGCCAGCGCGCGCGCGGTCTGCGAGTGCAGGCCGCGCAGTTCCTGGCGGTCGGCCCAGATCGCGAACAGGTCGAACACCCGCGCGATGTCGCCGCCCGGCCAGACATCGTCGCGCGCCACCAGATAGCCGCGCTGCACGCCGAACTCGGCATCGAGCGGCCGCAGCGCGCCTTCGCCCTCAATTTGCTCCTCGAATCGCTGCAGCAGGCGTTCGCTGATCCGCTGCACCACCGAGGCGCTGCGGTAGAACTCCTGCATCATCTTCTCGACCAGCGGGTTGTCGGCCTGCTCGACATGGTGCAGTCGCGCGGCCAACGCCTTTTGGTAATCGAAGCGCAGCCGTTCCTCGGCCTTGCCGGCGACCAGGTGCAGCCCGAAACGCAGCCTGGAGAGCGTGCGCCGCTCGCGTTCGAGCGTGGCGTGCTCGTCGACCCCGAGCTGGCCGAGGGCGATCAGCTCTTCCAGGCCGTAGATGCCGAGCACGCGCCGCGCCATCCAACGCAGGTTGTGCACATCGCGCAGGCCGCCCGGACCGTCCTTGATGTTGGGCTCGAGGTTGTCGGCGGTGTCGCCAAAGCGCGCGTGGCGGACTTCGAGCTCTCGCCGCTTGGCATGAAAGAACGCGGCCGCCGGCCAGACCTTGGGATCGGCGATCGCGTCGATCAGCGCGCGCACCTCGCCGATGTTGGCCAGCAGCGGGCGCGCCTCCAGCAGCGCGGTCAGTACGGTCGCGTCGGCGGCCGCCTCGGTGCACTCCTCGAAGCTGCGCACCGCATGGCCGACCGGCAGCCCCAGGTCCCACAGCAGCGCCAGCATCCGGCTCAGCGCCTGCGCATGCGCGGCCTGCACCTGCGGCTCGCCGACGATCAGCAGGTCGATGTCCGAATGCGGGAACAGTTCGCCGCGGCCGTACCCCCCGACCGCGAACAGCGCCAACACCGCCTCGCCCGGAATGCAGCGCGCCCAAGCCTTGCGGACCCAACCGTCGACGGCGTTGGCGCGCGCGGCCAGCAGCCGATCGATGTGCTGGCCGGCGTCGAAGCCCTGGATCAGCCGCGCGTCGTGCGCGGCGAGCGCGTCGCGCGCCTCCGCCACCCAAGCCGCGTCGCCGTCGTCGGCGGCAGGTGCGGTGGCGGCGGTGCGCTCGCCCACGTCAGAGGAACGCGTCGTTGTCGTCGCCCGGAATCCGGGTCAACACGTCGACACCGTCGGCGGTGACGGCGACCGTGTGCTCCCATTGCGCCGAGAGCTTGCGGTCCTTGGTGACCACCGTCCAACCGTCGGGCAGCACCTTGGTGAAGCGCGTGCCCTCGTTGATCATCGGCTCGATCGTGAAGGTCATGCCTTCCTTGAGCACGACACCGGTGCCCGGCGTGCCGTAGTGCAGCACCTGCGGCTCATCGTGATAGACCTTGCCGATGCCGTGTCCGCAATACTCGCGCACCACGCTGAAACGCTCGCTTTCGGCGTACTTCTGGATCGCGTGGCCGACATCGCCGAGCGTGGCGCCCGGCCGCACTGCGCGGATGCCGCGCCACATCGCCTCGCGGGTCACCTCGACCAGCCGCTTGGCCATCACCGACGGCGTGCCGACGACGTACATGCGGCTGGTGTCGCCGTGCCAGCCGTCCTTGATGACCGTCACGTCGATATTGATGATGTCGCCATCCTTGAGCACCTTCGCATCGCTCGGGATCCCGTGACAGATGACGTTGTTGGCCGAGATGCAGGTGGTCTTGGGATAGCCCTTGTAGCCGACGTTGGCCGGGACCGCGCCCTGCACATTGACGATGTGCTCGTAACAGATGCGGTCCAGTTCGTCGGTGGTCACCCCGGGTTTGACGTGCGGGGCGACGACCTGCAGGACTTCGGCGGCCAGGCGGCCGGCCACGCGCATCTTCTCGATCTCGTCGGGCGTCTTGGTCTGAATGCTCATCGGGTCATTATCGCAGATCGCCTGCGTCTTGCCGCGCGGCCGGGGCCGAACGCAGTCCGTGCGCCGGCCGCGCGACGCCGCTTGCGACGACTCACAGGACCTTCACCGCACGCCGCAGCACTATCGCCAGGCACAGGACGACTGCCTATTTTGCTAAACACGCAGTGACGACGAGCGGGCCGCATCAGCGCAGCCTGCCGCCGCGGACAGGAGACCGCCATGCCGCCGGACATCGCCGCCCCGACCCGCGACCCGCATCGAGACACTGCGCCCAGCCCCCCGCAAGCGGGCCAAGTTCGTTGCTTGCCCGCATGCCCTTCCGATCCAACACGACGGAGATGTTCCATGCGCTTGATGCCATTGACCGCCGCCGCCCTGCTCGGGCTGGTCGGTGCGACCGCCCACGCCGAGATCACCGGACAGATCGACGCCACCATGACCCTGCAGGCCGGCTGCATCATCAACGGCGTCGATACCGCCGACGGGGGCAGCGTCGGCACCCTGGGCACGCTCGATTTCGGCACCGAGACCACCGTGTTCGATCAGGCCGACGCCGAAGTGCAGAACGCGGGCAGCGCCATCACCATCCGATGCTCGGAAGGCGTGTCTCCCAGCATCAGCTTCGATGGCGGGCTCAATCCCGGCGCGGCGCCCGATGGCGGCGGAAGCCGCGCGCTGGCGCTACAGAGCGGCGCGGATACGCGTTTCATCAGCTACGAGCTGTACTCCGACGCCGGCAGGTCGACAGTGATCGCCAATGGCGACGCGCTGACGCTGCCCGCCGACGGCAGCGCGCAGACGGTCAACGTCTACGGGCGTGCGTTCGGCGGCGCCGCGCTGTTGCCGGGGACCTACTCCGATGTCATCGGCGTCGTGATCACGCTCTGATCAGCCGTGGCTCGCGCCCGTCCGCGCCGGCCTGGCGCACCTCCGCTCGGCGGCCTGCTCGCAAGCTTGCTGGCGACGCTGCCTGGCGCGCTGCAGGCCGACACCCAGACCACGTTTCCGGTCTCGGCCACGGTGATTCCGGGCTGTGCGATCGACGGCCTGGGGAGCAGCGGCGCTGCAGGCGTGATGGCGACGCTCGACTTCGGTACCGATAGCGCGTTGTCGAACGCCGTGCACACTGCCGATGCCGGTGCGGCGCAGGTGGTCACGCTGCGCTGCACGGCGGGCGTGGTGATGCGCATGCGCATCGATGGCGGTGCGCATGCGGCCGGCGGGGTCAGGCAACTGCGCCACGCCGCGGTCGATCGCAGAATCCCGTACCGGCTCTACCGCGATGCGGCCTTGACCCAGGAGATCGCGATCGATCAGGCGCAGTCGATCACCGTGCCCGGCTCCGCCCCCCTCGGCATCGCGCTGCCGGTCCACGGCCGACTCACGCTGCCCGGCGACGCGCTGCCGGGCGCGTACACCGACACGGTCACCGTCACGCTCGACTGGTGAAGCCGTCTGCCCCGGCCATCGACAAGGACATGTCATGCTCCCGCCCCCACGCCGCCCCGTTCCATTTGCCCGTGTGATCCGCTGGTTGATCGGCGCGGCGATGGCGCTGGCGACGATCGCCGCGCCGGCCGCCAATTCGTTGTTGATCTGGCCGGTCAATCCGACCATCCGCCACGGCGAACAGGCCACCGCACTCTGGATCGAGAACCAGGGCCGGACCACCGCGCACCTGCAGTTGCGCGTGTTCGAATGGCACCAGGTCGACGGCGAGGACGACTATCGACCGCAGCAGGCCATCGTCGGCTCGCCGCCGATGGCACGGATCGCCCCCGGCCAGCGTCAACTGGTCCGCCTGACGCGAACCACCGCAATCCCGGCCGTCGCCGGGGAGCTCGCCTACCGGATCGTCGTCGACGAGATCCCAGTCCAGCGCGCCGAGGATGCGCAGGAACCGGTGGGCTCCCCGGCCGGCGTGCGCTTTCAGTTCCGCTATTCGATCCCGCTCTTCGTCCACGACGACGCGACCGGCCGGGTGGGGCCACAACTGGCATGGGAGCTGCAACGGCGCGACGGCCAGGTCTTTGTGCTGGTCCACAACCGCGGCCAGCGCCACGCGCGCCTGACCGCGCTGGGATTCCGCCGCCCAGGCGGCGCCCACGTCCCGCTGGAGAATGCGCAGCTGGGCTACGTGCTGGCCGGCAGCTTCGCGCGCTGGCCGCTGACCGATGCCGCGCAGGCCGACGGCACGCTGGAGGCGCACATCGACGACCACCGGCGCCTGCGCACGATTCCGCCGGTGCAGGCATCGAGGCGCTGATGCCCCGGCCGTCGACGGCGTGCCTGGCCTCGGCGCTGCTGTGCGCAGGCCTGGCACCGGCGCCGACGGCCGAGGCCGCGACGCCGGCACCTGGCCGGCTGCCGCCGCCCCCGCGGGCGACCGACGCCATCGGCGAGGGCCTGGTGCACCTGGAACTGGTCGTCAACGGGCTGGCATCGGGACGTGTGGTCCCGGTCGAACTGCGCGATGGGCACTACCTGGTCGATGCGCAAGCGCTGCAGGCGCTGCACGTGCGCGTCGACGCCCCGGATGCAGACGGCCGGGTCGCGATCGACCGCCTGCCGGGCGTCGCCGTCGAGTACGACGTCGCCACCCTGCGCCTGCACATCGAGGTGCCTGCCGACTGGCTACCGAGCCAGCACTTCGAGCGCCACGGCGGACCCGCCCGCCACGACTCGCGTGCCAGCCGCGGGCTGCTGCTCAACTACGATCTGTATGCCACCCGCGCGCCGCACGCCGCCACCGCGACTTCGCTGTGGACCGACGTGCGCCTGTTCGGCGACGCCGGCACGGTGTCGTCGTCGGGTGCCTGGCGCCATGGCGGCGCCGCGGGCCGGGCGTTCGTCCGCTATGACACCCGATGGATCCGTGTCGACGAAGCGCAGGCACGGCTCTGGGAGGCCGGCGACCTGATCACGCGAGGGCCGGCCTGGACCTCACCGGTCCGGGTGGCCGGGCTGCAGTTCTCACGCGATTTCTCGCTCCGCCCCGACATCGTCACCTATCCGCTGCCGCAGTTCGCGGGCCAGGCCGGCGTGCCATCGGCGGTCGACCTGTACGTCAACGGCAGTCTCGCCGCGCGCGAGCGCGTCGACCCCGGTCCCTTTGCGCTGACCGAGGTGCCGTTCATCAACGGCGCCGGCGAGGCGGTGGTGGTGGTCACCGATGCGCTGGGGCGGCAAGTCGCCACGGCGGTGCCGTTCTACGTCAGCAGCCGCCTTCTCGCGCCGGGCCTGAGCGACTTTGCGCTCGCGGCCGGTGCATTGCGCCGCGACTACGGTGTCGAGAATTTCGCCTACGGCCCGGTGGTGGCCTCGGCCGCCTACAGCCGCGGCCCCCCCTTGGCGCCCCCCGGTGTGGGGGTGGGGGCCCCCGCCGACGATCTGACCCGGCTCGGTGCCGGCGGCGTCGTCCGGCTGGGCATGCTGGGGGTGGTCAATGCTGCCTACAGCCATAGCGAATCGCGCGGCCGCTCGGGCGGCCAGGTCGATGTCGGCTACCAGTACACCCGCCGCGGATTGACGCTGTCGGCGCAGCACCAGCGCAGCGATCGCGACTTCGTGGACCTGGCCCGCTACGACCCGCGGACCACGCTGCCGTTCCGGCCACGGACAACGGTGGTCGCCGGCAGCGTCGCGCTCGGGCGCTGGGGCAGCGTGGGGCTTGGCCACATCGCGCTGGAGAACGCCGACGCTTCGCGGACCCGACTGGTCAACCTGTCGTGGAGCGTATCGCCGTGGCGGGACATCGGCCTCTACCTGTCGGGCAACCGCGACATCGACGGCGGCGACTGGTCGGCGGTCGCGCAACTGGTGGTGTCGCTGCGGCGCGGCAACGTCACCGCAACGCATGATCGCGCCAGTGGACGCGGCGATGCGCAACGCCTGCGCTACACACGCCCTGTGCCCAGCGACGGAGGACTCGGGCTTGGCCTGGGCTACAGCCGCTTTGCCGCGGGCGATGATCAGCTCGAGCTCGACGCCCTGTGGCGCAACCGCCACATCCAGCTCGGCGGCGGCGTGCGCGGCGGCGCCGGCGCCCACACGCTGTGGGCCAATGCCGCCGGCGCGATCGTGCGCATGGATGGCGGCACCTTTCTGTCGAACCGGATCTCCGATGCCTTCGTGGTGGTGGACACCAACGGCTTTGCGGACATTCCAGTGCGCTACGAGAACGTGACCGTCGGCACCACCGATCGCCACGGTCGGCTGCTGGTGCCGTGGTCCGGGGCGCAGTACGCCGCGAAGTTCGAGATCGACCCACTGCAGTTGCCGACCAACGTGCAAACGCCGATCGTCGAGCAGCGCGTCGCGGTGCGCCGCGGCAGCGGCTATGTGATGCGGTTCCCGGTCGAGCGTACCCTGTCGGCCCTGGTCACGCTGCACGATGCGTCAGGCGCGGAACTCGCACCAGGCACCCCGGTGAGCAGCGCGCAGGGCGAAGCTGCGCATGTGGGCTGGGACGGCCTGGTCTATCTGTCGAGGCTGGCGCCGGACAACACGCTCACCGCGCATCCCGCCGGCGCGCCTGCGTGCACCGTCCGCTTTTCGCTCGACCCCGGCGCCGAGGGCCTGGCGCGAATCGGTCCGCTGGCCTGCCGATGATGCGCATACGTCTCCGCCCCGCCCCGCCGCCGCGCGCACGTCCGCGCCTGCTGCTGCTCGCGCTGCTCGCCGCCGGCAGCGGCGCGCAAGCACAGGACACCGGGTCGTGCGCGGTGGCCAACGCGCACGCCGACCTTGGTACTACCGGCACGCTGGCCTTGGCCGACGGCCCGCGACAGGCGGCCGGCAGCGGCGGCCTGACCTGCAGCGCACTGGCCTTGATCAGCACCTCCTACATCAAGGTCCGACTGGAGACCTCGACGTTCCAACTGGTCCACGACGGCGGTGGGCCCCCGGTTCCGTTCACGGTCCTGGCGCAGAGCACCGGGCCGCAGCTCGGCCAGGGCCAGGAGTTCGATTTCTCGGCGTTGAACCTGCTCAACCTGTTCAGCGGACCTGGCGGCAGCCTGCCGCTGTACATCCGCACCACGCCCACGGCAGGCCTGCGCGCCGGCACCTACACCGGTGTGGTCAACCTGCGCTGGTTCTTCTCGATCTGTACCCTCGGGATCGGACCGTTGTGCGCCTACTCGCAGAGTCCGGGCTTCCAGCGCCCCGGTCTGCTGACGCCGCTCGCGTGGGGCACCGGCATTTCAACGAGCGTGAATGTCGTGCTGCGGCTGGAGAACGACTGCGCGATCGCCGCCCCGCCGCTCGACTTCGGCAGCGCCCCGCTGGCCGGCGCATTCGGTCCGGTGGTGCAGCACATCACGGTCCGCTGCAGCGCGGGCGCCGCGTACACGGTCGGGATCGATGACGGACAGCACTTCTCGGCGGGCTGGCGGCGCATGCGCGACGACCTCGCGCCCACCCAGTTCCTGCGCTACGCGCTCTATAAGGGTGCGGCCTCTGACGAGCGCTGGGGCAGCGTCGGTGCCGAGCGGCGTTCGAGCGCCGGCGCCGAGCTCAATCCCGGCGTCCACACCGGCGCAACGGCCCAGGGCTTCACGTACCGGGCGCTGATCGACCCCACCCAGGCCACGCCACCGCCGGGGGTCTACCGCGACACCCTCCGAGTCGATATCGGCTTCTGAGCGCCGAGGCGCGTTCAGATTGCGCGCTGGCTGCGGCGCAGGTTAGAATCCCGCGCTTGCCGTGCCCGCTCGCCGGGTCCGACACGCAACGCCGGGCGTCACCGGCGAATACACACCTGTCGTATCGACCCGTGCCGGGGTGCCTCGCAAGAGGTTCGGCCACGGAGGCGACAGGGAGGCCCAACCCCGGAATCGAGATGCGAGTCCGATCGCCAAGTGCTGCACATCTCACGTGCGGACTTGCCACGACACCGGCTTCGTTCGATTCCATCATCACGAGATCATCCAAATGCCTCAGATCACCATGCGCCAGATGCTGGAAGCCGGCGTGCACTTCGGCCACCAGACGCGCTACTGGAACCCCAAGATGTCGCCGTACATCTTCGGCGCCCGCGGCAAGATCCACATCATCAACCTCGAGAAGACGGTTCCGCTGTTCAACGACGCGATGAACTTCATCTCGGGCATCGCCCAGAAGCGCGGCATGATCCTGTTCGTCGGCACCAAGCGCAGCGCGCGCGAGGCGATCAAGGAAGAGGCCGAGCGTTGCGGCATGCCGTACATGACCCAGCGCTGGCTGGGCGGCACGCTGACCAACTTCCGCACGGTCAAGCAGTCGGTGTCGCGCCTGAAGGAGCTCGAGTCGGCCGAGACCGACGGCACGTTCGACAAGCTGGTCAAGCACGAAGTGCTGGGCCTGCGTCGCGAGCGCGACAAGCTCGAAGCGTCGCTGGGCGGCATCAAGGAAATGAACCGCCTGCCCGACGCGCTGTTCGTCATCGACATCGGCCACGAGAACATCGCGATCCAGGAAGCCAAGAAGCTCGGCATTCCGGTCATCGCCGTCGTCGACACCAACTACGATCCGGCGCTGGTGGACTACGCGATCCCGGGCAACGACGACGCGATCCGCGCCGTGCAGCTGTACGCCAACGCCGCGGCCGACGCCGTGCTCGAAGGCAAGGCGGCCGCGCCGAGCGCGGCGACCGTGCGCGAGGAAGAGTTTGCAGAAGGCGGCGACAAGCCGGCCCGCGCCCCGCGCGGCAAGAAGACCGAGGACGTCGCGGCCGAGTAATCGCCGCGACATGCGGCTGCGCCATGCTGCGCAGCCGCAGCGCCTCCGGCGCGATCGCCGCTCGTCTGCGAGCGGCGACCGCCAACGACCGGCCGCGCACCGCGCGGCCGACGCATCCACCGAACACTGAGGTCATCCATGGAAATCACCGCATCCCTGGTCAAGGAACTGCGCGAGCGCACCGGCGCCGGCATGATGGAGTGCAAGAAGGCACTGAGCGAGACCGCCGGCGACATCGACGCCGCCGCCGAAGCCCTGCGCAAGTCGGGCCTGGCCAAGGCCGACAAGAAGGCCGACCGCGTCGCCGCCGAAGGCCGCATCGTCGCCACGCAGGACGATCGCGCCGCGGTGCTGGTCGAGATCAACTCCGAGACCGACTTCGTCGCCAAGGATGACAACTTCCTGCGCTTCACCGAGGCCGTCGCCCAAGCCGCCCTCGCCTCCGGCGCCGCCGATATCGATGCGCTCAAGGCTGCGAAGCTCGCGTCGGGCGAGACCGTCGAGGAAGCGCGCGCTGCCGTCATCGCCAAGGTCGGCGAGAACGTGCAGGTGCGTCGCATCGTGCGGATGGAGAGCAGCCACAACCTGGCGGCCTACGTCCACGGCGGCCGCATCGGCGTGCTGGTCGAGCTGCAGGGCGGCGATGCCGACCTCGCGCGTGGCCTGGCGATGCACGTCGCGGCGATGAACCCGCCGCACAACAAGGCCACCGACGTCCCGGCCGAGTTCATCGAGAAGGAAAAGGAAATCGAGCTGGCGAAGATGTCCGACAAGGACAAGAACAAGCCGGCCGACATCCTCGAGAAGATCATCAGCGGCAAGCTCAACAAGATCGTCAACGAGGTCACGCTCTACGGCCAGCCCTACGTGCTCGACACCGACAAGACGGTCGAGGCCACGCTCAAGGCCGCCGGCGCGGACGTGCTGCGCTTCCAGCGCCTGGCCGTCGGCGAAGGCATCGAGAAGGTCGTCGAGGACTACGCCGCCGAAGTGATGAAGCAGGCCGGCCTGGCCTGATCCATCCGCCGCGGTGTCCTTGGACACCGTTGACAGAAAGCACGCCCCTTGCGGGCGTGCTTTTTTTTGCCTCATCTCCCTCGTTCGCGAGAACGAGCGTGCAGCTTCGGGTCGGCAGCCGCCTACCAGCCGGACGCCGCCCTCCCCTCAGTCGGGAGCGCGTCGCTGTCCGGCCACCCAAAACGCGCGCGTCACTCCTGGAAGACCACCCCTTCCATCGACACCGGCAAGTGGTCCTGCGCCGCGCTCTGCTGGAACGCCTCGTAATCCGGGCTTCCGCGAAACGCGCCGAACCGGTAGGGAAACTGCGCCAGATCCGCGTTCGAGAAATCCGGCCGACGCGCCAGGAACAGGCCCACGAGCGCAGAAAGCACCGGCAAGTCCGGGCAATCCTCTTCCATCCACAGGCATTGCCCTGACTCATTGACCTCCAGGAAGACGAAGCCGCCATCGGGCCGGACGATGAAGTCGAACGAGCCGTGCACCAGCCCCAGCATCGCCATGACCCGCAAGCAGCCTTCGCGCACAGGATCGGGCAATTGGAACGGGGTCACCGTCGGATGCTTGGCGGCGTGGCGCCAGTCCACGGCCAGGTCGGGGTCGCCGCGCGTGTCCAGGCGCGCGGCGATCACCGCCTGCCCGAACACGGCCACCCGCACTTCGAACGCCTTGTCGACGAAGTGCTGGTAGATCAGCGGGGACGCCTGCAGCACGCGCGGATCATCCAGGTCCTGCTCGGTCACCAGCGAGGACAGATACTCGTACGACCGGCCGTCGCGCGTGTTCCACAGATGCGGGAAGAACGGTTTGGCGATGACTCGGCCACTGTGCGCACGCACGAACGCGCGGATACGCGCCGGGTCGTTGCTCGCCAGCGTGTCGGGCACGACCATGCCGCAGGCCTGCGCCAGGCGCAGCTGATGCAACTTGTTGTGCCGGCTGGTCATGAAGCTCGTGAGCGGGTTGACCCACCAGGCCTGGGGTGCAAGCACATGCAGCAATCCCCAGAAGAAGCGCTCGCTTTCGCGCTGACAGGCCTCCGCATCGCGGGCATCCAGGCCCGCCGGCACGCCGGGCGAGCGCCCGATCCTGCGAATCCAGACGAAATCGCAATCGGTGTCGGGCAGCCCGCCCGCCGTGCCCGCGTCCGTGCCCGCGCGCAATTCGAAGCTATGGGTGGCGCGCGCCGGGAAGTCGCCCAAGCACATCCAGCGCGTCGCGATCCCGCGATCGGCGAGCGCCCACGCCACCGCGCCCGCATGGACATCTCCGGGATGCGTGACGACGCGCAGGTGTCCAGGCATGCAAGTGCTCCGACGAGAGAGATGCGGGTGTTCTACCGCAGACTGCGACCGCCATGCGAGCACGCGCCAGCGCCAACGGCTCGGTCCAGGCCCCGTCTCGATTTGACACTGGCACCGCGATGCACTAAGACACCGATGACGCCGCCATGTCGACGGCGCTGCGAATCGCAAAGGAGACGTCGCCATGTCGAAGCCAGGACCCGCGCCCCAATCGCCTGCAGCCGATGCGCCAGGCAGCTACCGCCTGCTCAGCCGCCAGCTTGCGCGCGACCTCACCGACAGCGAGATCGACGCCGTCGCCGGCGGGACGACCTCACGGACCCAACTCTCGGCCCAGGTCTCGGCGCAGATCATCGTCGTCGACGATGCCGATGCCTGAGACGCCGGCCGGGCATCCTGCCCGGCCAGCCTTTGATCGATGCTCCGCGCAATGCGGCGAGCGCTGAGCGCGCTGCTTCTGTTCGCTGCCGGTTCGGCAGCCGGGGGCAGCACGCCGCCGCCCCCATTGCTCGACCGCCTCCCCGCCGAAGACGCGCCGCTCGACCTCACCCGTCTGGACTGGGTCCAGCCGCGCTTTTCGCCCGACCCGGCCGAGCGCGCACGCTGGCGCGCGCTGTTGGACTGGGCCGAGGCCGCGCGCCGCGCACGCACCGCGGCGCTGCGCGATACCTTACGGACGCGGGGGATCGATGCCGCGTCGCTCCCTGAGGCCTGTTACGGCGACCGGCGATGCGGCCTGATCGTGGATGCGGAGGCGACAGCCGCCACGTTCGACGACTGGCCGGCCTTCGACGCGGCAGCCAAGGCGGCCTGGCCTTATGTGCTGGGCCTGCGCCGCGCGGTAGAGATCGCGTCCCAGGTGCAGGCCTCCCCACCCGACGGCGAGGCGCTGCGCACCGTGGCGGCGGAGCTGCAACGGCGGGCCCTCAACGACCAGATCCTGCGCTATGCCCTCGATGGCGTGCCCGGCCGCGATGCGGGGCCAGGCGATCCGCTGTACGCGACCTACGCGCTCGCGCTCGGCGATGATGTCCGCAGGCTCGACGCGGACAATGCCGCATACGCGGCGCAGCTGATGGCCCGTCACGATGGCTGGCCTGCGCCCACCGCACTGCCCGAGCAGGCACAGGCCCAGCTCTGGCTGCTGGTCCAACACGCAGACCAGCGGCCCGATCTCCAGTACCAGACCCTGCGCGCCATGCAGCGGCGCCATGTCGGCACGCCCCTGACGACCCGCTACGGCTTTCTCTACGACCGGGTCATGCTCAAGCTCGACGGCCGCCAGCGCTACGGCACCCAGGTCACGTGCATTGAGGGCCGGCGCGCGCCGCAACCGTTGGAAGACGCGCAGCGCGTCGACGCGCTGCGCGCCGGCCTGGGAATGCCACCACTGGACGAGTATCTCGCCCGCTTTCCCGATTGCACGGTCGCGCCCTGACAGCGCGCAGCATGGCGCGCGCGGACCCGGCGGCTGGGCTGTCGTCAGTCGAGGTCGCGAACCCCGAGCTCGTCGAGCGCGTCGCGCATCAGCGCTGCCGCCGGTTCGCTGAGCTTTTCGTTGTCGAGTGCGTATCGGATCGTCGCCTCGATCAAGCCCAGATGCGTTCCGCAATCGAAGCGCGTGCCGCGGAAGCGGTAAGCATGTACCGGCTTTTCGGCGAGCAAGGCCGAGATGGCGTCGGTGAGCTGGATCTCCCCGCCTGCGCCCGGCGGGGTCTTCTCGAGCAATGAAAAAATGCGTCCATCGAGCACATAACGGCCGACGACCGCCAGATTGCTCGGCGCCTCCTCGGGCTTGGGCTTTTCGACCATCGAGTGAATGCGGCCATGCCGGCCCTCGAATGGATCGGTCGCGACGATGCCGTAGCTGGCGGTCTTCTCCGGGGGCACGTCCTGCACCGCGATCATGCTCGCGCCGGTCTGCGCATGCGCATCGGCCATCTGCTTGAGCGCGCCATCGCCCCCCCGGTTCCACAACAGGTCGTCGGGCAGCATCACCGCGAACGGCTCGTTGCCGACCACCGGCCGCGCGCACAGGACCGCATCGCCCAGGCCACGCGCCTCGGGCTGGGTCACGAAGATCGCGCGCACCCCGTCGGGCAGCGGCCGGCGCACCTTCTCCAGCAATTCATGCTTGCCCGACGCCTCGAGCCGATGTTCGAGCTCGTAGGCCTTGTCGAAGTAGTCGCCGATCGCGTGCTTGTAGCGGTTGGTCACGAACACCAGCGTGTCGCAGCCGGCCTCGATCGCCTCGTCGACCGCATACTGGATCAACGGGCGATCGACGATCGGCAGCATTTCCTTCGGGACGGTCTTGGTCGCGGGCAGAAACCGCGTTCCCAGGCCGGCCACGGGAAACACCGCCTTTCGAATCCTTTGCGTCATGGTTGTCTCGCGTGTCGTGGGGGAAAGGCAACGATGGTCGCCGTGGTACCGGTACGCTGCAGCGCGGGATCCACAACGACCGGCTTGAACTCGGGCACGGCCTCGCGCAGCGTCGCTGCCAGTTGCTCGAGATCGTAGCGCGCGACGCCCTCGTCGAGCCGCGCCAACGCCGATGCCAGCTTCTCGGTATGCACCGGGCGCGCCTCGGCCTGAAGGATCTTCGGATGCACGGTGGGCCGATAGCGTTCGTCGGCGTGGAACAGGGTTTCGTGCAGCTTCTCGCCGGGGCGCAGGCCCGAGTAGACGATTGCGATATCGCGACCGGGCTGCTTGCCGCCGAGGCGGATCATCTGCTCGGCCAGCAGGCGGATCGAGACCGGCTCCCCCATGTCGAGCGTGTAGACGGCCTGCGAGGCGCCGATCGCGACCGATTGCATGATCAGCTGGCAGGCTTCGGGGATGGTCATGAAGTAGCGCGTGACTTCCGGGTCGGTCACGGTCACCGGGCCGCCGCGCCGGATCTGTTCGCGGAACAGCGGCACCACGCTACCGGCCGAGTCGAGCACATTGCCGAAACGCACGGTTACAAAGCCAGTTCCGCCGTCACCGGCCAGATCCTGGCAGACCATTTCGGCCAGACGCTTGGTCGCCCCGAGGACATTCACCGGATCGACCGCCTTGTCGGTGGAGATCAGCACGAACGTGCTCGCGCGGTGTTCGACTGCCGCACGGGCGACGTTGCGGGTGGCCAGCACGTTGTTGCGGACGCCCTCGCGCAGTTGCTGCTCCAGGACCGGCACCTGCTTGTAGGCCGCGGCATGGAACACCGCGTCCGGCGACGACAGCCGCATCGCATGCGCGGTCACCGCCGGATCGCCACAGTCGCCGAGCACCGGCGTGACCCGGATATGCGGGAAGTCGCGCCGCAGTTCGGCCTCGATGCGGGTCAGCGCGAGTTCGTCGATCTCCACCAACGCGATCTGCGCGGCACCGTGGCGCGCACACTGTCGGCACAGTTCCGATCCGATCGAGCCGCCGGCTCCGGTCACCAGCACGCAGCGCCCGCGCAGCCAGCCACGAATCGCCTTCCAATCGGGCAGCACCGGCTTGCGCCCGAGCAGATCCTCGATCGCGACTTCCTTCAACTCGCCCGGCAGCGAGCGGCCTTCCAGCAGGTCGTCGAGCCGCGGCACGGTCCGGAACGGCAGCGCTGTCCGTTCGCAGGCCGCAACCACGCGGCGCATCGCCGCGGCATCGGCCGAGGGCATCGCGATGACCAGCAGCTTGGCGGCGGTCTCCGGGGCGATCCGCTCCACGTCCTCGACCCGCCCCAGCACCGGCACGCCCTGCAACTGGCTGCCGCGCAACTTCGGCGCGTCGTCGAGGAAGCCAACCGGATCGTAGGCCCCAGTCCGGCGCAAGTCTCGGACCAGCGTCTCGCCGGCCTGACCGGCGCCGAGGATCAGCACCCGCGTGGCGGTCTGGTCCAGCCGCACGCTGCCGTGGTCCTTCCAGGCCCGGTACAGCAGCCGGGGCATGCCCAGCAACGCTGCGAGCAGCAACGGGTAGACGATCAGCACGCTGCGCGGGACGAGATCGAGCCGGTTGTAGACGAACAGCACCAGCAGGATCGCGAGCAGGCCCAGGACCGACGCCTTCACGATGTTGAGCAGGTCCGGGATGCTGGCAAAGCGCCACACGCCACGATACAGGCCCACGCGCCAGAAGATCACGCCTTGCGCCAGCAGAATCAGCGCGACCTCGATCGACACCGGCGAGAACGCAGGCGCCTGCGCCATGACCGAAAGACGGAACTGGTGCAGGCCGACCCAGCACAGCCAGACCATGGCCAGGTCGTGTGCGACCACGGCCACACGCGGTCCCAGGACGCCGAGCCGGGTCCTTACATCATGCATCGCGATTCATCCTTGAGGGCAACGTTGCCCGGCGAGCAAGCGGACACGAGCCGCGCACCAGACACAGACAATGAGCAGATACCATGCGACCAAGGCTCCGATGATAACCGGGCCACCGTGCCCGGCGAGCAATCCGCACACCAGGACCCCGACCATCGACAGCGCCGCATAGCCTGCGGCGACCCTCGCATGCGGATGCCCAGCCTGCACGGCGCGCTGGTAGACATGCTGAACATGCGGCGTCCACCAGCGTTCGCCGCGGAGCATGCGTGAAACGAGTGTCAACGAGGCGTCAATCAGGAACGGCGCGAGCGGAAAGCACAACGCCCAGACCGCCGGATGACCGATCTCGAGCGATGCCGCAGCGAGCAGCCCTGCCAGCACATAGCCGAGACTGCCGCTGCCGACGTCGCCAAGGAAGATCCGTGCCTTCGGGCAGTTGAATGGCAGAAAGCCGCCACAGGCGGCCAGCAGCGCGATCGCCAGCACGCCGGCCCCGCCCCAGGGCCCGGCCACCCACGCTACCGCCAGCGCGGCCAGCATCGCCTGGCTGGTGGCGATGCCGTCGATCCCGTCCATGAAGTTCCAGACGTTGATCAGACCGACGGCCAGTACGAATACCGCAGCGCCCCACCACAGGGGCTGGCCGGCATGGGCCACCGCCCCCGCGAGCAGCGCGGCGGCGACCGCGTGGACCCCCAGCCGCGACCATGGCGACAACGGCCGGTGGTCATCCATCCAGCCGATACCGGCGACCAGCACAAGGCCGATCAGCAACGCCAGGTGCACCCCGGGGAGCGCCGCCTGCCAGGCCGTCCAGGCGAGCACGCCCAGCATGACGACCACGATCGCGATGCCGCCACCGCGCGGCGTCGGCGCCGCGTGGCTGCGCCGCTCGCCCGGCGCGTCGACCAGCTTGCGCGACAGTGCATAGCGCCGCGCCAGCCAGGTCCCCAGCGACGTCGAGACCAGAGCCAGAACGGCGACTGCGATGAGCGCCTGCGGCTGCACTCAGACCACGGCGTAGTTCAGCAACGGCTTGATCGTGCCCCATTCCTTGCAGCTGGGACATTGCCAGTGATGGCTGCGGGCGCCGAAGCCGCACTGCTTGCAGCGGTAGCTCGGATTGCGCACCAGCAACTGCTCGGTGATCAACCGCAGTTCCTGCAGCGTGCCGGCCGGATCGACCCCGTCGGCGAGGGTGAGATCGATCAGCGCGGCCTCGCCCCGGACCGACGGACGATCCTTGAGTTGGCGCGCCAGATAGGTCCGCGCCGCGTGCACGCCTTCTTCCTGTTCGACCAGTCGGGTCAGTGCCAGGACCGGCGCCACACCCGGGTAGTGCTCGGTCATCTGCGACAGGAAGTTGCGCGCGCCAGGCGTGTCGCCGACCCGCTCGTAGGCGGCCAGCAGCGGCCCGAGGATCTCGGGCAGGAAATCGGGATCGTGGCGGGCCGCACGCTCGAACGCGCGGATCGCCGCAGCGTCGTTGCCGGCATCGATTTCGATCCGGCCTTCGAGAATGCCGGCGCGCACCGATCCCGAATCGGCGGCGTAGGCCCGCGCGACCGCTGCGCGGGCCTCGTCGGGGTTGCCGGCCGAGCGATGGCGATCGGCCAGTTCGCATTCGAACTGCGCGATCAGCTTGCCCATCGGTTCGCCGGTCGCCGCCTCGTAGCGGGTCGCGTTCTCGATCGCCTTCGCCCAGTCGCGTTCGGCCTGGTAGATGCCGATCAGGTGCCGCAGCGCGTGTGGCGCCCGCTGGTCGATGCGCGCCAGATCGCTGAACACCGTCTCGGCGCGGTCGAGCAGCCCCGACTTCATGTAGTCCTCGCCCAGCGCCAGCAGCGCCTGCACCTTCTGCTGGTCGTTGAGATCGGGGCGCTGCACCAACCCCTGGTGCAGGCGGATCGCACGATCGACCTCGCCACGCCGCCGGAACAGGTGGCCGAGCGCGACCTGGGTCTCGAAGGTGTCCTTGTCGAGCTCGGCGATGTGCAGAAACAGCTCGATCGCCTTGTCGGGCTGTTCGTTGAGCAGGTAGTTGAGGCCGCGGAAGTACGTCGTCGACAGCCGGCTGACCTGGGTGTCGCTATGCCGCTCGCCGCCGCGTCGCCCGATCACCCAGCCGCTGAGCGCCGCGATCGGCAGCAGGAGGAAGAACCAGAACCACTCGGTGACAAACGCCATGGATCACGCTCCATCAGGAAGGTCGCCGCTTTCGCGCGACGGCGGGCGCGAGCGGACACGCGGCCACGGCATCGCGCGACGGCCTGCGGGCCGCCGTCGATCCTAACCGCTCGGGGATCGGCGGTGCCAACCGCACGCGGCGACACCGAAGGGACGGGGAACGGCGCGCCCCAGGGCGCTCACTCGTCCGCAGGCAACGGCTGCACGTCGCTGACGCGATCGCGCAGTTCCTTGCCCGGCTTGAAATGCGGGACGTGCTTGCCCGGCAGCGCCACGGCGTCGCCAGTCTTGGGATTGCGGCCGGTCCGCGGCGGTCGGAAGTGCAGCGAGAAGCTGCCAAAGCCACGGACCTCGATACGGTCGCCTGCTGCCAGCGCGCCGCCCATCATTTCGAGCATGGCCTTGACCGCCAGGTCGACGTCCTCGCCCTTGAGATGGGCTTGCCGCTGGGTCAGCAGCTCGATGAGTTCCGACTTCGTCATGTCTCGTTCTTGCAGATGCGCAAACGCCGGTCCGGGGACGTCCCCGGACCGGCGCCGAACGCATTACTCCGACTTGTTGCCCAGCTGCTCGCGCAGCAGCGCGCCCAGCTTGGTGGTGCCGCTCGACGCGTCCGAGGCCTGCTTGTTGTACTCGGCCAGGGTCTCGGCGGTCTCCGCCTCGTCCTTGGCGCGGATCGACAGCTGCAGCGAACGGGTCTTGCGGTCCATGCCGAAGTACTTGGCCTCGATCTCCTGGCCGACCTTCAAATGCTGGCTGGCATCGTCGATGCGCTGGTCGCTGATGTCGCGCGCCGACACGTAGCCTTCCACGCCCTCGCCCAGGTCGATGACCGCACCCTTGGCGTCGACTTCCTTCACGGTGCCCGAGACCTTCGAGCCGCGCGGGTTGTTGGCCATGAACTGGCCCAGCGGGTCCTGCTCGAGCTGCTTGACGCCCAGCGAGATGCGCTCGCGCTCAGGATCGACCGCCAGCACGACGGCCTCGAGGGTGTCGCCCTTCTTGAAGTTGCGGGCCACGTCCTCGCCGGTGGAGTTCCAGGCGATGTCCGACAGGTGGATCAGGCCGTCGATGCCGCCGTCCAGGCCGATGAAGATGCCGAAGTCGGTGATCGACTTGATCTGGCCGTCGACCTTGTCGCCCTTCTTGTGGATCGCGGCGAAGGTCTCCCACGGGTTGCTGGTGACCTGCTTGATGCCCAGCGAGATGCGACGACGCTCCTCGTCGACGTCGAGCACCATGACCTCGACTTCGTCGCCGACCTGCACGACCTTCGACGGGTTGACGTTCTTGTTGGTCCAGTCCATCTCCGACACGTGCACCAGACCCTCGACGCCCGGCTCGATCTCGACGAACGCGCCGTAGTCGGTCACGTTGGAGACCTTGCCGAACACGCGGGTGTTGGACGGGTAGCGACGCGAGATGTTGTCCCACGGATCCTCGCCCAGCTGCTTGAGGCCGAGGCTGACGCGGTTGCGCTCGCGGTCGTACTTGAGCACGCGGACTTCGAGCTCCTGGCCCACTTCCACCACTTCGGACGGATGGCGCACGCGCTTCCAGGCCATGTCGGTGATGTGCAGCAGGCCGTCGATGCCGCCCAGGTCGACGAACGCGCCGTAGTCGGTGAGGTTCTTGACCACGCCCTTGAGCACGGCGCCCTCGACCAGCTTCTCCATCAGCGCTTCGCGCTCCTCGGAGTGCTCGCTCTCGACCACCGCGCGGCGCGAGACGACGACGTTGTTGCGCTTGCGATCGAGCTTGATCAGCTTGAACTCGAGTTCCTTGCCCTCGAGGTAGACCGGGTCGCGGACCGGACGCACGTCGACCAGCGAGCCGGGCAGGAACGCGCGGACATCCTTGATGTCGACGGTGAAGCCGCCCTTGACCTTGCCGCTGATGCGGCCGGTGATGGTCTCGTTCTTCTCGAGCGCTTCCTCGAGTTCGTCCCACACCATCGCGCGCTTGGCCTTCTCGCGCGAAAGCACGGTCTCGCCGAAGCCGTTTTCGAGCGAGTCCAGCGCCACCTTGACGGTGTCGCCCTCGGCCACGTCGATCTCGCCGGCCTCGTTACGGAACTGCTCGATCGGCACGATGCCTTCGGACTTCAGGCCGGCGTTGATCACGACGACGTCGGTGCGGACCTGCACCACGACGCCCGAGACGATGGCGCCCGGCTTGAGCTTGGCCAGATTGGTCTGGCTCTGTTCGAACAGTTCTGCGAATGATTCGGTCATTTGGTGAATACCTGGTTGATGTCGGACCGGGCCGGCGCAGCGACGGAGCGCGGTATCGGTGGTCCACCCGTTGATCGGCCGTCGCGGGATTGCAGGGCCGTGAGTGTTGGCATGGAAGAACACCCGGCGCCGCGCCCTGGGCGTGGTGCCGGAACCGTTGGAGCGATGACGCGATGTTGCGACTGCGGCATGCGACCGGACGCTCCGTCCGGGGGCACGCGACTGCTGGGCGCGCCGACGACGGCAGGCGCGCCGGACCGGGTCTGTCAGTCCATGCGCGCCGGCAACAGCGCCAGCACCTGCGCCACGACGGCCTCGATGCCCAGGCCGGTGGTGTCGATGCGGACGGCCTCCTCGGCCGGCCGCAGCGGCGCCACTGCGCGGCTGGCATCGCGGGCGTCACGCGCGAGAATCTCGCGCAGCAGACCGTCCATTGTCACCGAAACCCCCTTGCCCTTCAACTGTTTATAGCGCCGCTCGGCGCGTTCCTCGGCGCTCGCGGTCAAAAACACCTTCCAGCGCGCATCGGGAAAGATGACCGTGCCCATGTCGCGGCCGTCGGCGACCAGCCCCGGCGGCGTCCTGAATGCGCGCTGCCGGTCCTTGAGCGCGGCACGCACTTCGGGAATGGCCGCGATCGCCGAAGCCGCGGCCCCTGCGGTCTCGGTCCGCAGCTCGTCGGTAGCGTCGTGTCCGTTGACGATCACCCGCGGCTCGCCGCTCGGGTCGTCGCGGAATGCAATCGTGGTGTCGAACGCGCAGCGCACCAGCGCGCCGGCGTCGCCCAGGTCGAGGTCGGCCCAGCCGGCCGACACCCCGACCGCCCGGTACAATGCCCCCGAGTCCAAGTAGTGCCAGCCCAGCCGCTGCGCGACCGCCCGGCTGATCGTGCCCTTGCCCGACCCGGAGGGGCCGTCGATCGTCAACACCGGCGTCTCGGCCGTCATACGCATCTCCTGCGCATCGCGCCCGAAGGCCCAAGCGCTTGAATCAGGTGGAAATAAGCCGCTAGAATAGCCGGCTTGCCGTTCGTATCCCATCCCAGAGGTTTGTCATGAAGGTCCTGTCGTCCCTGAAGTCGGCGAAGACCCGCCACCGCGATTGCAAGGTTGTGCGTCGCCGCGGCAAGGTCTTCGTGATCTGCAAGTCCAACCCCCGCTTCAAGGCGCGTCAGCGCTAAACAGCGAGGCGGAGCACGCGCGCCCCGGCGCCGTGGTGTTCCGGCAATCCTGCGTCAGCCCTTCGGGCCGGGCGCAGCACGCGAGGGCCGCAGCGATGCGGCCCTTCGTCGTATCGGCGCCGGCCGCATGCAGCGCCGTCGCCGCGGGTCTGCTACACAGCCGCCATGCGGCCGGGTTCCCGGCCACGCCCCTCCCGTTCGCAGGCCAGGAGTCCGTCATGTCGCGTTCCACCGTCACGATGTTCGCAGCCGCCGCGCTGGGCGCCGCCCTGCTGCTTGGCAGCGCACCGGCCACGGCCGACACCCTGCTGGTCGACCGCAGCCGACAGCCGGCCGGGTTGGCCGTCCCCGCACGCGGCATGACGATGGCTCAGGTCGAGGCCGACTTCGGCGCACCGTCCCAGCGCCTCGAACCGCGCGGCGGACAGAAGCGGCAATGGCCGACGATCCATCGCTGGGTCTACCCCGCCTTCACCGTCTATTTCGAACGCAACCGGGTCGTCGACACGGTCGCCAATCGCGCGACCGCGTCCGAGATCGGCCCCAAGCCCGCCATCCGTTGAGTCCATGACCAAGACCGCAATGCGCTTCCCCGCGGAGTGGGAACCCCAGTCCGCCATCCTGATCGCCTGGCCGACCGAAGACACCGACTGGGCGGAACGCCTGGGCGAGGTCGAGGACACCTACATCGCACTGGTCGCGGCCATCACCCGCTTCCAGCCGGTGCTGATCTGCGTGCCCGACGAGGACGTCCAGAGTTACGCCTATGTGCGCCTGGCGTCCAACCGGGTCGACATGGACCGCGTGCGCTTCGTCGAAGCGGCCTACGACGACACCTGGCTGCGCGACTCGGGGCCGATCACCCTGGTGGGCGGCGATGCGTTCGTCCTCAACGACTTCCGCTTCACCGGTTGGGGCGGCAAGTTCGACGCCAGTCGCGACGACCTGCTGGTCGGGCACCTGCACGCGGCCGGCCTGTTCGCCGACCAGGCCCAGCGCCGGCAGATCGACTTCGCCCTGGAGGGCGGTGCGATCGAGACCGACGGTGCCGGCACGCTGCTCACGACCTGGCGCTGCCTGCACGAGCGACACCCCGAGACCTCGCGCGATGTACTGAGCGCGCGGCTGGCGGACTGGCTGGCGCAGGACCGCGTGCTGTGGCTCGACCACGGCTACCTCGAAGGCGACGACACCGATGCGCACATCGACACCCTCGCCCGGTTCGCGCCGGACGATGCGATCGTCTTCCAGGCCTGCGATGACGCGAACGATCCGCACCACGCCGAACTCCACGCAATGGCCGACGAGATCGCGGCGCTGCGCACCTCCGATGGCGCGCCGTATCGGCTGTTCCCGCTCCCGTGGGCGCGTCCGATCCTCGACCAGGGCCGCCGCCTGGCGGCCAGCTATGCGAACTACCTGATCCTCAACGGCGCAGTGCTGATGCCCGCCTATGGCGACCCGGCCGACGCGGCCGCGGCCGCCGTGCTGGCGCAGGCGTACCCTGGCCGCGAGATCGTGCAGGTGCCCTGCCGCCCGCTGATCTGGCAGAACGGCAGCCTGCACTGCATCACCATGCAATTGCCGCAGGGCGCGCTCGCAGGCTGATCCCGGTCCGCCCCGGACGAAAGCATGACCAACGGCACTGGAGCATGACTACAGGTGTCGCCACCCTGGCCCACCGCCTGGAGTTCTTTCGATGCCTCGCACCCTGCTCGCCGCCATCGCGGCCTTCCTGTTGTCCGCAGCGGCCCTGGCGTCCGCGCCGGGCCAGGACACCACCACCGAAGCACTGGCCCGGTTGCAGGCGGCCTCGACGGCCGCCGAATCCGATGCGCTGCTGATCGTCCACGACGGTCGCGTGCTGGTCGACACCGCCACCGATCCGGCGCGCGCACCGATCGAACTAATGTCGGCGACCAAGTCGGTGGTGGCGCTGGGCGTCGGCCTGCTGCTGGCCGACGGCAAGCTGGACTCGCTCGACACCCCCGTCCACACCTTCTTCCCCGAATGGGCGCAGGGACGCAAGCGCGACATCACCGTGCGCATGCTGCTCGACCACACCTCGGGCCTGCAGAACGTGCCCAACGCCGGCGAAGAACTCGAACCAGCACCCGACATCGTGCAACTCGCACTGGCGGCGGAACTCGATGCCGCGCCTGGCGAAACGTTTTCGTACAACAACAAGGCCACCAACCTGCTGTCCGGCGTCATCTCAAGGGCCAGCGGGATGCCGATGGACGCCTATCTCCAAAGCCGTCTCTTCGACCCACTCGACATCCACCCTGGCTCTTGGCTGAAGGATCCGGCCGGAAATCCCTGGGCCATGGCCGGCCTGTCGGTCACCGCAAGCGACGCGGCCAAGCTCGGCCAGTTGCTGCTCGACGACGGCGTCACACCCGATGGCACGCGCCTGCTGCCCGAAGGCTTCGTCCAGGCGCTGTACAGTGCCGGTCCGCGTTCACCGCGCGTCGGCCTGCTGTGGTGGCGCATTCCCGAGTGGCAATTCCTGACCGTGCGCGAGGACGCCATCGCAACCGCGCGCGCACGCGACGCGGATCCACGCTGGATCAGTGCACTGGAGTCGCTGCGCGGGCAGCGACTCGATGGCGCCGCGGGGCTGCGCAAGGCGCTGGGCGATGCACTGGGCGACGACTGGCCGGTGCTGTACTCGGCTCAGATTACCGGGCGCGGTCTCGCCCGTGCGGATGTGTTCGACGAGGACACCGGCCCGGTCGTGGCGTATGCGGCGGACGGTTTCCTTGGCCAGTACATCGTCGTGGTGCCCGACAAGCGCCTGGTGGCGGTGCGGCAGATCCGGCGCCGCGATACCCCGCATGCCCCGGCGCTGGACTACCCGCGCTTCACGGCCGACGTCGTCGCACTCGCGGCCACGCTTTGACGCGCTCTGAACGGCGGTGGCCGGCGCGCGGGCGCGCGCGTCTATCCGCGTTAGCATGGTCGGCCTTTTCGAGTCCCGTAGCATCGCCGCCATGACCCGCAAGACCACCCTGCCCGTCGCGCTGATCCAGGAACGCGCCATCATCGATCGCGGCGCCGGCAACGCCGAGGCCAACCTGTCGATCATCGAGGCGCGCGTGCGCGAGGCGGCGGCGCAGGGCGCACGGCTGGTGCTGTTGCAGGAACTGCACAACGGCGCGTACTTCTGCCAGGAAGAGAACGTCGATGCGTTCGATCTTGCCGAGCCGATTCCCGGCCCGAGCACCGAGCGGCTGTCCGCGCTCGCCCGCCGGCACCAGGTGGTCCTGGTCAGTTCGCTGTTCGAGCGCCGCGCCGCCGGCCTGTACCACAACACCGGCGTGGTGTTCGACGCCGACGGCAGCCTGGCGGGCAGGTACCGCAAGATGCACATCCCCGACGATCCGGGCTTCTACGAGAAGTTCTACTTCACCCCCGGCGATCTGGGATTCAAGCCGATCGACACCTCGGTCGGCCGACTCGGCCTGCTGGTGTGCTGGGACCAGTGGTATCCCGAGGCCGCCCGGCTGATGGCGCTGGCGGGCGCGGACCTGCTGCTCTATCCCACCGCGATCGGCTGGGACCCGAGCGACGACGACGCCGAGAAGACCCGCCAGCGCGATGCCTGGATCCTCAGCCACCGTGGTCACGCGGTGGCCAACGGACTGCCGGTGCTCTCGTGCAACCGGGTCGGCCACGAACCCTCGCCGCTGGGCGCGGCCGGCATCGACTTCTGGGGCAACAGCCACGTGCTCGGCCCGCAGGGCGAATTCCTCGCCCAGGCCGGCGGCGATCCGACGCTGCTGACCTGCGAAGTGGATCTGGGCCGCAGCGAGCACGTGCGCCGGATCTGGCCGTTCCTGCGCGACCGCAGGATCGACGCCTACGGCGATCTGCTCAAGCGCTATATCGACTGACGCCGGTGGCTGCTCCCACCCCTGGCGTCGTGATCCGCGACGCGCACGACGGCAATCTCGACGCGATCGCCGCGCTTTACGCGCGGGAAGTCGTCGACGGCGTGGCCACCTACGAATACGACGCGCCGGATCGCGATGAGATGCGCCGGCGCTGGTCGGCGCTGCGCCAGGCCGGCTTTCCGTATCTGGTCGCAGAGCTCGACGGCCGCTTCGCCGGCTATGCCTACGCCGGCAGTTTCCGCGCGCGCATCGGCTACCGCTTCACCGTCGAAAGCTCGGTCTACGTCGTACCGGCGCTGCACGGCCAAGGCGTGGGACGGCGGCTGATGGACGCGCTGATCGATACCTGCACGCAGCGCGGCTTCCGGCAGATGATCGCAGTGATCGGCCCACCGCTGGACGGCCCCTCCGTCCGGTTCCACACGCGCCTGGGTTTTGCGACCGTCGGCGTGCTGCCGCGCTCGGGCCGCAAGCATGGACGCTGGCTCGACACCATCTTGATGCAGCGCGCGCTGGGCGACGGCGCCACCACCTCACCCGAAGACGAATGACCCGATGACCGATTCCGCCGCCTCCCCGTCCTGGCAGACGCAGCCGCACGCGATCGTCGAGCGCGATGGCGTGCGCTACACCCTGCTGGGCACCGCCCACGTCTCGAAAGTCAGCGTGGAGGCGGTCGAGGACGCAATCGGCAGCGGCGCGTTCGACATGGTCGCGGTCGAACTCGACCCGCAGCGCCTGCAGGCGATCACCGATCCCGACGCGCTGGGCAAGCTCAATCTGGTCGACGTGATCCGCAAGGGCCGCGTCGCGTTGTTCGCCGCCAATCTGGCGCTGTCGGCCTATCAGCGCCGGCTCGCCGAGCAACTCGGCATCGAGCCGGGCGCCGAACTCAAGCGCGCCGTCGCGCTCGCCGATGCCCGCGGCCTGCCGGTCGCGCTGATCGACCGCGATGTCGGCCTGACCTTCCGCCGCACCTCGTCCCGGCTCGGGCTGATGGGCAAGCTGCGACTCGGCGGCAGCCTGATGTCGGGCCTGCTGACCAACGAGGAGATGGGCGAAGACGAGATCGAGAAGCTCAAGCAAGGCGACATGCTCGAATCGAGCTTCGGCGATTTCGCCCGCAGCGATCCCAAGCTCTACGAGACGATCATCGCCGAGCGCGACCGCTACATGGCCGCACGCCTGCGTGGCGATGTCGGCCACGCGCGCGAGGTCCTGGCGGTCGTCGGCGCTGGTCACCTGGCCGGCATCGCGCGCCACCTGGCCGAAGACACGCAGACGCCGTCAGCGATCCGCACAGAGCTGGAACAGGCGCCGAGCACGCGTCGGTTCCCGTGGTTCACCACCCTGTTGATGGCGCTGATCCTGGCGATGATCGGCTGGGGCTACTGGCATGGTGGCGTCGACGTCGGCCGCCAGTTGCTCGAGGAGTGGGTGCTGATCACCGCCGCATTCGCCGCGCTGGGCGCGATCGCCGCCGCCGCGCATCCGCTCGGCATCCTGGCCGCGGCGATCGCCGCGCCACTCAAGCCATTCCGTCCCCCGGGCGTCTCGCCCGGCCTGTTCAGTGCGCTGATCGAAGCACACATGCGCAAGCCCGCTTACCGTGACTTCCTGGCCCTGCGCGATGATGCGGGCACGTTCCGCGGCTGGTACCGCAACCGCGTCTCAAGGACGATCCTCAACTTCATGTTCACCAACCTGGGGTCGAGCATCGGCGTGTGGGTCGCGGGCCTGCGGATCTTCGGCAAGCTGCTGCACTGACCGGCGCGACCACGGGGGCCACCACGCCCTCAAGGCGGAATGGCCCGCACCGCCAAGCGACGCGGGCCATTGACGTTACGACGCCGTGGACACGCCCGCCGGCACGCCCCGCGCGCGGCGGAGCATGCGCGCCGTGCCGTACCGCAGGTCGTCGAGCAGCGCGTAGATCGTCGGCAGGAACAACAGACTGACCACGGTCGAGAACGCCAGCCCGCCGGCAACCGCGCGCGCCATCGGCGAGTACGCCAGACCGCCGAGTACGACGGTGTCGCTGAGCGAGATCGGCACCATCGCCAGGATCGCCGTGCCCATCGTCATCATGATCGGCCGCAACCGCTCGCGGCTGCCCTCCACCAGCGCCTCCAGACGCGGCATGCCGCGTCGGCGCAGGTTGTTGATGTGTTCGACCATGATGATCCCGTTGTTCACCACCACGCCCATCAGCACCAGGATGCCGATGAAGGCCATGACCGTGAACGCGGTACCGGTGAACCAGAACAGCCAGAACACGCCGAACACCGAGAACAGCACGCAACTCATGATCGCCGCGGGGAACAGCAGCGACTCGAACACCGCTGCCATCACCACGTAGATCATGATCACCGCAATCACCAGGTTGAACAGCATCTGCTGGCTTGCCGCCGCATCGTCCTCGAAGCCGCTGCCGGAGAAGCTGTAGCCGTAGCCCGCTGGAAACGCGACCGTGTCCAGCGTCTGCTCCAGCGCCTTGCGGGCATCGGGCATCGTCGTACCGCCAGCGAGGTTGGCCTGCAGCGTCAGCGAGGTCTGCCGGTCGTTGCGGGTGATCCGGCTGGAGGCCGGCTCCACCCGCATTTCGACCAGGCTGGTCAGCGGCACGCTGCGGCCGTCCGGCGCCCGGACCATGAAGGCGGCGATATCGGCTTCGCTGTAGGTCTCCGCGCCCGCGAAGCGGACCCACACCGGCACCTCGTCGTCACCGCGCCGGAACTCGCGCAGCTGGCTGCCGCGCAGCGCCAGGCCGACGAAGTTCGAGACCTGCTCGGCCGAGAATCCGAACGCGGCTGCGCGGTCGCGATCGACGCTGATCCGAAGCTCGTGGTTGAGATCGCCCGAATCCACGCGCACGTCGCGCAGCGCCGGATTGGCCGCCAGGATCGGGATCACGCCATCGGCGATCTCGCGCAGTACCTGGGTCGAATCGCCGACCAGTTGCACCTGGACGCCCTGGCTGCCGCCCGCCCCGCCGCCGCCCTGGCCGCCACCGCGTACGCCGACATCGGCGCGCGCGGACTTGGGCAGCGCCTCGCTGATCTTGTCCGACAGCACCCGGGTGTCGGACACATCGTCCTGGAACGTGATGATCGTGCCCGAATCGCCGCCCTCGCCGAACCACGAGTAGAGCTGACGGATCCGGTACTGCTCGCGGCGCTGGTCGAGGAAGGTCTCGTAGCGTCGCACCTCCTCGGAGCGCTGTTGCAGGTTGTAGCTGCCCTTCCACTGGTAGTAGAGCTGGATCTCCTTGCCGCCGCCGCTGTCGCCGAACATATCGAACTTGATCTGGCTCATCGGCAACAGGCTCAACGCGACCACCAGAACGATGCCCGCCACCGACCAACCGCGGTGCTGCAGCGACCAGCGCAGGAGCCGCGCATAGCCGCGTTGCATGCGCGGGATCAGCCCATCGGGCCGGGCGACCGCCGGCGGCGTCTTCATGCGCGCCGACATCATCGGGATCAGGCTCACGGCCACCAGCCACGAGGCCAGCAGCGAGACCGAGATGGTGATCGCCAGCTGATTCATGAAGATGCTGATGTTGTTGGTCTCGCCCAGCATGTTGGGCACGAACACGATGCAGTGGCACAGCGTGCCGGCCGACAGCGCGATCGCGACATGCCGCGTGCCCAGCACCGAGGCCAGCCACGGCTGGTCGGGCATGCGTTCGCGCTCCTGGTAGATGCTCTCCACCACGACCACGGCATTGTCGACCAGCATGCCGACCGCCAGCAGCAGGCCCATCAGCGACAGCACGTTGAGCGTGACGTCGAAAAAGTGCATGAAGCCCAGGGTGATGATGAAGCAGATCGGGATCGCGAGCGTCACCATCAGCGTCGACGGCCAGTGGCGCAGGAAGAAGTACAGCACGACGATCGACAGCACCAGGCCGATCGCGCCCGCCTCGACCAGCTCCAGCAGCGATGACGTCACTTCCTCGCCCAGGTTCTGGATCACCTTGACGTCGATGCCTTCCAGCCCCGGTTCGCTGCGCGCGGTCTCGACTTCGGCCAGCACGCTGCGCGCGATCTCGACGAGGTTGGCATCGCGCTCCTTGAAGATCTCCAGCCCCACCGCCGCCCGTCCATCGAGGCGCCGACCATAGTCCATGCGCTGCGGCTTGAAGCGCACGTCGGCGATGTCCGACAGCCGTAGTCCCTTCTGGTCGATCACCAGGTCGCGCAGTTGCTGCAGGTCCTGAATCTCGCCCAGCGGCTGCACCCGCAAGCGCTGCCCGCCATCGAGGATCTGGCCGGCCGAGACCGAGAAGTTCAATGCGCGCAGGCGAGTGGCCAGCGCGTTGAGTTCGATGCCGTGCGCAGTCAGGCGATCGGGCTGGACTGCGATCTCGACCTCGTTGGGCGACGCCCCGCTGATCTCCACGCGCGCCACACCGGGCACCCGTTCGAGCCGGCGCTTGAGCTGCCGGTCGATCATCTCGTAACTGCCCGACAGATCGACATTGGCGGCCAGGCGCAGGCGCAGGACCGCCTGGTCACTGGCGGTCCACTTGTGGACGAAGTAACGACGGAAATCGTCGGGCAGGTCGGAGCGGATCGCGTCGATCTTCTCGCGCGCCTCGGCGGCGCTGATCGCGATGTCGCGGTCCCAGTCCGAGAACTCGAGCAGCACACCCGCGCCATCGGCATTGGCATCGCCGCGCATGCGCTTGATGCCGCTCATCGTCGCCAGTGCCTCCTCGGCCGGGCGCAGCAGGTTCTGCTCGGCCTCGACGGGCGTGGACCCCGCGTAGGGCAACTCGACATAAAGGATCGGCATGGTCAGGTCGGGCAGCGCTTCCAGCGGCAGGCGCACCGCCGCGATCAGGCCGATCACCACCATCGAGACGAAGCACATGATGGTGGTGACCGGACGGCGCAGGCTCAGCTCGGCGATGCTCATGGCGTGCCTGCCTCCGCCCCATCGCGCTCAGCGGCCGCACCCAGCCGCGCGCGGCGACCACGCTCGGCGTAGAACGCATCGGACTTGCGATCGAGCAGGTCGTAGACCACCGGGATCACCAGCAGCGTGAGCACGGTCGAGACCGCCAGCCCCCCCATGACGGTGATCGCCATCGGCGAGCGCACCTCGGCGCCCTCGCCCAGCGCCAGCGCCAACGGCAGGAAGCCGAACAGCGTCGCCAGGGTGGTCATCACAATCGGACGCAGACGCGAGCGTGCGCCCTCGACCAGCGCCTCGCGCTTGGCCACGCCGGCCTCGCGCAACTGGTTGACCTTGTCGATCAGAATGATCGCGTTCTTGACCACCAGACCCACCATCAGGATCAGGCCGATGAAGGCAACCACCGAGATCGTGTTGCCGGTCAGCAGCAGCGCCCCGATCGCACCAACCATCGCCAGCGGGATGGTGAACAGGATCACGAACGGATGCAGCAGCGATTCGAACTGCGAGGCCATCACCAGGTAGACCAGGAAGATCGCCAATGCGAACGCCATCAGCAGCGAGCGCATCGACTCGGCGAGTTCCTCGCCCTGCCCACCGATGTGCAGCCCGATCTCGGGACCGAGCGGGTTTTCGGCGACCATCTGCCGCACCTCGGTCATCGCCGCGCCCAGGTCGATGTCGCGCAGGTTCGCCGACACCACGGCCACGCGTACCTGGTCGGCCCGGTGGATCTCGCTCGGGCCGATGGTCGCGACCACGTCGGCGACCGAGTCCAGTCGCACGGCCGCGCCGCTGCCCGGATTGACGATCAGGTTGCGGATGCGCTCCACCGAATCGCGCTCATTCTCCTGCGCGCGCACCAGCACATCGATCTTGCGGTCGCGGAAGTTGTAGCGCGTGGCCACCTCGCCGCGCACCGCGCGCACCACCGCATCGGCGATCTGCCGCGTGGTCAGGCCGAACGCCCCCGCACGCGCCTGGTCGAAGACGATCTGGATCTCGGGAAAGCCCTGCTCCACCGTGCTCTTGACGTCGGCGTAGTGCGGATTGGCCCGCAGCAGTTCGGCCATGCGCTGGCCGGCCTTCGCTAGCCCGTCGAGATCCTGGCCGCGCAGTTCGATCTCCAGCGGCGTGGAGAAACTGAAGATCTGCGGCCGCGAAAAGTCCACCGCGACGCCGGGATATTGCCGCATGGTGTTGCGCAGGCGCTCGGTCTGCTGCGCCTCGAACTCGCGGTTACCACCGTCGCTCATGACGATGCTCAACCGGCCGATGTTCTCGCCGCTCTCGGTCGGATTCGCGTCCAGCCGGGTGCCGCTGCCGCTCACCCCGAACAACAAGGCCACACCGTCGTCGTCGCGATGCGCCTGCTGCACTTCGCGCATGATGCGGTCGGTTTCGCGCAACGGGGTGCCGGGCGGCAACTTGGCGGTCATTTCGAACCGGTCCTGGGCCAGTTGCGGGATCAGGTCGGTCCCCAACAGCGGCACGGCGAACATGCTGACCACAAACACCGCGGTCGCAGTGCCCAGCACCCACCACGGCCGCGCCAGCGCCGCCGGCAGGATCCGCATGTAGCCACGCTCGGCGCGCTCGTAGGGCGCCATCGCCGCATCGCTGGCGCGTCCCATCACGCGGCTGACCACGTACGAGACACCGCGCCAGGCACGAATGAGCAGCCAGACCAAGCCGAACAGCACGCCATGAATGCCGGTGCCGATGCCGCGGCCGGTCGCCGCCAACGGCTTCTGCCAGCGGCGCTCGGGGCGCCATTGCGGATGCGGCGCTTCTTCCGGGAAGGCCAGCGGCGGACGGCCTTTGAGCGAGGCCAACATCGGGATCAACGTCATCGCCACCAGCAGCGACACGCCGACCGCGATGGCGATCGTCAACGCCTGGTCGCGGAACAACTGGCCGGCGATGCCTTCGACGAACACCAAGGGCAGGAACACCGCGATGATCGTCAGCGTCGAGGCGATCACCGCCATGCCCACTTCCCGGGTGCCGGTGATCGCGGCCTCCAGCACGCCCAGCCCGCGTTCGCGCGCCTTGGCGATGGACTCGAGCACGACGATCGAATCGTCGACCACCAGACCCGTCGCAAGCGCCAGGCCGCCGAGCGACATGACATTCAGGCTCAGGCCCAACTGGCCCATGAAGAAAAACGTGGTGATGATCGAGACCGGCAGCGACAGGCTCACCACCAACGTGCTCCACCCATTGCGCAGGAACAGGAAGATGATCAGCACCGCCAGGGTGCCGCCGATCAGCGCATCGGTGCGCACGTCGTTGATCGCCGCCCGCACGAACTTCGACTGGTCGTCGACGACGGTCAGCGTCATCCCCGGCGGCAGGTCCTTGCGGATCACCGCCAACCGCGCCTGGATCGCATCGGCGGTCGACACGGTATTGGCGTCGCCCTCCTTGTAGATCGCCAACTCCACCGCCTCGTCGCCGCCGAGCCGGATGATGCTCTCGCGTTCCTTGAAGCCCTGGCGCACGGTGGCGATGTCGCGCAGCCGGATCGCGCGGCCGCCCGCGATCGTCGCGCCGTCCGCGCCCGAGGCGCTCTGCACCGACGCCGCAGCGGCGAGCACCGCCTGCGAACCACTGGCCGCCGCGATCGCGGCCATCTGCTGCGCCGCGCTGGCGGCGGCGTTGTCGCCGCCCGACTGCGTGGCCACCAGCATCTCGCCGATCTGCTCGACGCTGGCGAACTGGTTGACCGTACGCACCAGATAGCGCTGCGTGCCCTGGTCGAGACGACCGCCCGACAAGTTGATGTTCTCCTGCTGCAGGCGCTGGATCACGTTCTCGATCGGCAGGCCGATGCGCGCCATCTGCTGCAGGTCCAGTTCCACCTGCACTTCGTCTTCGAAGCCGCCGCCGACCTTGACCGCGGCCACGCCGGCCACCGGCTCGAGCTTCTTCTTCAGATCGTCGTCGGCGTAGCGACGCATGCGCGTCAACTCGTCGACCGCGCCGCCCTTGTCGCCGGCGGTCAGCGCGAGCCGCAGGATCGGCTCGGTGGACGGGTTGAAGCGCAACAGCACCGGCGGCTTGACCTCGAGCGGCAACTGCAAGGTCTCGAGCTTGTCGCGCACCTCCAAGCTCGCCTGGTCCATGTCGGTGCCCCAGGCGAACTCGAGCACCACATCGCTCTGGCCGGTCCGCGAGATCGAGCGCAGCTTGCGCACGCCCTTGACCACGCCCAGCGCCTCCTCGACCGGCTCGCTGACCAGGGTCTCGATCTCCGACGGTGCCGCGCCGGTGTACTCGGTGCGCACCGTCAGCGTGGGGTAGCTCAGATCGGGCAGCAAGTTGACCTTGAGGTTGGTCAGCGCGATCAGGCCGAACAGCATCAGGCTGATCGCGACCATCCACACCGTCACGCGGCGTCGCGTGGAGAACTCGACCAGATCGAACCGCCTGGGTGCGGTGGCATGCGGGTCCGCGGCCGGGCCGTCGCCGGCGGGGCCTTCGTGGGAGGCGCCGGCCATTACTGCGCGTCGCTCTTGGCGCCGGTGGCGGGCTTGGCGGCCGCGACCGGGGCCGCGCCGATCACCTGCACCGGGCTGCCCTCACGCAGCGCGACCTTGCCGGCGGTCACCACCTGCATGCCGTCCTCCAAGCCGTCGCGGACTTCGATCAGATCGCCATCCACATACCCCAGCGTCACCGGCACGCGCACGGCCTTGCCGTCACGCACGGTGAACACCGCCGCCTGGTCGCCGTCATCGAGCAGCGCGGCGCGCGGGATCACCAGCGCGTCGGCGCGCTGGTCGTAATCGATGTGGATGCGCCCGAACATGCCCGCGCGCAGCGCATCGGTACCGGCGAAGGCGGTGACCACGCGGAATGTGCCGCTGCGCGACTCGACCACCGGTGCGACGCGCTCGACGACGCCCTCGAACGACTCGCCCGGCAGCGCGTCGACCTGCAGCCGCACCGGCTGGCCGCGCTTGAGCACGCGCAACTCGCGCTCGGGGACATTGAGCGTCGCCTCGATGCGCGCGTTGTCGACGATGCTGAAGATCGGCGTGTTGATCTGCACGAAGTTGCCGGTGCGGATCATGCGCTGGGAGATCACGCCTGCGATCGGCGCGGTGACCGTGGTGTAGGACAACTCCAGCTGCGCCATCTCGTACTGCGCACGTGCGGTATCGAGGTCGAACTTGATCTGGTCCAGATCGTTGGCGCTGATCATCTGCTGGCCGACGAGCTGCTGCGCGCGACGGTAGCTGTTTTCCAGCTTGCCCATCGTCGCCCGGCTCTGCAGCACCGCCAGGCGTGCACGATCGGGGTCGAGCCGCACCAGCGGCTGGCCGGCCCGGACGGCATCCCCCTCCTCGACCAGCACCTCCAGCGCGATTCCCGAGGTCTTGGCGACCACGTCCGCACCGCGCGGTACGTCCAGCGACGCGGTCCCCACATAGCTCGCCGCCACACTGCGCCGCGCCACGGCCTCGGTCTCCACCGGCACCGGCGCCTGCGCCGCGTCGCCGGGCTGGGCCTGGGCATCGCCTCCTCCCCCCTTGCAGGCGCTCAAGCCGAAGGCGGCCGCCAGCAGCAGGCTGCCGGCAAAAATGCGTCCCGAGGACGTGCGAACGAGCAGTGTCGACATTGGAATGGAATGACCCCTACGGTGTGGTAGCAATGTAGTTCACCCGAACATGCGGATTCCATCCGCCATTGGTCATGGTGACCTCCAGCGTTGCGAACTGGGCCTGGATGCGCCGTTGGGTTTGCACAGAGCCCATGGCTATACTGGCGCGGTTGCCCGCGGTTCAGCGACCGCCCGCGGGTCACGTCCCACGCTTCCCCGACAGCCGTTCCAGCCACTCAGGATTGCGGATACCAAGATGACGCGACCGCTGCTGCTCGCCTCCTGCCTCGCCCTTGCCGCGATGGCCTCTCCCGCGGCCCTGGCGCAGACCGCCGCCGCACCTGCCGCCGCGGCCAATGCGCCGCTGGCGGGCGACGCCGGCAACGGCCGGACCCTGACCTACACCTGCCAGGGCTGCCACGGGGTCGAGGGCTACCGCAACGTCTATCCGCACTACCACGTGCCCCGGATCGGCGGCCAATCGCCCCAGTACCTCGTCAATGCGCTCAACGAGTACAAGCGCGGCACCCGCCGGCATCCGACGATGCAGGCCCAGGCGCAGAGCTTCTCGGACCAGGACATCGCCGACATCGCCGCCTTTCTTTCGGAGCTGACCCAGTGAGCGGCATGAACCGGACCTTCCTTCTGCTGATCCCGACCGCGGCCTGTCTGGCGTTGGCCGCCTGCGGCGGCCCCGCCGCCGACGGCCAGGCGCATGCCGGTGGCGGCACGTCATCGTCGGCCGGCCTGCCCAAGGGGTCGGTGCAGGCAGGCGAGCGCGCAGCGAACGTCAAGAGCGCCGCGACCGGCCAGACCTGCACCGATTGCCACGGCGCCGGCGGCAATGCGCCGCTCGACCCGACCTATCCGAAGATCGGCGGGCAGTACCGCGACTACATCGCCCACGCGCTCCAGGCCTACCGCGACGGCACGCGCGAGCATGCGCTGATGTCGCAGCAGGCCACCGGGCTGAGCGACCAGCAGATCGCCGACCTCGCGGCCTACTTCGCCGACCAGCCCAGCCAGTTGCGCGATCTTCGCGGCGTGCACGACCGCTGACCGTCGTCGTCGCCGTTCGACCCCATGCGCGCCCTCGCTGGAGGGATGCCCAAGAGCGGATCAACACCTGTGATCCGCTCTGCCTGCGTGCGGCCTGCCGACTCTAACTTCGGCTTCGGATTTCAGCCGTTGCCCCCGACCTGCGCGCCGCAGCGCGCGCCGAGCACCACAGGGCGACCAGGCCCAATCGCAGTCCTGGCCTGAGCGCCGTGCACTGAATTCGATACCGGCCTCATTTGCCCAGGCTGTCGCGGTCTTCCTGCAACTCCGGCTTCCACGGCACGTCCGGTGGCGGCCGGCCGTCGGTCTCGACGTCCTGCATGTTCGGATCGGTGATCCCGCAGCCGCCGCCGAAGGCCAGCAACGCGACGCTGCACTGGATGGTCTTGCTGGTGCCCGGAATCGGGATCAGCACCGTCTGCACGCTGCGCCGCACCCATTCTTCCAGCAGCGATTCGCTGGGCACCCAGTACCGATCGAAGCGCGTCGACTCGTAGCCCGGGGCCGGTCGCCGCAGCCAGGTGCCCATGCGGTCGATCTTCTCGAAATCCTCGGTGATCGTGCCCGGCGGCAGCCCGCCGCCCACGCGCCCGCCATCGGCCAGGCGCGGGCGGCCATCGGCGCCGAACAGCCCCGACGGGCGACCGGGCCGGCCGCCGTCGCGCGCGGTGTCGGCATCGCCCCAGTC
>NZ_JBDJMI010000009.1:0-133191 GCF_039673825.1 Luteimonas sp. TWI662 | reverse complement strand
CCTGCTCACCGCCTACCTCATGCGCGATGAGCTCAAGCGACTGTGGTTCTACCAGCATCCCAGCTGCGCCCAACGGGCCTGGGAGCACTGGCTGGAGCAGGCCCAATCCAGCGGGATTGCCGCGCTGGCCCATTTCGCGGCCAAGCTCGAAGCCTACCTGCATGGGATCGTGTCGCGCTGCCGACATCGACTCAACACCAGCATCGTTGAAGGCATCAACAACACCATCAAGGTCATCAAACGCCGCGCCTACGGATACCGCGATCAGGAGTACTTCTTCCTGAAGATCCGCGCAGCCTTCCCCGGAATTCAGCGATGAACCTTTTTTTTGGTGGTCTCCCTGCACGACCGGCAGGCTGCGCGAGAGCAGGCGGCGGCCGGTCGTCGTTCGCCGCCAGCGATCGGTGAGCGTGCCTGCGCGCGCCGATGTGCGCATGTGCGAACGGCGACGCGCGCGGTACGGGTGGTGTCCACGGCATCGGGTAGCAACGCGTGCCATTGGACTTCGACGATCGACGACCTGCCGCCTGCCATCAGTCGTCAGTCGTCAGTCGTCAGTCGTCGCTTGTCGGTCGTCACTCGTCGGTCGTCGTGGCGATGCCGTCGAGGTGTCTTGTTCGAGGTGCCGCGAGGTCGAATGCGTCGCGCACTTTTCGCGCAAACCGATGCTGCGACGTCGCATCGCCCGGTCCTCGTGCACATCGCGTTCACCGGCCGGTCGGCGCGGTGATGAATGTTTCACCACGCCGCATCGCATCGTTTGCGCGTGTGCATTGGATCTTGCCGACGCTGTCGAATGTCGTGGAGAGTGCTTGTTTCAAGCACTTTCGTCGCGCTGCAGGCGATGACGCATCACGCATGCGGACGGCAGCGTCAGTGGGCCGTGCGTTTCGCTTGCAGGGCAGCCGCGGCGGACGTCGGAGATCGGGCGCAACAAAAGCATGTCCGCCTGTTGACAGTGGAAAAAACCGTGATTAGGTTTCGCGGCAACACACGCCCGCTATCAAACGAGTGAGTCGAGCCCCGACAACAACGCGCTGCACAACTCGGACCTCCGCCAGGAACATCACAAGGTGGATGCGGGCAGCATCTCTGCGCCAATCCCCGACATCGAATCCGGCACCCCGTCGCGTGCGACGCGGGTGCCTTCGCATCACCGGGATGCTGTCGCGACTGCGACGACCTTCCGACCGAATCCGTCCCGATGCGCTGGGCGCGTCGACGGGTGCACGCGGGTCCGACTCCCGCGCGCCGTTTTGAGTACTGGGCAGCTGTACATGCAAGTCCACTGACGAGGAGAGCCATCCCATGGCCACGAAGAAAGCTGCAAAGAAGACCACCGCCAAGAAGGCGGCTAAGAAGACCGTTCGCAAATCCGCTGCCAAGAAGGCCGTGAGCAAGGCCTCCAAGGCAACGAAGAAGGTCGCCAAGGCTGCGAAGAAGGCGACCAAGAAGGTTGCGAAGAAGGTCGCGAAGAAGGCCACCAAGAAGACCGCCAAGAAGGCTGCGACCAAGAAGTCGGCCACCAAGAAGGCCACCAAGAAGTCGGCAGCGAAGAAGGCGACCAAGAAGGCCACCAAGAAGTCGGCTGCGAAGAAGGCGACCAAGAAGACCGCCAAGAAGTCGGCCACCCGCAAGAGCGCCACCAAGAAGACCGCCACCCGCAAGGCCGCGACGAAGAAGGCCGCGACCAAGAAGACTGCGGCGAAGAAGGCCACCAAGAAGACCGCCAAGAAGGCGGCTGCTCGCAAGACCACGAAGACGGCGGCCAAGAAGGCGCCTGCCAAGCGTGCACCTGCCAAGCGCGCCAAGAAGAGCGCGCCGGTCGTCATCCCGACCATGCCGACGCCGCTGATCTGACCGACGGCCTGTTCGGCCGTCAACGCAGAACTCTTCCTCCGCATGCCCAGGCGGAGGAGGAGTTTTTTTTTGGGCGCGAGATCAGCGCGCTCTGGTGAGCGCGGCGTCGAGTTCGGCGAGCCGTTCGGGGGTGCCGACATCCGTCCAGGCACCGCGGTGATGCTCGCCCGAGACTGCGCCCCGGTCCATCGCCGCGCGCAACAGTGGCGCCAGCCGGAACCGTGGCGGCGTGGCGTCGGCCCCCGGTGTGTCACCGATGATGTCGCGCCACCCGGCCAGCAACGTGGGGCGATAGACCCCGATGCCGGCGAAAGTCAGCCGGTCCAAGCCCGCTGCGCGTACGCGGTCGCCCTCGAGCACGAAGTCGCCCTGCGTGTGGTGCGCCGGATTGTCGACCAGCACCAGGTGCGCGTCGCCGGCCGGCTCGCGCGGCAGCGACGCGGGGTCGTGGTCGCTCCAGATGTCGCCATTGATCGCCAGGAATGGCGCCTCGCCCAGCAGGGGCAGCGCCTGCAGCATGCCACCGCCGGTTTCCAGCGGCGGTGCGCCCTCGTGCGAATAGTGCAGGCGCAGGTCCCAGCGCTCACCGTCGCCCAGTGCGGGAGCGAACTGCTCGGCCAGCCACGAGACGTTGAGGACGACCTCGCGCACGCCCGCGGCCGCCAGGCGCTCCAGGTGCCAGACGATCAGCGGCTTGCCGCCTGCGACCAACAGTGGCTTGGGCGTGTGGTCGGTCAGTGGCCGCATGCGTTCGCCCAGGCCGGCCGCGAAGATCAGCGCCTTCATCGGGCGGCGTTCGTGCCGAATGCGCACGTCCGGTCAGCGGGGGGATAAAAGGCGGGAAGCAACGCAGCGGCCTGCTCAGGTGACGGGCCGCCAGCTTACCGACTGGAATGCGGGAGTGCTGGACCGAGCGTCCGAAGCTCAGCGGGCGGCGCCGGCCACGTGATCGAACAGTCCGCCGGCGGCGAAGTGCACCCGCTGGGCGTGTTGCCAGCCGCCGAAGGCCGCGTCGACAGTCACTATCGGGACCGCGCGAAAGCGCGCGCGTTGCGAGGCCGGGACCTGGCTCGGGTCGACAGGGCGATAGTGGTGCTGCGCGGCCAGCCGCTGGCCGGTCGGCGAGTACAGATACTGCAGATAGGCGTCCGCGCGCTCGCGGGCGCCGTGGGCGTCGACATTGCGGTCGATCCGTGCGACCTGGGGCTCGGCGCGAATGCTCAGGCTGGGATAGACGATTTCCAGCGCCTGGCTGGTGCGCGGATCGGCGAGCAGGCGCAACGCTTCGCTTTCCCAGGCCAGCAGCACGTCGCCGCGACCGCCCTCGACGAAGGTCGTGGTCGCCGTGCGCGCGCCCGCATCCGCGGCCACGACGTTGCGAAACAGGCGCCGCATCCAGTCCAGCACCTGCGTGCCGTCGCGATGCGCGCGCGAGGCCCAGGCCCATGCGGCGAGGTAGTTCCAGCGTCCGCCGCCGGAGGTCCGGGGATCGGGCGTCACCACCCGCACGCCGGGCCGCACGAGATCGCCCCAGTCGTGAATCCGCTGCGGGTTGCCCTTGCGTACGAGCAGGACGATGGTCGAGGTGTAGGGCACGCTGGCGTCGGGCAGGCGTGTGCGCCAATCCGCAGCCAGCAGCCCGGCTTGGGCCAGCGCGTCGATGTCGGCAGCCAGCGCCAGTGTCGCCACGTCCGCGTCCAACCCGCCCAGGATCGCCTGCACCTGCTCGCCCGAGCCGCCATGGTGCATGCGGATGTCCACGGCTTCGCCGGTGCGCTGGCGCCAGTACGAGGCGAACGCACGGTTGTAGTCGACGTAGAACTCGCGGGTCGGATCGAACGACGCGTTATACAGCGCCGTCTCGCGCGCGGCCGCATGGCTACAGGCCACGAGCGACGCCAGCGTCAGGACGAGCAGGGCGATCGAGTGTGGACCAGAGCGCATACGCGAGTGACGGAATGGACCGGGTCGTCCGACCATAGCGCGCCGCTGGGCGGGGCGACAGTGCGCACCGCCGGGACGATGCCGCGGCATCGTCCCGGTGGGCAGTCAGCAGCAGCCGTGGTCGCCGTGACGCTTGCCGCTGTCGGCGGCGACCGCCGACCCCGAGGTCTCGCCGCGCTGGCTGGCGTGGTGATGCTCGGCGATCACACGGGCCACGCACGCGGTGACCCGCTTGCCCATCTCGATGTGCAGGAACTCGTTCGGCCCGTGGGCGTTGGAGTGCGGGCCGAGCACGCCGGTGATCATGAACTGCGCGCCGGGAAATTTCTCGCCCAGCATGCCCATGAACGGGATCGAGCCGCCTTCGCCCATGTACATCGCCGGCTTGCCGAAGAATGCCTGGCTGGCCCCTTCGATCGCCTCCGACAGCCACGGCGACATCGCCGGCGCATTCCAGCCGGTCGCGGCCTTCTCCAGCGACAGCGTGACCGTGGCGCCATTGGGCGGGTCCTGGGTCAGGGCCTGCTGCAGCAACTCGCCGGCGTGCTTGCCGTCGACCGTCGGCGGCAGGCGCAGCGACAGCTTGACCGCGGTATGCGGACGCAACACGTTGCCGGCCGACTGCAGCGACGGCAGCCCGTCGACGCCGGTCACCGACAGCGCCGGGCGCCAGGTGCGGTTGAGCACGAGTTCGGCAAGATCCTCGGACACCGTGCCGTCCGCATCGACGGGGAACATCGGTCGCAGCGCGCCGGTCAGGGGGAACTTGTCGTAGATCGCCGTATCGAGCACCTCGGCGGCGCGGCGCGCCTGCTCGAGCCGCTCGGCCGGGATGTCGGCATGCAGCCCTTCGGGCAGGATCCGGCCGCTGCGCTCGTCCTCGATGCGCGACAGCAGCTGGCGCAGCAGGCGGAAGCTCGAGGGGACCACGCCCGAGGCGTCGCCCGAATGCACGCCCTCGTCGAGCACCTTGACCGTCAGGTTGCCGCCGGCCAGGCCGCGCAGCGAAGTGGTGCACCACAGTTGGTCGTAGTTGCCACAGCCCGAGTCCAGGCAGACGACCAGCGACGGCTTGCCGATGCGGTCGGCGAGATGATCGACATAGGCGGGCAGGTCGTAGCTGCCCGATTCTTCGCAGGCCTCGATCAGCACCACGCAGCGTGCGTGCGGCAGGCCCTGCTCGTGCAGGGCCAGGATCGCGGTCAGCGAGCCGTAGATCGCGTAGCCGTCGTCGGCGCCGCCGCGCCCGTAGAGCTTGCCGTCGCGCAACACCGGCTCCCACGGGCCGAGGTCGTCGTCCCAGCCAGTCATCTCCGGCTGCTTGTCGAGGTGGCCGTACAGCAGCACGCAGTCGTCGTCGCTGCCGCCGTTGGCGGCCGGGATTTCGATGAAGATCAGCGGCGTGCGCCCTTCCAGGCGCACGACCTCCAACTGCATGCCGGGAATCGTCTGGGCGCGGGCCCAGCCGGCCATCAGCTCGACGGCGCGCTCCATGTGGCCATTGGCCACCCAATCGGCGTCGAACATCGGCGATTTGTTCGGAATACGGATGTATTCGACAAGTTGCGGGACGATCTCGTCGTCCCATTTGGCGCCGACGAAACGGTCGGTGCGGCGGGTATCCATGGCGCGAGCTCCACTTGCGGCGTAGATGGCCATTCTACCGCGCGGGCGTTGTAGGACTTTTCCTACACGAAATTGGGGAGTCGGCCTGCTTCGCGATGGCGGACAGGCGGATAGGCTGTGTTCATGGCGTTGGGGAGACTGGCAACACCGGCAGGGATGACAGATCGCCAGTCGGGAAAGGAATCCACCCAATCGCCAAGGAGTTCGCCATGAAGCCGTTCAAAGCCCTCATCGCCGCTCTCGTCCTCTCGCTGTTGATGGCCGGTTCGGCCTTCGGCGCAGACGGGGTCGAGAAGGTCAACGTCAACACCGCCGATGCCACGACCCTCGCCCGGGTGCTGCACAACATCGGGCCGGCCAAGGCCGAGGCGATCGTGGCCTACCGGGATGAGAACGGGCCGTTCCGCAGCGCCGAGCAACTGGCCATGGTCAAGGGCATCGGTCTGCGCACGGTCGAGAACAACCGGGACCGGATCGAGCTGGGGTCGCAGATGGCGCGCCAGCAGCAGACCGCCCAGCGGGCGTCTGGGACGCCGGGCAAGGGCGCAGCGCAGCAGCGCTGAGCCAACCATCGCCCGCACCGGGGCAAGGAGCATCGGTGCAGGTCGAGGAGCGGGATGCTCCATTGGATCCGGCAAGGACGCCATTACATGGATGTAGCCGTCGCCCGCCCCGCATTGGATGCGTGGCGGGCGACCTCTTTTGGGCGCAACGCGCCGATTGTAGGACGCGCCCATCTCGGAGCCAGCGTCGGCCTGGTGGCGCGCTGCGGCCCCGGTCGTCTATCCGGGCCCACCCGATCCGGGTTGGTCTTGATCGGGGCCTGTTGTCGATCAGGCTTTAGACTCGCGCGATGCCTGTCCCTGAGACCGTCCGGATCGTTCCCGCCGCCGCCGCACGCTCCGTGCGCTGGCGCAATGGCCACGGCTGGACGCGCGAACTGTTCTGCGCGCCTGCGCTGACGGCCGCGCCTTCGGTCGACGATACCGCGGCCCCCTGGCCGTGGCGGATCTCGATTGCACGAATCGACCGCGATGCGCCGTTCTCGGCATTTCCCGGCGTCGATCGCGAGCTGATGCTGCTGCGTGGCGGCCGGCTGGATCTGCGGGTCGCGGACCGCCGCGTCGCGCTGGCGTCGCGATATGCCCGGCATCGCTTCGCCGGCGAACGCGATGTGGCCGCCTGCGTGCCGACAGGCGGCGTCGAAGTGTTCAACCTGATGTGGCGGCGCGACGCGTACCGGGCCCGGCTCTGGCATCTGCCGCTGGCCGGCGCCCTGGCATGGCGTGCCGACCCGGCGACGACCTGGGCCATCCACCTGCTGGCCGGACACGCGCGATGCGGCAGCGGCGTGGCGCATGCGGCGTTGGCGGCAGGCGATACCGCCGTGCTGACCGGTGCCCCTGCGTCCGGCCGGGTGTCGATCGAGGGCGAGGGCGCCTTGCTCGCGGTCTGCTTGCGTGACCGGTCGGGGGCCGGCCCGGACGAGGCGTGTGCGCCTGCCGGGCCGGACCTCACTCCAGGGTTCAGAAGCTGACGTTCACGCTTAGCCAGACATTCCGCGCCTTGTCCTTGTTGTTGTAGTCGTCCTGGGCCGACAGCGTGTAGCTGCCGCTGTCTTCGACGAAGCTGTACTGGTAGGACGTGAAATCGCGATCGAGCAGGTTGTTGATCCGGCCGTTGACGGTCACTGTCTCGTTGATGCGGTAGGAGGCGCCGAGGTGGAGCACCTCGTAGTCCTTCCAGTACAGCTCCTGCGCCAGCACCGTGTCGAAGCCGCGGTAGCGCTTGGAGCGCGCCTCGGCGGTCAGGAAGACCGTGAAGGCTTCGGTCGCGCGCCAGTCGAGCGTGGCGTTGGCCATGTGCCGGGCGCTGTTGCCCAGCGGCTGTCCGGCATTGCTGCCGCTCTTCTGCTCGCTGTCGGTGAAGGTGTAGTTGGCGCGGAAGCCCAGAGCGTCGCTGATCTGCCAGCGTCCGGCGAGTTCGGCGCCCTGGACCACGACCTCGTCGATGTTGACCGTCTTGTTGGAGTTCGAGTATCCCAGATCGGCGTAGTCGCCGGTGCCGCTGCAGGCGATCGTCAGCGTCGGACCGCAAGCTTCCTGGCCGATCTTGTCGTCGAACTTGTTGTGGAAGATCGTCGCATTGAAGCTGTGGCCGCCGGGGTGCTGCCAGTACGCGGCCAATTCGGTGCTGGTGCTGGTCTCGGGTTGCAGGTTGGGATTGCCGAACATCGGCGACACGCCCTGGGCGCCGAAGCCGGTGATGCCGTCGTAGAGCTGGGTGGTCTTGGGGGTCTTGAATCCGGTGCTGACACCGCCCTTGACCGTCCATTGCTCGCTCAGCGTCCACACGCCGTACAGGCGCGGACTGAGGTGGTTGCCGAAGGTCTTGTGATCGTCGTAGCGCAGACCGGCGGTGATCGACACCGGCTCGGCGATGGTCCAGGTGTCCTCGGCGAACAGCGAGACCATGTCGTGCTTCTGCTTGGCGCCGGCAACACCGCGCTCCATGCCGAACACGCCATCGATCAGTTTGCCACGGATGAGCTGGGCACCGACCACGGCAACGTGAGTGCCATTCCACTCGAAGGGCAGGTCCAGCTTGGCGTCGAGCGTGTACTGATTGCTCTCGAGCGTGCGATCGGGGCGGGGCAGATAGGCCAGCAATTGAGCGTACTGCTCGGATGTGAGATTGGCCGCCATGACCGCCAGTTTCTGGGCCTCGGAAAGCCCGTTCCATGCGGGAGGGCTGTAGCCAGTGCCGGCGGCCGAGTTGGGGCAGCGGCCGGCAGCGTTGACCGTGCCGCCCAGGTTGCCGCAGGCCGTGTTCCACAGCGACTGCAGGTGCTGGCGGTCGGCCACGGTGTAGGGCAGCGTGCGGCCCTCGTTGCGGGTTTCGACATAACCCAGCGACACCAGGCTGTTGCCGAACGACCAGCGGCCCTCGTGCGCGATCGACCAGTTGTCGCGGGTGAACTCCTGGCTGGGCCGATAGCCGGCACGCGGTTCGATGCGACCGTTGTTGCCGATGCGTAGCATCGCGCCGTAGTCGTCGACGGTGCCCACCGGATACTCCGCCACGCCGTTGTCGTTGAGCCGGGTGCTGTTGTCGTACTTCTGGCGCGAGGCATCGATATCGAAGGTGATCGTCTGCGCCTGCGTCGGTGTCCAGCTCAGCGAGATGCCGGCGGCCTTGTTGGTGTTGTCCACGGTCTTGCCGCCGCCGCCGAAGCCCAGTGCGCGGGTGTGGACCTCGCCGTTGGGGTCGGTGACCGGCGCGTACACCGGATTGGAGGCCTCGCGGTCGTACCAGCTGGCGCGCGCGCTCAGGTTCAGCACGCCCGGCACCAACGGCCCGGTGACGAAGAGGTCGGCGGTGGTGTCGTCGCCGAACTGGTCGTCGGTCTCGAAGGTGCGGCCCAGCGTGAGCGACCCGGCCCAGCTGTCGAGCTCGCGTTTGGTGATGATGTTGATCACCCCGCCCATTGCGTCGGCGCCGTAGAGCGTGGACATCGGGCCGCGGATCACTTCGATGCGCTCGATCGCGTCCAGTGGCGGAATGTGGTTGAACTGGTTGCCGGCGAAGTTGTTGGGGTAGATGTCGCCGTGGTTGTTCTGGCGCCGGCCGTTGATCAGGATCAGCGTGTAGTCCGCGCCCATGCCGCGCATCGAGATCGTGCCCTGGCCAGTCTTGTCGCGGGTCTCGCCGACGTCGATGCCTTCGATGTCGCGCACCGCATCGAGCAGGGTCATGTAGGGACGATGGGTCAGGTCTTCCTGCGTGATCACGCTGATGCTGGCCGGGGCGTCGGTGATCTTCTGCTCGAAGCCGGCCGCGGTGACGACGATGGTGTCGAAGTTGCGGGCGTCGTCCTGGGGCAGAGCGGTATCGGCCAGTGCAGGGGTGGACAGCAGGGCGAGCAGGCTCGCGGCCAGCGCACGGCGGCGCGGGGCGGTCGAATCAATCATGGGAGGTCCTTGTCGAAACATCGGAAAGCGGCCGCGCGTGCGGCCTGGCGCGCCACCGGGCGGCGGCGTCGCAAGACGGGGGCATCAAACGCTGGGGCGTACGCGTGCGCCGGCCTCGGCGGCGCGCGGCCCCACGCCGGCTGGCGGGGGCTTCAGGCGTGCGGAGGCGCGTGGCCGGGCGGCAATGTCAGATCCGGACGCAGCGCCTGTGGCGCGTCGACGGCGTCGGGGGGCGGTCGGTCGGCCAAGGCCCGCATGGCGTCGACGCGCGACATCGGCGGTGTCGACGCCACCGCCGGACACGGCGGCAGGCTGGCGCCGGGCGCGGCATCCCGCGGCGCGACGCGGGCCGACAGGGGCAGCGGACGGCGGAACTTCGCCTCGGGCGGCGGATCCTGCGTGGCCGGGAGGTCGGGCAGCGCGGTCGCATCGCCGAGCCCGGCAGACATGAGCGGCAGGTCGCAGGAAGCGACACCGAGGACGACAGCCAGCGACAGCAGGGCCGCCAGGGCCAGCCTGATGCGCCCCGATGCCGTCCACTGCGATGTAGGCCGCGTCGTCACGAACCGGGCACGCTCGAGCAAGAAAGCTGACGCGCAATTATATGAGAATGATTTTCATAAGCAAGTCTTAACGCAATTCATTCGCATGTATGGCACGGCAGCGGGCGCGCCGGATCCGCCGGATCTCCTACTGGTGCAGCGCGACGATCACTGCAGGACCGTCAGTCCCGGTCGTCGCGCGTCCAGACGCCGCCGTGCTCGATCTTGGTCGGGAACTTCGCCACCGGTTCGTAGGCTGGTGCGCACAGGGCGCGGCCATCGCGCACGTCGAACTTCGCACCGTGCAGCACGCATTCGATCGTTGCCTCGCCCGGGTCGAAATCGCCCCCGCCCGACAGCGCGAAGTCCTCATGGGTGCACTGGTCCTCCAGCGCGTACAGGTCGCCATCGAGGTTGAACACCACGATCGGCGCCCCGGTCACCTCGTCGAAGGTGGTCCGCATCTCGCCGGGCAGCAGTTCGGCGGTCGCGCACACGAAGGTCCAGGTCTCGCTCATGGTGCGACTCCGAAGGGTGAGGCGCCGAAGGTCTTCTCCAGCACTTCGAAGCGCAGATCGTCGCGCAACGGGATGCCGAAACGTGCGTCCCCATAGGGAAATGGCTTGTGACGCCCGGTGCGGCGATAGCCGCGGCGTTCGTACCACGCGATCAACGCCTCGCGCAGGTCGATGACGGTCATGCGCATGCCGGGCAGGCGCCAGTCGTCGCGGACGATGCGCTCGCATTCGGCCAGCACCGCATCTCCGGTGCCCAGGCCCTGCAATCGCGGGGCGACGGCGAACATGCCGAAGTAGCCATGGCCGTCCTCGATCGCGACATGCGCGCAGGCCTGCGGCGTGCCATCGGAGCCGTCGACCACGACCACGCGGCTGGCGGGACGCACGATGTCGGCGCGCAGCACGTCCGGGTCGATCCGGGCGCCGTCGAGCAGGTCGGCCTCGGTGGTCCAGCCGGCGCGGCTGGCATCGCCGCGGTAGGCGGACGTCACCAGCGCGACCAGCGCGGGCACGTCGTCGAGAGTGGCGAGGCGAAACGCGGGAGAGGCGGGCATCGTGACGAAGCTGGCGGGGAAGGGCGGCCATTATGGCCGTCGGCGCGCGTGGCGCCGATCGGCATGCCGCAATGCGGCGCGTCAGCCCAGCAGCCGGCGGACCTTGCGCAGCGCGGCGACGAAGGCGTCGATCTCCTCGTGGGTGTTGTAGAACGCCGGCGAGGCGCGACAGGTGGCCGCGACACCGTAGAACTGCAGCAGCGGATGTGCGCAGTGCTGGCCCGAGCGCACGGCCACGCCTTCGAGGTCCAGCAGTGTCGCCAGGTCGTGCGCATGCGCGCCTTCGACCAGGAACGACACCACGGCGGCCTTGTCCGGTGCCGCGCCGAGGATGCGCAGGCCGTCGATCGTGCCCATCGCCTCGGTCAGGTGTGCGAGCAGCGCGGCCTCGCGCCGCTCGACGTGGTCCATCCCGAGTCGTTCGAGATAGTCGACCGCAGCGCCCAGGCCGACGAAGCCGGCGATGTTCGGGGTGCCGGCCTCGAAACGCTGCGGCGGGTCGTTGTAGACCGTGCCGCTGAAGGCGACCTCCTTGATCATCTCGCCGCCGCCCAGGAACGGCGGCATCGCCTCGAGGTGCTCGCGGCGCGCCCATAGCGCGCCGGTGCCGGTCGGCCCGCACATCTTGTGGCCGGTGAAGGCGTAGAAGTCGCAGCCGATCGCGGCGATGTCCACCCTGCGGTGCGGCGCCGCCTGCGAGCCATCGACGACGGTCGTCACGCCGTGTCGGCGCGCCAGGCGACAGATCTCGCGCACCGGATTGACCGTGCCCAGCACATTGGAGACGTGGGTGATCGCGAGCAGCTTCACGTCCGGCGTCATCGCGCGGCGCAGCGACTCGAGGTCGAGCGTGCCGTCTTCGCCGATCTCCGCCACGCGCACGGTCGCGCCGGTGCGCTCGGCGACGATCTGCCAGGGCACGATGTTGGCGTGGTGCTCCATGCGCGAGACCAGGATCGTGTCGCCGGCCTTCAGTCGCGGCAGCGCCCACGAGTAGGCCACCAGATTGATCGCGAACGTGGTGCCGCTGCACAGCACCAGGTCGTCGGCGCGCACGTTGAGGAACCGCGCCAGTTTGCGCCGCGTGCCTTCGTAGGCCTCGGTCGCCTCGGTGCCGAGCTGGTGCACGGCCCGGCTGACGTTGGCGTTGTGGCGGCGGTAGTGGCCGTCGACCGCGTCGATCACGCACGCCGGCTTCTGGCCGGTGTTGGCATTGTCGAAGTAGATCAGCGGCTTGCCGTGGACCTCGCGCAGCAGCAGCGGGAAGTCGGCGCGCACGCAGGCCCAGTCGACCTCGCCATCGTGCCGGTCCGGTGCGCTGGGGCCATCGAACGGCGGCTCGAGCGGCGGCAGGGCGCTCATGCGCGCACGAGCGCGGTGAGCGCGCGATCCAGTGCGGACTCGGCCAGCGTGCGCAGCGCGTCGTCGACGATCGCGGCCAGCGGCTCGCGTACGAAGGCGGCGGTGAGCAGTCGCTGGGCATCGGTCGCGGGCAGGCCGCGCGAGCGCAGGTAGAACAGCGCGCCGGGATCGAGCTGGCCGACCGTGGCGCCATGCGCGGCCTGGACCTCGTCGGCATGGATCACCAGCACCGGCTGGGTATCGATCTCGGCGGTCGCCGACAGCAGCAGGTTCTTGTTCGACAGTCGCGCATCGGTGCCGTCGGCACCGGCGTCGATGGTGATGCCGCCGTGGAAGACCACCCGGCCACGGCCGTCGCCGATGCCGCGCCACAGCAGCTGGCAGGCGGTGTCGCGGGCGATGTGGCGGATGCCCAGGCGCGTGTCCAGATGACCACGACCGCCGGCCAGCAGCACGCCGTTGGCGGTCAGGCGCGCGTCCGGGCCGAGCAGGCGCACGTCGAGTTCGTGGCGCGACAGCGCCGCGCCGGCCTCGAGGTCGACGCGGTCGTAGATGGCGCCGGCCTGCAACTCGGCGTCGGTGCGCAGGAACGCCGTCGCGCCGGCCTCGCGCCGTTGCAGTCGCAGATGACGCAGGTGCGCGCGATCGGCGAGGCGCAGTGAGCACACGCCGTTGTCGAGATGGCGATGGGGGCCGGCATCGAGATGGTGTTCGACCACGGTCAGCCGCGCGCCGGTACCGAGCGCGATGTGGTGACGCAGGTGCCACGCCTGGTCGGTCTCGGTCGGCGCACCGACGAACACCAGATGCAGCGGCGCCGCGACCTCGGTATCGGCGTCGACGGTGATCGCGACCCCATCGGTGGCGAGCGCGGCGTTGAGGCGCACGAACACCGCGTCGTCCCGATCCTCGATCGCCGGCAGTGCGTTAGCAGACAGGCCGGTGCCGATCGACAGTCCGGCGATAGCGGGGCCGGGATCGGACAGCGCGGGCGCGGCGCGGCCGTTGACGAACACCAGGCGCGGCGCCGGGATGTCGGCCAGCAGCGCCGGATCGATCGCGGCGTCGCCAGCCGGCGCGAAGCTGCGGCGCTCGAGCGCGCGCAGCGAGGTGTACTTCCACGACTCGCTGCGCGGGCCGGGCAGGCCCGCCGCCAATGCGGCGTCGAGCGCCGGGCGGCGCGCAGCGTCGCCGTCGAAACCCGCGGCAAGGGACTCGAGCAGGGCGCTCATCACGCCGCTGCCTCGGGCGCGACGCGGTCCTTGACCCAGGCGTAGCCCTTTTCTTCGAGCTGCAGGGCCAGTTCCGGGCCGCCACTCTGCACGATGCGGCCATCGGCGAGCACGTGCACCACGTCGGGGCGGATGTAGTCGAGCAGGCGCTGGTAGTGGGTGATCACGATGAACGCGCGATCGGGCGAGCGCAGCGCATTGACGCCGTCGGCGACGTTCTTGAGCGCATCGATGTCCAGGCCCGAATCGGTCTCGTCGAGAATCGCCAGCTTCGGCTCGAGCACGGCCAGCTGGAAGATCTCGTTGCGCTTCTTCTCGCCGCCCGAAAAGCCCTCGTTGACGCCGCGGTGCAGCAGGCGGTCGTCGAGGTGCAGCACCGCGAGCTTTTCGCGCACCAGGCGCAGGAACTGCATCGAGTCGAGCTCGTCCTGGCCGCGCGCCTTGCGCTGGGCGTTAAGCGCGCTGCGCAGGAAGTAGGTGTTGTTCACGCCCGGGATCTCGACCGGGTACTGGAACGCCAGGAACACGCCGGCCGCGGCGCGCTCCTCGGGCTCGAGCGCCAGCAGGTCCTGGCCCTCGAACGCGACCGTGCCGGCGGTGACGTCATAGCCGTCGCGACCGGAGAGGATGTTGCCCAGCGTGGACTTGCCCGCGCCGTTGGGGCCCATGATCGCGTGCACCTCGCCCGGTTTCACGTCGAGCGAGAGGCCCTTGAGGATGTCGCGTTCGCCGATGCGGGCGTGGAGGTTGTCGATCGTCAACATAGGAAAGCCTGGATGGAAAATTCAGCCGCGAGGGGCGAGATAGGCGTCGCGGAGGAACCGCGAGCGCGCGTTGTTCAGACGCAGGATAAGGTCGTTGTAGAGCACCGAGCCGCGTGTCCGGGGTCATCTTCGGGCAGCACCGCGCCCCAGCTCGCCCCAAGCGCCTCGAGGTCGCGATCGCGCAGCGCGATCCAGCTGCGCTGCGCGTCGCGGATCGCCTCGACCGCGCCCGGCACGTCGGCGTACTCGGCCAGGACGGCACGGTAGGTGCGGTTGAGCTCGGCGTCGGCGTCGATGCCTGCCTTGACCGGACCGGTCTGGGGACCGGTGCAGCCGCCGACGCAGCAGATGTTGTCGCGTTCCACGTCCGCCGCCAGCACCGGCAGCGCGATCGCGGCGGCGGCCACAAGGGCCAGGGCGCCGCGGGCCGCAAGTGACAGGACCGCGCTCATCCGACCGAGCCTTCGAGCGAGACCTCCAGCAGCTTCTTGGCCTCGACCGCGAACTCCATCGGCAGCTCGCGGAAGACCTGCTTGCAGAAGCCGTCGACGATCAGGCTGACCGCGTCTTCCTCGGAGATGCCGCGCGCCCGGCAGTAGAACAGCTGGTCGTCGCTGATCTTGGAGGTCGTCGCCTCGTGCTCGACGGTCGCGCCGGGGTGGCGGACCTCGATGTAGGGGAAGGTGTGTGCGCCGCAGTCCTTGCCGATCAGCAGCGAGTCGCACTGGGTGTAGTTGCGCGCGCCCTCGGCGCCGCTGCCGACCTTGACCAGACCGCGGTAGGTGTTCTGGCCGCGGCCGGCGCTGATGCCCTTGCTGACGATCTTGCTCTTGGTGCGCTTGCCGACGTGGATCATCTTGGTGCCGGTGTCGGCCTGCTGACGATGGTGGGTCAGCGCCACGGAGTGGAACTCGCCCGAGGAGTCGTCGCCCAACAGCACGCAGGAGGGGTACTTCCAGGTGATCGCCGAACCAGTCTCGACCTGGGTCCAGGTCACCTTGCTGCGCGCGCCACGGCACTCGGCGCGCTTGGTCACGAAGTTGTAGATGCCACCCACGCCGTTCTCGTCGCCGGGGTACCAGTTCTGCACCGTCGAATACTTGATCTCCGCATCCTCGAGCGCGACCAGCTCCACCACCGCGGCGTGCAGCTGGTTCTCGTCGCGCATCGGCGCGGTGCAGCCTTCCAGGTACGAGACGTAGGCCTTGTCCTCGCAGACGATCAGCGTGCGCTCGAACTGGCCGGTGTGGCCGGCGTTGATACGGAAATAAGTGCTCAGCTCCATCGGGCAGCGCACGCCCTTGGGGATGAACACGAAGCTGCCGTCGGAGAACACCGCCGAGTTGAGCGCGGCGAAGTAGTTGTCGCCGACCGGCACCACGGTGCCCAGGTACTGGCGCACCAGCTCGGGGTGTTCGTGGATCGCCTCGGACATCGAGCAGAAGATCACGCCCTTCTCGGCCAGCTCCTTGCGGAACGTGGTGCCGACCGAGACCGAGTCGAACACCGCATCGACCGCGACCCCGGCCAGCTTGGCGCGCTCGTGCAACGGCACGCCGAGCTTGTCGTAGGTGTCGATCAACTCCTTGGGCACCTCGTCGAGCGACTTGTACTTCGGCCCCTTGGGCGCGGAGTAGTAGCTGACCGCCTGCAGGTCGATCGGGGCGATCTGCAGCTTGGCCCAGTGCGGCACCGGCATCGTCAGCCAGTGGCGATAGGCGGCGACGCGCCAGTCGGTCATCCACTCAGGTTCGCCCTTCTTGCGCGACAGCGCGCGTACGACGTCCTCGTCCAGGCCCGGCGGGAAGCTGTCGGACTCGATATCGGTGACGAAGCCGGCGTCGTAGCGACGGCCGAGCTGTGCGTGGATCTCCCGGTTGGTCTCGGGGGCTTCGATGATGTCGGTGGCCATGGGGGCGGCTGCCTACTGTCTATGGGTGCGCGAGGCGGGCGTCGATGCGCTTCGCCCCGGCAGCGATGGGAAGGGAAGGGACGCGCGGGGCGTCGTCGAGCATCTGCGCCAGCGTCACGCCGCGCAGGGCGTCGGCGACGACCTCGTTGATGCGGCGCCAGTTGCCCTGGACACCGCACTGGTCGGAAATCCCGCACTGGCTGTCGTGCAGGCTGCATTCGGTCATCGCCAGCGGGCCTTCCATCGCCTCGACGATCTGCACCAGGTTGATCGCCGATGGCGCGCGCGCCAGCCGGTAGCCGCCGTTGGCGCCGCGGAAGCCCTCGACCAGTCCGGCCTGGGCCAGGGGCTTGAGCAGCTTGCTGACCGTCGGCGTCTCCAGGCCCGCGCGCTCGGCCAGATCGGTCGCGCTCATCACCGCATCCGGCCGTGCGGCGAGCACGGTCAGAACCACGGTGGCGTAATCGGTGAGCTTGGTGACCCGGAGCATCGGAAGAAGCTGACTGCGGAATGCGGACCAAAATTGTACTTTTTTGACCGGCCGACCACAACGTGCGCATGGGCCGGCGTTCAGCGCGACGCGCCAGTGGCGGCCGGCGTGCGGGTCCGCGACAATGCGACGCTTGTCCTCATCGCCCCAGAGCGCACGATGCCCAAGAAGAAGACCAGGAAGATCGAGGCCCGCCGCTCGGCGATCCACGGCAACGGCGTGTTCGCCACCGAAGCGATCGCCAAGGGCGAGCGGGTCATCCGCTACAAGGGCTTCCTGCGCAGTCACGCCGACGTCGATGCCCAATACGGCGACCAGGAGGAGGACGGCCACACGTTCCTGTTCACGCTCAACGACGACTACGTCATCGACGCGAACATCGAGGGCAACGTCGCACGCTGGATCAACCACTCCTGCGATCCGAACTGCGAAGCGGTGGTCGAGGAGGACGCCAAGGACCGGCGGCACAAGGACAAGGTCTTCATCGAGGCGCTGCGCGATATCGCCCAGGGCGAGGAGCTGACCTACAACTACGGCATCACCCTGGCCGAGCGGCACACGCCCGCGCTCAAGAAGCTGTGGGGCTGCCGCTGCGGCGCCGCGAACTGCACCGGTACCATGCTCCAGCCCAAGCGCTGACCCAGCAGATGTCCGCCCGCGCCCGCGATCAGGGCGCGGCCACCTCGCGCAGGTCCGCCGACGCGATGTGCCAGGCGCGCTGCGTCTGGCTGGCGCCGTCGACCACCGCTGCGCGCAGGACGTAGCGCCCCTCGTAGCGTCGGATCGAGCCGTCCGCCTGCTGGGCGCGCAACGACACCGGCACCTCGATATAGCGCGAGCCGGCGGCCCCCTCGATGGCGCCCGGCGTGCCGATGTCGACCATGACCGTGGACGTCTGCGCGAAGCCGGCCGCGAACTGCTCCGGTGTCTGCCCGCTCGCCCGGCCGCCATCCGACCACTGGGCATAGGCGCTGGCGTAGTCGAGCGCGTTGATCGCCGCGTAGTAGGTGCGAAGCGCCGCCACCGCCGCCTCCGGGCTTGGCGGCGCCATGTCCACGGCGGGGTCCGTCGCTCCCGGCAACAGGCCGGTCTCGGGATTGTCCTCGAGTGGGACAGCCGCCAGGTCGGGAACCGCGGGCGCCGGGGCCCGGCCGCCCAGTGGCACGTCGCCGGGGCCCGGGGCACCGGGCATGCCGGTCACCGGATCGCCGGTGGCGACGGGCTGCGGCAGACTGGCGGTGTCCGCACTGTTATCCGCGGTGTTGCCGCGCTGGGCGTCGCGGTCGCCGCAGGCCGCCAGCGCCAGCGCGGCGCACAGCGCCAGCGCAGTGCGGTCAGCGCGCAAGGTGCACCACCACGCGGCCGTCGCCGACCGCGACCTCGCCGATGCGTTTGCCGGCCGGCAGCTTGGACAGCAGGTCGTCGTCGAGCCGGTAGATCGGCTCGCTGCGCGCGTATTCGGCCAGCAGGCCGTTGACGATGCCCTGCGCGCCGCCCTTGAGCAGCGCATGGGTTCCCGGCAGGTCGAATTGCAGCAATTGCGGATCCTCCAGATGCAGACCGCGCGTGGCGGCGTCATAGCGCAGGCCGCTGACCAGTGTCAGGTGGCCCGGACGGTCGTCGGCGACCGCGCCGCCCACGCCCAGATCGAAGTCCAGTCGCAGCCGGTGCTCGCCCTGCGGAATCGTCAACTGCGGGTTCTGCAGCGTCACCGAAACCAGCCCGCCGACGCGCTCGAACGTCCGGGGGAAGCGTGTGTCGAGCTGGCGCTGCAACTGCGGCGCGGTGAACGCGACCTGGTCGCTGAGCCAGGCCGAGACCACGCCCAGCGATGTGCAGGCGGTCAGGACGAGCAGCAGCGACAAGGCGACGGGACGGGCGAGGGCACGCATGCGACGGTTTCCTGGTGCGGTCCTGCGCACCCTACGTGTCGGCGGTGAATGCCGGGTTAGCGAGGGCTGCGCTCATCGGGCGCGGGCGCGAGCACGCGGCGATGCGGTTGCAGCCACGCCAACAGCAGGCCGAGCAACTGCATCGCGATCACATCGAGCACGATCTGGCGCAGCGTCAGGCCGAGCGGGAACGGCTGGCCGGCATGGGCGAGCAGATGCCAGGGCACGAACGACACCAGCGCCAGTGCCAGCCCGAAGCGGGCGCCATGCCAGCGCTTGCTGCGCACCGGCGGCGGCAGCCAGCGGTAGAGCCAGGTCATCGCCAGGCCGAGCGACAGATACGCCAGCAGGATCCAGCCGACATTGGCATTGGCATCCTCGCGCGTGCGGAACAGATGGGACAAGGCCAGGTAGTCGGCGCGCAGCAGCACGCCATGGACCAGCAAGCCCAGCAGCAGCGCGCTGGCCGAGAGCGTCAACCCGCAGATCCAGAAACGCTTGTCCATCTCCAACTCCGATGATGCACGCCGGCGCCGCGCGCAGGGTAACCCGGAAGTGCGGCGCGGTGCCGGCCGCGGCGGTGCCGCGATGCACGCCGCAGGTGGCACTTCAACGCATCCCGGCGGTGTCGTCGGCCGCGGCGGCGGCGCGCAGCAGCGGCAGCGGATCGAACGCGCCGCCGGCCGCGTAGATGCCGTAATGCAGATGTGGCGGCGTGCCGCGCGCATTGCCGGTGTCGCCGACCGTGCCCAGCATGTCGCCCGGGCGCACCACGTCGCCGACCGAGAGCAGTTCGGCGAAGTCGTCCAGATGCGCGTAGTAGTGGCGCTGCCGCCCCGGGCCGACCACCCACACCTGACGTCCGCCGAGGCCAGCATCGCGAATGCCCACGACCAGGCCTTCGGTGGTGCTGCGCACCGGCGTGCCGCGGGGCGCGAAGATGTCCACGCCCTCATGTTGCCGATCGCGCCCGCGTGGCGCACCAAAGGTGTCGGCGACGCGGTGGGGGGCGACACCCTCGACCGGCATCGGCAAGGCTTCCGGTGCCGGCGCGGCGGCGATCCGGGCGACGGCGCGCGGTTGGGCCATGAAAGGTTGATGCCAGGCCCAGTGGCCGGCGGCGGCCAGCACCGCCAGCACCAGCACCGCGCGCAAGGTGCGGCGCAGCTGCGGCGTGTAGTCGCGGGGGCGGGATGGGGAAGGCGGCGTCATCGCAGCGACGGTAACCGCGTCGCTGCGAAGATCGGGTCGGCGCGGACGCGTCAGCCTCCTGCGGCGGCGCGCACTTCCTGCTCGAGGCGCGCCTTGAGCTCAGGCGCGATGCCCAACTGGCGCGCGAGCTCGTCGAGATAGCTGCGCTCCATGAAGCTCGTGTCGTCGGCCACCAGAACGCTGGCCAGGTACATCTGCGAGGCGATCTCCGGCGACGTCGCGGCGCGTGCGATCTCGGCCGGATCGAGCGGCTTTTCCAGCTCGGCGTGCAGCCACGGTTGGATGTCGGCGGCGCTGTCGATGCGGCGGAACTCGGCCTCGATCACCTCGCGCTCGCGTGCGTCGAGATGGCCGTCCGCCTTGGCGGCGCCGACCAGCGCCTTGAGGATCGCCTGGCTGTGAAGGTCGGCCTGCGGCGGAGGCAGCCGGTCGACGGTTTGTGGCGCCGGTACGGCCGCGCCCGCTTGCTGCTTCTCGTAATCGCCGTAGGCGCGGTAGGCCATCATGCCGATCGCGGCCAGACCGCCGTAACTGGCGAGCTTGCGAGTCTTGCGGTGCTTGCCGAGCAACAGGCCGAGCGCGCCGCCGGCGACCGCGCCCTTGCCGAAATCCGCATTGAGCAGGCTGCTGCCCGGCTTGTCGCCGCTCTGGGAGGTGAGGAGATGGTTGAGAAATCCCTGGAAACTCATGGCGACGATCCGACGTGACGGGGCGCACAGGCGCGGGGCGGCGAGCTTGCGATGCAAACCGTTCGCATCGTGTGCACGTTGCGCGACAGCATCCATGCACGATGCCCGCCGCGGGTTGGACACCCATTGGGTGGCAAGGTGCGACAGCGCCAGGCCCTGAAACGCGATCGGGACGGCCAAGGCCGTCCCGATCGGGCAACGCAGCGTCCGCATGGGATCAGGCAGCAGCGTCCTTGAGCTTCTTGAGCGGGCGCACCTTGACCTTGACCGAGGCGGGCTTGGCGGCGAACCACTGCTCTTCCTTGGTGAAGGGGTTGATGCCCTTGCGCTTGGGCTTGGCCGGCACGCTGACCGAGGTGATCTTCAGCAGGCCCGGCAGGGTGAACGAACCGGCGCCCTTCTTGCTGATCGAACCGTGCACGGCGCCTTCGAGTGCGGAGAACACCGCACGGACGTCCTTCGCGGCCAGGCCGGTGGAGTCGGCGATGTGTGCGACCAGGCCCGACTTGCTCAGCGCTTCCTTGATCGGCTTGGGTGCTGCGGACTTGGCGGCGGTCTTCTTCGGCGCAGCCGCCTTCTTGGCCGGCACTTTCTTGGTGGTGGCCTTCTTCGTTGCCATGGGTCTGTGGTTCCCTCGTCAAATATGGATTGGATGATTCCTGGCCGAGCGAGCCGGCAAGCGAAATGTAGGGCATCCCTGCGCACCCGCCAATAGGAAAACGCAAAAAAACAGCGGTTTTAGGCGGCCCACGGTGCCGCCAATCACATTTGCGCCTGTCTGGCGGCTGTCCGCACGCGCAAGCGTGGCCCGTTGACAGCCCCGCGACCGCCTGGCGGCCGGCGCGTCGCCGCCCCGAAACGTCCGCGTCACGTCCGCGCCGATACGATCGCCGGCTCCTGTCTCGATGGAGAACGCGTCATGGGTATTTCCCGCCACGCCACCGCCCGCTGGAGCGGCGACCTGAAATCCGGCAAGGGCGCTTTGTCGACGCCGCAAAGCGGCCTGCTGGACGCCGTGCGCTACGGGTTCAACAGCCGATTCGGCGACGAGAAGGGCACCAATCCCGAAGAGCTCATTGCCGCCGCGCATGCCGGCTGCTTCACGATGGCGCTGTCGGCCAAGCTCACCGAGGCCGGATTCGCGCCCGAATCGATCGACACGCGTGCCGACGTCGATCTGTCGATGGAGGGCGGTCCGCAGCTGAGCGCGATCCGCTTGAAGACGCGTGCCAAGGTGCCGGGCATCGACGCTGCGAAGTTCCGCGAGATCGCCGACGACGCCAAGCAGAACTGCCCGGTCTCCAAGGCCCTGTCGGCGGTGCCGCTGTCGCTGGAGGCCGAACTCGACGGCTGATGGACCATGCCCTGCCGTGCCGCAATGGCGGTGCGGCAGGGGCCTAGCGGCGTGGAATGGCGGCGGGCCGCGCTCAGCTCAGCGCCAGTCGATCGTGCCGCGCACCACGCTCTGGACGCGCCCGCCCGACCAGACCTCGCCCTCGGCGTCCACGCGCAGGTCGAGGATCGCATCGTGGCCGACCTCGCGGCCCTGGCTGACGCGGTAGCGACCTTCTGTCCCAGGCAGTGCGTCGCGCGCCGCCAGCCAGGCGGCCAGCGTCGCATTGGCCGCGCCCGAGGCGGCGTCCTCGAAACACGCGGTGGCGCCGACGAACGCGCGCACCGCCAGGTCGTAGTCGCGACTGCCCGCGCTGCGCGCAAAAGCGCAGACGCCCATGCTGCCGGTGGCCTCGGCCAGGGCGGCGATCGCCTCCCACTGCGGGGCGGCGGCGCGCAGCGCCGCCTCGTCGGCCACCTCGGCCAACCACCAGCGACGCCCGCCGTCCATCAGCACCGGCGGTAGCGCCCCCGGCGGTAGCGACCCCAGCGCTGCGCGCAGTCGCGGGTCCTCGTTGCGCGCGACGTCGACGATCCGTGCGCGCGGCGTGCGTACGGCGATCGTCCGGTCCGCCCCTGCGCCGACCACCGCCAGCGGCAGGCTGCCGGCGATGCCCTCCTGCACCAGCACGCCGTCGCGCGGGCGCGCCAGGCCGGCGTCGAGCACGACATGCGCGGTACCGACGCTCGGGTGTCCGGCGAACGGCACTTCGCGGCGGGGCGAGAACATACGGATGCGGTAGCTGGCCGCGTCGCTGGCGGGCGGGAACACGAATGTGGTCTCGGGCAGCCGGGTCCAGCGGGCGATGGCCTGCATCGTCTCGTCGGTCAGCCCGTCGGCATCGAGCACCACCGCCAGCGGATTGCCGGCACCGGGCCGGTCGGCGAACACGTCCACCTGGACGAAACGTCGGGAAGTCATGCGCGGGCGGGCGTCGTGCGGCGCGACAGCTTACCCAAACTGTCGCCCGAATCGAGCGGTTCGATTCCCTCCGCCTCCGCCAGCGCTAGAATCGGCGGTCCGCCGCGCTTGGCCTTGTGTCGGCGACGTGTCCGCTGCAGCGCCTGCGCGGTGCTGTTCTCTTTCTTCCGTCCGAGACCCCACCTCCGATGTCCTCACCCTCCGACGATCGCTGGATCGTGCTCAAGTTCGGCGGCACTTCGGTGTCGCGCCGCCACCGCTGGGACACCATCGGCCAGCTGGCGAAACGCCGGGCCCAGGAGCACGACGCGCGCGTACTGGTGGTGGTGTCGGCGCTGTCGGGGGTGACCAACGCACTGACCGCGATTGCCGATGGCGATGCGGCCGACGGGATCGTCGATGCGCTGGTCGAGCGCCATCGCGCGTTCGTCGCCGAGTTGGGACTCGACGCCGACACGGTGCTCGGCGCCCGGCTCGCCGCGCTGCAGGCCCTGGTGCGCGATGCGCGTGCGCCCACGCGGGCGCTGGACTGGCAGGCCGAGGTGCTGGGGCAGGGCGAACTGCTGTCCTCGACGATCGGCGCGGCGTACCTGGCTGCGCAGGGCCTGGATTTTGGTTGGTGCGATGCGCGTGACTGGCTCGACGCGGTGGCGTTGCCCAACCAGAGCGGCTGGGCGTCGCGGCTGTCGGTGAACTGCCGGCGCGAGTCCGACGGCGATTGGCGTGCGCGTTTCTGCGCGCAGCCGGCACGCATGCTGCTGACCCAGGGCTTCATCGCCCGGCATGGCGACGGCGGCACTGCGATCCTCGGCCGCGGCGGCTCGGACACCTCGGCGGCGTATTTCGGGGCGTTGCTGGGCGCGCGCCGCGTGGAAATCTGGACCGACGTGCCGGGCATGTTCAGCGCCAACCCGCGCGACGTGCCCGATGCGCGCCTGCTTGCGCGGCTCGACTACGCCGAGGCGCAGGAGATCGCGACCACCGGTGCGAAGGTGCTGCACCCGCGCTCGATCAAGCCCTGCCGCGACGGCGGCGTGCCGATGGCGATCCTCGACACCGAGCGTCCGGACCTGCCGGGCACGGCGATCGACGGCAGCGCCGAGCCGGTGCCGGGGGTCAAGGCGATCAGTCGGCGCAACGGCATCGTGCTGGTGTCGATGGAAGGCATCGGCATGTGGCAGCAGGTAGGCTTCTTAGCCGACGTGTTCGAGCGCTTCAAGCGCCACGGCCTGTCGGTCGACCTGATCGGCTCGTCGGAAACCAACGTCACCGTGTCGCTCGACCCGAGCGAGAACCTGGTCAGCACCGATGTGCTGGCGCGATTGAGCGACGACCTGGCCGAGGTGTGCCGGGTCAAGGTCATCGCGCCGTGCGCGGCGATCACCCTGGTCGGGCGCGGCATGCGCTCGCTGCTGCACAAGCTCTCCGACGTCTGGGCGACGATGGGGCGCGAGCGCGTGCATCTGATCTCGCAGTCGTCCAACGACCTCAACCTGACCTTCGTCATCGACGAGGCCGACGCCGACGGCCTGCTGCCGGTGCTGCATGCCGAGCTGATCGGCAGCGGCGCGATGCCGGTCCACGACAGCGCGGTGTTCGGCCCGAGCTGGCGCGAAATCGCCCACGGCCGCCGCGAACGCCCGACGCCGTGGTGGCAGCGCGCGCGCGCGCGCCTGCTCGCACTGGCGACGCCTGGGACGCCGCGCTACGTCTACCACCTGGCCACGGTGCGCGAGCGGGCGCAGTCGCTGTCGGACGTCGCCGCGGTCGACCGGCGGTTCTACGCGATCAAGGCCAATTCGCATCCGGCCGTGCTGCGCACATTGGTCGAGGCCGGGTTCGGCCTGGAATGCGTCTCGCGGGGCGAGCTCGAGCACGTGTTCGCGACGTTGCCGGACCTCGACCCGGCACGCGTGCTGTTCACGCCGAGCTTCGCACCGCGCGACGAGTACGCCGCCGCCTTCGCGCTCGGCGTCACGGTGACCCTCGACAACGTCGAGGCGCTGCAGCGCTGGCCCGAGGTGTTCCGCGGCCGCGACCTGTGGCTGCGGCTCGATCTGGGCCGCGGCGACGGCCACCATGCCAAGGTCGTCACCGGCGGCGCGGCCTCGAAGTTCGGGTTGGCGCTGCCGGCCTTCGACGCCTTCGTCCATGCCGCCACTGATCTCGACGTACGCATCACCGGGCTCCACGCCCATCTGGGCAGCGGCATCGAAACCGTCGCCCACTGGCGCGAGGTCTACGCCGAGCTGGCAGCGTTTGCCGATGCGGTGGGCACCATCGACACCATCGACATCGGCGGCGGACTGCCGATTCCCTACCGCCCCGACGACGCCCCGTTCGACCTTGCGGCCTGGGGCGTGGGCCTGGCCAGCATCAAGGCCGAGTACCCACGCTATCGCCTGGCGATCGAGCCCGGGCGCTTCCTCGTCGCCGAGGCCGGCGTGTTGCTGGCGACGGTGACCCAGGTCGTCGACAAGCTCGGCACGCGCCGCGTCGGCCTCGATGCCGGCATGCACAGCCTGATGCGACCGGCGATGTACGACGCCTGGCACGGCATCCACAACCTGTCGCGGATCGACGACGAGCGCCAAGTCGTCTGCGATGTGGTCGGCCCGATCTGCGAATCGAGCGACGTCTTCGGCACCCGGCGCCTGCTGCCCGCGGCGACCGCCGAGGGCGACACCGTGCTGCTTGCCGACGCCGGCGCCTACGGTTTCGCGATGGCCAACACCTACAACCTGCGGTCGCTGCCGCAGCAGGATGTGATCGAATGACTTCCGGATTCGACCGCAGCGCCATCCGCTGCTTCCGCTTCGTCGACTGCGACCTCGACGCCGCGACCGGCGTGGCGCGGTTGCGCTACGCGTTCGACGATGGCCCGGAGCTGGTCGAGACCGTGACCGTGCCGGGCGCCCCGTTCGAACTCGACGGCGCGCGCGCGCAGGCCGCGACCCATGCGCTGCGCCTGCTGCACCTGCTCGCCGGCGTGAGTTACTACAAGGCCGCCGTGCCGCCGCAGATCCGCATCGACGGCTATACGATCGACGCTGCCACGGCGGCCCTGCTCGAGGATGCCTATGTGCATGGGCTGGGCGAATTCGCCTACCGCAACGGGCTCGACCTGCACGGCAAGATCCGCTTCCCGGCCGACGCCGCGGCCGATGAGGTCACGGCACCGGCGCTGGATCTGCGTGCCCATGCGCTGGTCGCGATCGGCGGCGGCAAGGATTCGCTGGTCTCGATCGAGGCGCTGCGCGCGCTGGACGTGGCGCAGACCGTGGCATGGATCGGCGGCTCGCAGCTGATCCGGGTCTGCGCCGAGCGCACCGGGCTGCCGACGCTCAACATCGGCCGCCAACTGGCGCCGCAGTTGTTCGAGTACAACCGCCATGGCGCACTCAACGGTCACATCCCGGTCACCGCGATCAACTCGGCGATCCTGGTGCTGGCCGCGGTGCTGCATGGTGTCGACCAGGTGGTGTTCTCCAACGAACGCTCGGCCAGCTACGGCAGCCTGATCCAGGCCGCCGATGGCAGCACCACCAACGAGGTCAATCACCAGTGGTCGAAGGGCTGGGCGTTCGAGCGCGCGTTCGGTGAGCACGTGCAGCGCCACGTCGCCGCCGATCTGCACTACTACTCGCTGCTGCGGCCGCTGTCGGAGCTGGCGGTCGCGCGCCAGTTCGCCAGGACCGACCGCTATGACGCGCATTTCTCCAGCTGCAACCGCAACTTCCACCTGCTCGGCGAGCGGCCGGTCAACCGCTGGTGCGGCATCTGCCCCAAATGCCATTTCGTGTTTCTCGCGCTGGCCCCGTTCATGCCCAAGCCGCGGCTGGTAGCGATCTTCGGCCGCAATCTGCTCGACGACGCGGCCCAGGTGGCCGGCTTCGACGCGCTGCTCGAGTACCGCGACCACAAGCCGTTCGAATGCGTCGGCGAGGGCCGCGAATCGCGTGCGGCGATGGCAGCGCTGGCGCAGCGCCCGGAATGGCGCGAGGACGCGGTGGCCGCCCGCTTTGCGCGCGAGATTGCGCCGCGGCTCGACGCGGGCGAGCTGGACATCGCGCCGCTGCTGGTGGTCGACGAGGAACATCGCGTGCCCCCGGCCTTGTGGGAACGCCTGCGTGCGCATCTCGCCGCTTGACGCGCTCGCCGCCGACGGCGGTCGCATCGCGCTGTGGGGCTGGGGACGCGAAGGCCGGGCTGCGTATGCCGCGCTGCGCACCGCGCATCGGGCAGGCTCCGCTCTGTCCGCGCTGTCGTCCGGCCAGCGCTTGGCGTCGACGGCGGCGCTGCCGCTGACCGTGTTCTGCACGCCCGCCGAGGCCGACGCGGTGGGCGGGTTGGGCGATCCGGCGCTGTTGGTCGAGACCGAGGCGAGCGCCGAACGCCTGGCGCGCTTTGCCGTGGTGATCAAGTCGCCGGGCATCAGCCCGTATCGGCCCGAGGCCTTGGCCGCGGCGGCGCAGGGCACGCGCTTCATCGGCGGCACCGCGCTGTGGTTCGCGCAGCGCGCGGCGCCGGGCGAGATCGCGGTCGGCACGGTCTGCGTCACCGGCACCAAGGGCAAGAGCACCACGACGGCCCTGCTCGCCCATCTGCTGCGCAGCGCCGGCCGGCGCACCGCGCTTGCCGGCAACATCGGCCTGCCGTTGCTGGAACTGCCCGATGCGCAGGCCGACGCCTGGGCGATCGAACTGTCGAGCTACCAGACCGGTGATGTCGCCGCGAGCGGCGTGCGGCCGGACGTGGCGGTGGTCACCAATATTTTTCCCGAACATCTGGACTGGCACGGCAGCGAGCAGCGCTATATCGAGGACAAGCTCGCGCTGGTGACCCGGGCCCGGCCACGGATCGCGGTGCTCAACGCCGCCGATCCGCGTCTGGCCGCGCTGACGCTGCCAGACAGCGAGGTGCGCTGGTTCGCGCGCGCCGATGGCTGGCACCTGCGCGGCGACGTGCTGTATCGCGGTGATGCCAGTGTGCTCGACACCGCCGGCCTGCCGCTGCCCGGGCGCCACAACCGCGGCAACCTGTGTGCGGTGCTGACCGCGATCGAGGCGCTCGGTATCGACGCCGCGCCACTGGCCGCTGCGGCCGCCGGGTTTGTGCCGCTGCCGCACCGGTTGCAGTCGCTGGGCACCCGCGACAGTGTGACCTGGGTCAACGATTCGATCAGCACCACGCCGCACGCCACGCTGGCCGCGCTCGACGTGTTTGCCGGCCGCCGGGTCGCGCTGCTGGTCGGCGGCCATGACCGCGGCCTCGACTGGCAGGCCTTCGCCGATGCGATGCAGGTGCGCGCGCCGCACGCGATCGTGACCATGGGCGCCAACGGCCCGCGGATCCATGCGCTGCTTGCGCCGGTCGCGCGCACGCGGGGCTTCGCGCTGGCCGAGGCGGCGGATCTCGCCTCGGCGGTGCGGCAGGCGCGCGCTGCACTCGGCGGCGATGGGGTGCTGCTGCTCTCGCCCGGCGCCCCGAGCTTCGGTGCCTATCGCGACTACACCGCGCGCGGCCGCCATTTCGCCGAACTCGGCGGGTTCGATCCCGATGCGATCACCGCGATCCCGGGCCTGGGGATCGCCTGACGGCGCACGCCCGGCCGCGCGTCGGGCGGAGTAGGCTGGACCGGTCCCCGTCGCCCGGAGCCGTCCGATGAAACGCCTGTCGCTGTTCGTGTTGTCGCTGGCCTGCGCCACGTCCGCGCTCGCCGCCCCGAAGGCCGACCCGGTCGAATGGACGCTCGATGGCGAGACCTTCGCCGGTGTGCTGGTCTACGACGATGCCGTCCCGGGTCCCCGGCCAGGCCTGGTGATGGTGCCCAACTGGAAGGGCGTCAACGACGCGGCGATCGAAAAGGCGCGGCAGGCCGCCGGCGACCGCTACGTGGTGCTGGTCGCCGACGTCTACGGCAAGCAGGTCCGGCCCACGACCGATGCCGAGGCCGGCCCGGTCGCCAAGGCGCTGCGCGACGACCGGCCGACGCTGCGCGCACGCGCACGCAAGGCGGTGGAGGTGCTCAAAGCGCAGCCCCAGGTCGATGCGGGCCGGATCGCCGCATTCGGTTTTTGTTTCGGTGGGACCACCGTGCTCGAACTGGTCCGCGCCGGCGAGGCGCTCGCTGGCGTCGTGAGCCTGCACGGCGGCCTGACGACGCCGTTGCCGGCGGCGGCCGATGCGGTGAAGGCGTCGGTGCTGGTGCTCAACGGCGCCGCCGATCGCAGCGTGAGCGCCGAGGACATCGCCGGTTTCGAGCGTGAGATGGACGCGGCCGGCGCCGACTGGCAGTTCGTCAACTACAGCGGCGCGGTGCATTGCTTTGCCGAGGTCGATGCCGCGAGTCCGCCGGGTTGCATCTACGACGAACGCGCCGCCAGGCGTGCGTGGCGGCAGATGGGCGACTTCTTCGCCGAGGTGCTGGCGTCGCCGAGTCGCTGAGACGGGCTTGTGGCGTGATCCCGGCGTGCGTCCGGCCGCGGGTCAGTGCCCGCGTTCGACCGCGTAGCGGGCCAAGCCGCGCAGTGCGGCCACTGCCTCGTTGTCCGGCAGGCCGTCGAGCACGCGTTCGGCGGCGTCGGCGTACTCCACGGCGCGGGCGCGGCTGTAGGCGAGGCTGCCGGCATCGGCGATCGCGGCGAGCACCTCGGGCAGCGCCGTGGTGTCGCCTTGCTCGACGATCGTGCGCAGCCGCGCGCGGCGCTCGGGCGTGGCCTGGGCCATCGCGTGGATCAGCGGCAGCGTCGCCTTGCCCTCGGCCAGATCGTCGCCGAGGTTCTTGCCCAGCGCCGTGGCGTCGCCCGAGTAGTCGAGCACGTCGTCGGCGATCTGGAATGCGTAGCCCAACTGCATGCCGTAGTCGTAGAGCGCCTGCTGGACGGTCTCGTCGGCGTTGGACGCCATCGCGCCCAGGCGGGTGCCGGCGGCGAACAGCACCGCGGTCTTGCGTTCGATCACGCGCAGGTAGGCGGCCTCGTCGGTGTCGGGGTTGCGCACGTGCAGCAGCTGCAACACCTCGCCTTCGGCAATGCGGTTGGTGGTGTCGGCGAGCAGGCGCATGACTGCCATGCTGTCGAGCTCGACCATCAGCTGGAAGCTGCGCGAATACAGGAAATCGCCGACCAGCACGCTGGCGGCGTTGCCCCAGATTGCGTTGGCCGTGCTGCGGCCGCGGCGCAGGTCGGACTCGTCGACGACATCGTCGTGGAGCAGGGTCGAGGTGTGGATGAACTCGACGATCGCCGCAAGCTGGTGGTGGTCGCCGCGCACCTGCCCGGTGGCCTGGCCGGCCAGCATCACCAGCATCGGCCGCAGCCGCTTGCCGCCCGCCGAGACGATATGCTCGGCCACCTGGTTGATCAGCAGCACATCCGACGCCAGCCGGCGCCGGATCAGCGCATCGACCTGGGCCATGTCCGCGGCGGCGAGCGACTGGATCGCCGGCAGGTCGAGCCTGGCGGCCGGGGCGGCGGCGTTGTTCATGCGGGATCCGGGACGGGCAGACCCGGAATTATAGGAGAGCCCCGACGGCGGCGGGGGCGCTTTCCCGGCCCCACGCCAGGGGGTTGCCGGATCGCACCCCGGCGACCGGTATAATTCACTGTCCGCGCCCCCTCTTCATTCCCGGACACCCGCGCCGGCGCAATTCCAAGGACTCCTCATGGCCCGTGGCATCAACAAAGTGATCCTGGTCGGCAACCTCGGCAACGATCCCGACACCAAGTACACCCAGGGCGGCATGGCCGTGACCCGCATCAGCCTGGCCACCACCAGCGTGCGCAACGACCGCGACGGCAACAAGCAGGAGCGCACCGAATGGCACCGCGTGGTGTTCTTCGGCAAGCTCGGCGAGATTGCCGGCGAGTACCTGCGCAAGGGCAGCCAGGTCTATGTCGAAGGCGAGATCCGCTACGACAAGTACACCGGCCAGGATGGCGTGGAAAAGTACTCGACCGATATCGTCGCCAACGAGATGCAGATGCTCGGTGGCCGCGGCGAGGGCGGTGGCGGCGGTGGCGGCGGCGGTTACGAGCGCGCCAGCCGTCCGCAGCGCGGCCCGGGCAACGACGGCCCGCCGCAGCGCAGCGCCCCCGCGCAGCGCCAGGCCCCCCAGCAGCAGCGTCCGGCCCCGATGGACGACTTCTCCGACGACGACATCCCGTTCTGATCGCGGGCAACACCGCGTCGACGACGAACCCCAGCGGGCCCATGCACGCTGGGGTTTTTGTTTGGTCGGATGCCTGGGGCCTTGCGGCACCGCGATCGCGCTGCCGACCACCCGGGGCCGCGAGCGGCCGCCTGGTGCCGTGGCCGGACCTGCAGGACCGCGGCACTTGCGATGGCGGCTATCCCAGCAGGATCGAGGCCCAGACTGTGCCGACCATCAGCAGCGCAATGCTCTGGGCGGCGCTGCCCATGTCCTTGGCGCGCTTGGACAGCGGATGGCGTTCGAGCGAGATGCGATCGACCACTGCTTCGATCGCCGAGTTGAGCAGTTCGGTCAGCAGGCTGATGAAGCAGACCGCCAGCATCAGGGCGCGTGCGAGCGGCCCCACGTCCAGCACGCAGGCTGCGACGATGAGCACGCCGTGCAGGCCCAGCAGTTGGCGGAACGCGGCCTCGCTGCGAACGGCGGCGAGGAAGCCGTCGCGCGAGTAGAGCAAGGTGTGCGCGATCCGGCTCAGGCCGGTCTTGCCGTGTGGGTACTTGCCGGTCTCGGCGGGGCCTGGCGATGGCATCTGCATATCCTGCGACGTTGGATCAGCACGAGCGTGGCGCGGGGCCCGTCAGATCTTCGTCAGCCGCGGCGCCTTGGGATCCGGGCGGGCGGTCGACGCGGAGCGACCGGCCATTGGGTCGGGCATCGTCCCGCATGTCGAGCGTGAACCGGCATCCGTCCTCCGAGCTGTCGACCGTCATGCGCCAGTTCAGGTGCTCCACGATGCGCTGCACGATCGACAGGCCCAAGCCTTCACCGCTCTGCCGTGCGCTGGGCTGGAAGCGCTGGAACTGCTGTGGGTCGATGCTGGGCGGCAGGCCGGGGCCGGTGTCGGCGATCACCAGGGTCGTGCCATGCAGGGCGATGCGCACCTCGCCTTCGTCGGTGTACTGGCAGGCGTTGCGCAGCAGGTTCCAGATCACGCTGCGGGCTAGCTCCGGGTTGGTGTGCAGGTGGGCATCCTGCGGCGCGTCCAGGAGCAGGGCCACAGGCTTGCCTGCAAGCCATGGCCGGCAGCGCACCATGCTCTCCTCGATCAGCGGCTGCAGTGCGACGTCGGTGCGGGTCAGGCTCTGCGGGTCGCGCGAGAGCAGCAGCATGCACGCGAGCTGCCGCTGCATCTCCTGGGTGGTGCGCACGATCCGTTCGGCACTGCCGATCAGGCGGCTGTCGGCAGGCAGCTGGTGCGCGATCGTCTCCGCAGCGCCGGCGATGATGGCCAGCGGCGTGCGCAGTTCGTGGCTGGCGTCGCCGACGAAGCAGCGCTCGCGCTGCAGGAACTGTTCCGCTTCGTCGCTGTGCTGGGCGAATGCGCGGGCCAGGATGCCGATCTCGTCGCGCGCCTCCTGAAACGGAAAGGGTTTTTGCTTGCGCTCCACCGCCTCGGCCAGGCGGGTGATCGGCGCGATGACCCGGGTCGCGGTGGCGCGCCCGATCCAGAATGCGCACAGGATGCACAACAGGATGATGAACAGCGCGTAGATGTTGATCGCAAGCTCGAGATACGCGAAGTGCGCATCGGCCTGCTGCAGGTAGTAGCGTTCGCCATCGCGCTCGAAGACCAACAGGTGCCAGTCGCCCGGCCGCTCGGCGCCGTGGTAACCGAGCGGATACCAGTGCAGTGTCTCGGGCACGCTCTGCGCGTCGTAGAGCCGGGTGTCCTGGGCAAGCGTGGGTGCGACGCCTTGCGCGAGGTCGGCCTCCAGACGCTGCGCCGTGCGGATCAGGCTGTGGGAGATCACATTCTCCCGGAGTTCGTCGTAATCGAGCTGCTCGGCCAGCACCACGAGCGTCATCGCCGCCACCATCGCAAGCACGAACGACACCGTGATGCGGGTCTTGAGCGTCATCTGGCGGAGGGTGGTGCGCAGGATCATCACGTCGGAGCGTCCTCGATCAGTCCGGCATCGTGGATGCGGGCGCCAGCAGGCGCCAGCCCACGCCGTGCACCGTCTCGATCAACGCCGGCTCGAAGCCCTTGTCGATCTGCTGCCGCAGTTCGTGGATATGGGTGCGCAAGGCGCCGCTGTCGGGTGGGTCGTCGCCCCAGAGCAGGTACTCCATTTCCTGCTTCCGGACCACGGCGGGGGCGGCGCGCATCAGACACAGCAGGAGCTTGTGGGTGCTGGGCGTCAGTCCGATGGGCTGGTGTTGCCGCCAGGCCTGCGGGGCGCGGGTGTCCACCTGCAAATCCTCCCAGCGCAGCATGCCCTGCACCTGACGGCCCTGTGCGCGGCGCACCAGGGCCTTGATGCGTGCGTCCAGTTCCTTGAGCGAGAACGGCTTGACCAGGTAGTCGTCCGCGCCCAGCGCGAAGCCCTGCACGCGATCGTCGACCGGATCGCGTGCGGTCAGCATCAATATCGGCACCGGGTTCTGGAACTCCTCGCGCAACTTGCGGCACAGCGTCATGCCGTCGAGTCGCGGCAGCATCAGATCCAACAGGATGGCGTCGTAATCGTTCTGGGTGGCCATGTACAGGCCGGTGACGCCATCGCGGGCGTCGTCGAGAACGTAGCCCAACGGCTCGAAATAGCCGTACAGGTTGGCCACCAGTTCCGGGTTGTCCTCGATGATGAGCAGTCGGGTCATGGGGCGTGTGCTCTAACAACTTCCTGACGATAGGTTTCAAAGACTGCGCGCACTTTCCCCGGCTGGATCCTGCGCATGTCACCGCCTTCGACGCCCCTGCGGCTCAATCCCGTGCAGCTGACCTGGGTGGCGGCGTTGTTCTTCGCCACCATCGGCAACGTGGTGCTCTGGCGGACGTTGTGGCTGGAGGTGGAGATCGACGGCCTGCGCAGCCTGTCGTTCTTCCTCAGCCTGCCGGTCTTTCTGTTCTGCATCATCAACCTGCTGCTCACGCCGGTCGTGGCGCTGCCGTACATCAGAAAACCCCTGCTGGCCACCCTGGTGGTGATCAGCGCCGGATGCAGTTACTTCATGTTGCATTATAACGTGCTGATCGACCGCAGCATGGTGCAGAACTTTTTCGAGACCAATCAGGCCGAAATGGCCTCCTATTTCTCCCTTCCGCTGTTGCTCACCATTCTCGGGCTCGGGATCGTGCCGGCAGTGGCCACGCTGCTCCTGCAGACCAAATCGGTCGGCACGCCGATGCGGACGCTGGCCTGGTGGCTGGGCAATGTGGTGGTCACTTCGATCGTACTGATCGCGGTCACGATGGGGTTCTACAAGGACTATGCGTCGTTGCTGCGCAACAACGGGCATATTCGCGATCAGCTGCTGCCGTTCAATTTCGTGCGCAATACCAATGGGTATCTCAAGCGCAAGTACAGCGCGACTTCGCAGCCGCTGCGGACCGTTGCCGAAGACGCCACGCGCCCAGCGCCGGTTGCGGGTGCGCGGCCGAAACTGGTGATCGCAGTCGTGGGGGAAACCGCGCGTGCGCAGAATTTCCAGCTCAATGGTTATCCGCGTCCGACCAACCCGGTGTTGTCCAAGCGCGCGGACATCATCAGTTTCTCGGATGTGTCGTCCTGCGGCACCGCCACTGCGATCTCGTTGCCGTGCATGTTTTCGCGCATGACCCGCCCGCAGTACGACGAGGTGCGGGCGGCGACGGAAGAAAATCTGCTCGACATTCTGCAGCGCGCCGGAATCGAGATCCTCTGGCGCAACAACAACAATGGCGGTTGCAAGGGCGTGTGCGCGCGCGTGCCTACCGACGACATGCCCAAGCTGCGGGTTGCTGAGCACTGCGTCAACAAGGACGGCACCTGTTACGACGATGTGCTGCTGCACCAGCTTGAGGCGCGGATCGACACGATGCACGGTGACGCATTGATCGTTCTGCATCAGCTGGGCAGCCATGGGCCGACTTACTTCGAGCGCTATCCGCCCCAGGCGCGCGCCTTCACCCCCACCTGCGACAGCAATCAGATCCAGAAGTGCAGCAGCGAGGCGCTGACCAACACTTACGACAACACGCTGGTCTACACCGACCGGATGCTCGCCAACACCCTCGATTTGCTGCAGCGCTACGCCGACCGGCGCGATGTGGCCATGATCTACCTGTCCGATCACGGCGAATCGTTGGGCGAGCGCGGCATGTACCTGCACGGCACGCCCTACATGATCGCGCCCGACGAGCAGAAGAAGGTGCCGATGCTGATGTGGTTCTCGCCGGGGTTCGCGCAGCATGCTCGGCTCGACCTCGCCTGCCTGCGCGGCGCTGCCGCACGCCGGGCATACAGCCACGACAACTTCTATCACGCCATGCTCGGCCTGTTCGATGTGCGCAGTAGCGTGTATGCGCCGGGCCTGGATCTGTTCGCCGCCTGCCGTACGCCGCCGCCGCGATCCGCCAACTGAGCGTCGATGCGGCACCTGCGTGCCGGGCTTCGATCGGCTGATCTCAGGGGCACGGGTTGGGATGAGTGGGCAGGGGACGCGTCGGTCAGGACGCCGCGGGCCCGGGGCGCGCGAGCGCTTCGCCGGTGGCCTCGAGCAGGCGTCCGGACGCGTCGAGCAGCAGCCGCGCGCGACGGCCGGCGTAGTAGAACGTCGCGCGGTAACGGCCGGCATCCTCGCCGATGCCGCGTTCGCACAGCACGCTGACCTTGCCGTCGGTCATCAGCTGGCGGAACGCGTCGCCAGCCAGGCCCAGGCGGGCGGCGACCAGTGCGCCGTCGACTTCCAGCGCCGGCTGCCGCCTGCGCGGCGCGGCGATCGTCAACGCCTCGCTCATAGCGAGAGGCCGGCCAGCGACTCCGCATCCAGCGCACCGAAGTCGCTGGCGGTCGCGGCGAAGCGCTCGATCAACGCGCCGCGTGCGGTGTCGTGGTCCGGCGGGGACACCGGCAGCTGGTCGCCCGCAAGATCCTGATATCCGTGCATGAGAGGCCTCCTGGTTCACGGGTATCCTCGCCCGCTCGCGCACGCCACGCCTTGATCTGGATCAGAGCAACCGTTCGACCGGCCGTGGGGCGTGCCGTGGCTGTGACCGGTGCGCGGGCCGCCGCGACCGAAAGGCAGCGCGCACCGCCGTTCAGCGCAGGCCGTGCATCCAGCGCCGCACCAGTGGCGAGAGTACGAAGTAGGCCAGGCCCGAGCCGACCCCGATCCACAGCATGATCTGGAACAGTTCGGCGTACTTGGCTGCGGCCACGGCCATGTCGATCGCCTCGCCCTCGGCAACCTCGAGCGCGGTGAGCTTGCCGAACTGTGCGGCCAGGACTTCCGAGTACGCGGTCGCCAGCCAGAAGGCGCCCATCATCAGGCCGACCACGCGTGCGACCGACAACTGGGTGACCGCCGACAGCCCGATCGGCGACAGGCACATCTCGCCGATTTCCAGCAGGAAGTACGCCAGCACCAGCCACCACACACTGGCCAGCACGCCGTTGCCCGCCGCCTGCGCGGCCAGCAGCAGCGGCACGAACGCCAGCCCCGCGAACACCAGGCCGATCGCCATCTTCGTCGGCTTGCCGGGGTTGAGCCCGCGGCGGTCGAGCCAGGGCCACAGCCAGGAGAACACCGGGGCGAGCACGACGATGAAGAACGCGCCGAGGAAGGTCAGTGAGCCGGCCGTCTGGGGGACCAGCACGACGTCGTGCACCAGTGCGATCGCCAGCGCCACGACCATCGCGATCGCCGCCGCGCGCGCGGTGCCGGTGCGGCCGCGATCGCTGGCGCGCAGCGCAAGCACCATCAGCAGCGGGCTCGCGCCCAGTGCGAAGATCGCCCACGGCACGCCCGGCGTGTAGCCGCCCGGGGTCAGACCGAACAGGTCCTTGGTCAGCATCCGGTCGGTGAAGGTGACCCAGGAGCCGTAGGTCTGCTCGTAGAGCGTGAAGAAGATCAGCACGCCGAAGATCAGCAGCACCAGCGCCAGCATCTGCTCGCGCTCGACCCGGCTGCAGTGCCGGATCAGGAACCAGACGAACCAGACCACCAGCGCGGCGGCGATCAGGTGCATCGCGCCGTGCACGGTCCACGTGCGCTGGATCAGCTGCCACACCACCAGCGCGCCGCCGAAGCTGCCGGCGTAGATCCACCACTCGCGGCTCAACGGCCCGAGCTTCTCGGTCAACTTCGCCGGATCGTTCGGCTCGGCGTGGCCGCCGAGGTATTTCTGTCCCCATAAAAACACGATCAGGCCGGCGACCATGCCGATGCCCGCGGCGCCGAAGCCGTACTTCCAGCCATAGGTCTCGCCGAGGAACGCGCAGACCAGGCTGGCGAACAAGGCACCGACGTTGATGCCGGCATAGAACAGCGTGAAGCCCGAATCGCGACGCGGATCCTCGGGGGCGTAGAGCTTGCCGACGATCGTCGAGATGTTCGGCTTGAGAAAGCCCACGCCCATGATGATCAGTGCAAGCGACAGGTAGAACACCTGCAGCGCGGTGTCGTCGCGCACGACCGTACCGTCGACGATGCGCGCCTGTTCGCCTTCGAAAGCCATGCCCAGATGGCCGAGCACCAGCAGCACGCCGCCCAGCACCACTGCCTTGCGCATGCCCAGGTAGCGGTCGGCGAGCAGGCCGCCGAGCACCGGCATGGCGTAGACCAGGCCGCCATAGGCGCCGAGCAGATCGAAGCCGGCGTCGTCGCCGAACAGGTGGTACTTGAGGATGTACAGCAGCAACAGCGCTTTCATGCCGTAGAAGGAGAAGCGCTCCCACATCTCGGTGAAGAAGCAGACGAAAACCCCCTTGGGGTGGCCGAGGAAGTCGTCGGTGCCGCTCCGGGCGGTGATGGGGGCTGCGGCCATGGGCGCGTCGTCGTGAAATGGCGGAAGGCGCGAGTATAGGCGGCATCCGCGGGCGCCTGCCGCGCGCTACACTAAGCGGCACGCGCGGGGAGCGCGTCATCGGCCGGCCCTCTGGCGGCGGCCGCCCATCAAAAGGAGTCGGAAGGATGGTCCGCAAGGGACTGCAATGGATGCTTGCGTTCGTCGTGGCGGCCGCGTGCGCGGGCGCGTATGCGCAGGTCGACCTGGCGCCGTTCGTCGAGGACGACGGTTTCCGTGACATCAAGATCTCGCCGACCGGCGAGTACTTCGCCGCGACGATGCCGTACGGCGACAGCACCGCAATCGGCGTGGTCCGCTGGGCCGACCGCAGCATCGTCGGCAGCTACCGGCTGCCGCGCAACACCCACATCGCCGAGTTCTGGTGGGCCAAGGACGACCGCCTGGTCTTCGCATTGGCCGAGCGCTTCGGCGCGCGCGACTATCCCAACCCGACCGGCGAGCTGTACGCGATGAATGCCGACGGCTCGCGCGCGCAGTTGCTCGTGGGCTGGCGCGTGCGCGGCACGCCGACCGGCACCCGGATCCCCGCCGGTGGCAAGGCCGAACTGGTCCAGGCGTGGCCGATCGACCTGCTGGCCGGCGATGCGCGCAATATCCTGGTATCGGTGGCGCCCTTGACCCGCGATCCGCTGACCCGGGTCGATCGGTTGGACGTCTATACCGGTCGGCGTACCACCGAGGCCACGGTGCCGGTCGGGCGCGCAACGTTCACCACCGACCATGCCGGCGAGGTGCGCTTCGCAGTCGGCGCGCGGTCCGACAACCTCAGCCAGCTCTACTACCGCGTCGGCCGCGGAGAAGGCTGGCGGCTGATCAACGACGAACGCCAGAGTGGACGCCAGGAGTTCCCGATCGGATTTTCCGATGACGACCGCATCGCCTATCTGCGCGTTTCCCAGCCCACCGGGCCCGACGCGATCGTCGCCTGGGACATCGCCGCGGACACGCGGCGCGAGGTGCTGCGCGACGCCGTCGTCGATCCCGAGATCATCTATCGGCCGGGCACGGAGACGCCGGTCGGCGCGCGGTTCCTGGGCGCGACGCCGCGGCAGGCGTTCTTCGACGACACCTCGGCCGACGCCAGGCTCGGGCGCATGTTCGAACAGGCGTTCCCTGGCCAGGTCGTGCGGATCGCTTCGGCCACGCGCGATGCCTCGACCAAGCTGTTGCTGGCGACCAGCGACGTCGACCCGGGCACGTTCTACACCTATGACGCGGCCACCAAGCAGGCGGATTTCGCGCTCGCGCGGCGCGCCGGCGTCGACCCGACGCGCATGGCCCCGATGCGCGCAGTCTCGTTGCCGGCCCGCGACGGGCTGGTGCTCCATGGCTATCTCACGCGGCCGGCCGGGCACGAAGACGGCCCGCTGCCGCTTGTGGTGCTGCCGCACGGTGGGCCTTTCGGCATCTTTGACGATTGGGCATTCGATCCCGACGTGCAGGTGCTGGCGCAGGCCGGCTACGCGGTGCTGCAGATCAACTATCGCGGCTCGGGCAACCAGGGGCGCAGCTTCCGCCAGGCCGGTGCACGCGGCTGGGGCACGACGATGCAGGACGACCTGACCGATGCGACCCGCTGGGCGGTCGCGCAGGGCATCGCCGACGCCGAGCGTATCTGCCTCTACGGCGGTAGTTATGGCGGTTACGCGTCGTTGATGGGGGTGGCGCGCGAGCCGGATCTGTATCGCTGCGCGGTGGGCTATGTCGGCGTCTACGACTTGCCGTTGATGCGGGCGGAAAACCGGCGATCCGCGGCCTGGGCGGGAACCTGGACCGACGAATGGGTCGGTGACGATACCGCGCAACTGGCGGCGCGTTCGCCCACGCGTCTGGCGACGCAGATCCGCGTGCCGGTGCTGTTGGTGGCTGGCGGCGAGGACGAGGTCGCGCCGGTCGAACACACGCGCCGGATGGAGCGTGCGCTGCGGGCAGCCAAGGTGCCGGTCGAGACCTTGTATGTCGCCAAAGAGGGACACGGCTTCTACAAGCCCGAGAACAAACGCGCGTTCTACACCCAATTGCTCGCGTTCCTGTCCACCCATTTAGGCGGCGCCACCGCGAAGGAATGAATACGGGCCGGCGCCGGCAGGACGCCCGGTCATGCAGCGCCCTGCACATGCGGGGCGCCGTCCGGCGCTTTGCCAGCCCGGCGGCACCGGCCTACCATGCGGACTCTTTGCCCGGAGCCCGTCCCATGCCATTGCGTCCCGCCCTGCTGTCGTTGTGTCTGCTCGCCGTATTGCCGGCTGCCGCCCAGGAGCGCGGGCTCGACGTCCGTGATCTGGTCAAGCTCGACCGTGTGTCCTCGCCGTTGCTGACCACCGATGGCCGCCAACTGGTCTTTGCCCAGCGCACGCTGGATTTCGATTCGGGCAAGGCGACCACGGCGCTTTACGCGCGCAACCTGGTGACTCGTGACCTGGCGCCGCCGAAGCGGATCACGCCAGATGGCTGGAACGTCAACTCGCCTGCGTTGTCGGCCGATGGTCAGACGGTCTACTTCCTCAGCGGTAAGCACGGCAGCTCACAGGTCTACGCGATGCCGCTGGGCGGCGGCGCCCCGCGCCAGTTGACCGACGTCGCAGTGGACATCGGCAGCTTCCAGGTGTCGCCCGATGGCCGTCGCGTGGCCTTCAGCGCCGACACCTTCGGTGATTGCGCGGCCGATCTGGCGTGCACCCAGCGCAAGCTCGGCGAGCAGAAGGACGCCAAGGCCAGCGGCGTGGTCTACGACCAACTGTTCGTGCGCCACTGGGACACCTGGAAGGACGGCACGATGAGCCGCCTGTTCGTCGCCGATCTGCCGGCCGCAGGTGCGCGCCCGGTCGCCACCGTGCGTGCGCTGGGGCATGCACTGCAAGGCGATATCCCGTCCAAGCCCTTCGGCGGCGCGGAGGATTACACTTGGGCCCCGGACGGCCGCTCGGTCGTGGCCAGCGTCAAGGTCGCGGGTCGTGAGGCGCCGTGGTCGACTAACTTCGATCTCTACCGCATCGACGCTGCCGGCGATGCCGCGCCGGTCAATCTGACCGCATCGAACCCGGCCTGGGATGCCGGCCCGGTGTTCAGCGCCGATGGCCGCACGCTGTTCTACCGCGCGATGAAGCGACCGGGCTTCGAGGCCGACCGCTACGCGCTGATGGCGCTGGATGTCGCCAGCGGCCAGGCGCGCGAGATCGCGCCGCAGTGGGACCGCTCGCCGAGCAGCCTGCAGCCGTCGGCCGATGGCCGCACGCTGTATGTCGCTGCGCAGGACACCGGCGAATACCCGCTGTTCCGCGTCGATGTCGCCACCGGCGAGGTCACCAAGCTCATCGCCGATGGTTCGATCTCCGCGTTCGCGATTGCGGGCGACACCATCGCGCTGAGCCGCAATTCGATCCGCAGTGGCGATACCCTCTACACCGGTTCGCTGCAGTCGCTGGGCGCCGATACGCAACTGCGCCAGATCACCCCCACCGCCGCCGAGCGCCTGCCCGATGTTGCCTTCGGCGACTACGAGCAGTTCTCGTTCAAGGGCGCAGGCAACGAGACCGTCTATGGCTATGTGGTCAAGCCCTGGAACTATCAGGAGGGGAAGACCTATCCGGTCGCGTTCCTGATCCACGGCGGCCCGCAGGGCAGCTTCGGCAACGGCTGGAGCTACCGCTGGAACCCGCAGACCTATGCGGGGCAGGGCTATGCGGTGGTGATGATCGACTTCCACGGCTCCACCGGCTACGGCCAGGCGTTCACCGACGCGATCAGCGGCGACTGGGGCGGCAAGCCGCTCGAGGATCTGCAAAAAGGCTGGGCGGCGGCGCAGCACAAGTACGCCTTCCTCGACGGGGACCGCGCCTGCGCGCTGGGTGCCAGCTATGGCGGCTACATGATCAACTGGATCGCCGGCAACTGGTTCGACCGCAGCGGCAATTCGCCTTGGAAGTGCCTGGTCAACCACGACGGCGTGTTCGACACCCGCTCGATGGGTTACGTGACCGAGGAGCTGTGGTTCACCGAATGGGAGAACCAGGGCACGCCGTTCGACCAGCCCAAGAACTACGAGCGCTTCAACCCGGTCAACCACGTCGCCAACTGGAAGGTGCCGATGCTGGTGGTGCAGGGCGAAAAGGACTATCGCGTGCCGGTGGACCAGGGCCTGTCGACGTTCACCGCGCTGCAGCGCAAGGGCATCGAATCGAAGCTGCTGTACTTCCCCGACGAGAACCACTGGGTGCTCAAGCCGCACAACAGCGTGCTGTGGCACGACACCGTCACCGCCTGGCTCACGCTCCCCCGCGCCCGTGCGCCCTGGGCGTCCCCCTTTGCGCTACCGCCCGCCCGCCTCGCACCGCGCCGGGCCCGCCGCGGGGCGCGATGCCGTTTCTCCCGCCTCCTTTTGTCTGAAGGTCCGACCGCATGGCGATCGACTCCGCTGCACCTTCCACCGCGCTGATCACCAGCGACATCGTCATGTTCGGCCTGATCGCTGCGACGCTGGGGCTGATCTTCTGGCTGGCCAGCGGACCGACGCCGTTCTGGAAGAAGTTCTTCACCTGGGTGCCGGCGCTGCTGCTGTGCTACTTCGTCCCGGCGTTCTACAACACGGTCGGCTTGATCGACGGTGAGCACAACAGCCTCTACAACCCGGTCGCCAGCCGCGTGCTGCTGCCTGCGGCGCTGGTGCTGCTGACGCTGTCGATCGACCTCAAAGGCATTCTCAAGCTCGGGCCCCGGCTGCTGTTCGTGTTCGTGGCCGGCACCGTCGGTCTGGTGCTGGGCGCGATCGTGTCGTTCCAGATCATGGAGTGGGTGCATCCGCCGGCCGTCGCCGGCGACACCTGGAAAGGCATGGCGGCGCTGGCCGGCAGCTGGGTGGGCGGCGGCGCGAACATGGTCGCGATGCGCGAGGTCTATCAGGTCGATGCGACGTTGTTCGGTCAGTTCGCGGTGGTCGACGTCGCGATGGCCAGCGCGCTGATGGCGACGCTGCTGTTCCTGGCCAATCGCTCGGCCCAGATCGACGCGCGCTCGGGCGCCGACACGCGCGCGATCGACGAGATGAAGGCGAAGATGGCGGCATTCGAGGCCGCCAATGCGCGGATCCCGACGCTCACCGACCTGATGGTCATTATCGGGGTGGCGTTCGGCATCGTCGGTGTGGCGCACGCGATCGCCACACCGCTGGCGGCGTGGTTCGCCGCCAATGTCGAGAACGCCGCGCAGTACAGCCTCGATTCGGCTTTCGTGTGGGTGATCCTCATCGCCACCGGCGCTGGCCTGAGCCTGAGCTTCACGCGCGCCCGTAACCTCGAAAGCGCCGGCGCCTCGCGGCTGGGCACGGTGCTGCTCTATTTCCTCATCGCCTGCATCGGCATGCAGATGGACTTCACCAAGTTGTTCGACCGACTCGAACTGCTCGCGATCGGCGCGATCTGGATGGTGGTCCACGTGCTGGTGATCTGGGGGGCGGCCCGCCTGGTCAAGGCCCCGATGTTCTACATCGGCGTCGGCTCGATGGGCAATGTCGGCGCGGCTGCCTCGGCGCCCGTCATCGCCGCAGCCTTCCACCCCACGCTCGCGCCCGTTGGCGTCCTCCTGGGCACCGTCGGCTACGCCACCGGTACGGTGATCGCCTACTTCGTCGGCCAGATCCTGCGCGTCATGGCCGGTCAATAACCGGAGTAGTAACCGGGGTCAGAGTGCATTTCGCTCACGAAATTGCACTCTGACCCCGGTTTGCAGGGTGGGGTCAGCAGCAGCGGAAACCGCTGCGCCCGCCGAAGCGGGCTTCCTGGCGTTCGCGAAAGAAGGTCTTGTAGTCCATCGGTTCGCGATCGGGATGCTTCTCGAGCATGTGGCGGACGTAGTTGTCGTAGTCGGGCACGCCGCAGCACAGCCGCGCGGTCTGCACCACTCTTCGCCACACACGTTTGTGTGTGGCGAAGTAGTCGACCGGGACCAGGGTGCCGGCCATCAGCGCATCGCTCCGGCGACGGCCCGCATCACAGCCAGGCCTTCTGCTGGTCGGGCGAGAGCTCGACGTACGGGGTCTCGCGCGCGGTCGGCGTGGCCACGCGGCGGGCACGTACGATCGCGCGGATCGCGAAGAACAGCGTGCTGAACACCACGAACAGGAACAGTGCCGTCAGGCCCGCGTTGACGTAGGCGTTGACGACCACCTGCTGCATCTGGCCGGCGGTCTTGGCCGCGCCCAGCAGCTCGCCGTTGGCCAGCGCCGCCTTGTAGTGGCTGGCCTGGGCGAGGAAGCCGACGGCCGGCTTGGGGTCGAACAGCTTGATCAGGCCCGCCGCGGTGGTGCAGATCAGCAACCACACCGCCGGCACGACCGTCACCCACGCATAGCGGTCCTTCTTCATCTTGAACAACACCACCGTGCACAGCATCAGCGCGATACCGGCCAGCATCTGGTTGGCGATGCCAAACAGCGGCCACAAGGTGTTGATGCCGCCCAGCGGATCGACCACGCCCTGATAGAGGAAGTAGCCCCACAGCGCCACGCAGCCGGCCGTGCCCAGGGCATTGGCGCCCCAGTTGTCGGTCTTGCGCAGCACCGGCACGAAGTTGCCGAGCAGGTCCTGCAGCATGAACCGGCCCGCACGCGTGCCCGCGTCCACCGCGGTCAGGATGAACAGCGCCTCGAACAGGATCGCAAAGTGGTACCAGAACGCCATCGCCGCCTCGCCGGTGAAGGGCAGGGCGTCGTGCAGGATCACCGCGATGCCCACCGCCAGCGTCGGCGCGCCGCCGGCGCGCGAGATGATGGTGTGCTCACCGATCTGCTGGGCCTTGAGTTCCAGCGCCTCGGGGGTGATCACAAAGCCCATCTGGCTCACCGCCGCCGCCGCGCTGTGCACGTCGGTGCCGACGATCGCCGCGGGGCTGTTCATCGCAAAGTAGATGCCCGGATCGAGGATCGAGGCCGCGACCAGCGCCATGATCGCCACGAACGATTCCATCAGCATGCCGCCGTAGCCGATGTAACGGGCGTGGGTCTCGTTGGCGAGCAGCTTCGGCGTGGTGCCCGAGGAGATCAGCGCGTGGAAGCCCGACACCGCGCCGCAGGCGATGGTGATGAACAGGAACGGGAACAGGCCGCCCTTCCAGACCGGGCCGTCGCCGGTGGACGCGAACTCGGTCAACGCCGGCATCTTCAGCGAGGTGACCTCGGGGCTGGCGATGACGATGCCGATCGCCAGCGCAACGATCACGCCGATCTTGAGGAACGTCGACAGGTAGTCGCGCGGCGCCAGCAGCAGCCACACCGGCAGCGTCGCGGCGACGAAGCCGTAGCCGATCAGCATCCAGGTGATCTGGGTGCCGGTGAAGGTGAACGCCGGGCCCCAGGTCGGGTGGGCGCCGACCTTGCCGCCCAGCCAGATCGCGCCCAGCAGCAGCACGATGCCGACCACCGAGATCTCGCCGATCTTGCCGGGTCGGATGTAGCGCATGTACAGACCCATGAAGATCGCGATGGGCATCGTCGCGATCACCGTGAACATGCCCCATGGGCTCTCGGCCAGCGCCTTGACGACGATCATCGCCAGCACCGCCAGGATGATGATCATGATCATGAAGGCGCCGAACAGCGCGATGGTGCCGGCCACCTGGCCCATCTCCTCGCGCACCAGGTCGCCGAGCGAGCGGCCGTTGCGGCGGGTGGACACGAACAGGACCATGAAGTCCTGCACCGCGCCGGCCAGCACCACGCCGACGATCAGCCACAGCATGCCGGGCAGGTAGCCCATCTGCGCCGCCAGCACCGGGCCGACCAGCGGACCAGCACCCGCGATCGCAGCGAAGTGGTGCCCGAACAGCACGTGCTTGTTGGTCGGTACGTAATCCAGACCGTCGTTGTTGACGTGCGCGGGCGTTGCGCGGCGCACGTCCAGCCCCATCACGTTCTTGGCGATGTACAGGCTGTAGTAGCGATAGGCGACCAGATAGATCGAGACCGCCGCGACCACAATCCACAACGCGCTGATCTGTTCGCCTTGGCGCAGGGCGACGACGCCCATGCAGGCGGCGCCCAGCAGCGCGACCGCGCCCCAGACGACGTGGTTGACGACACCCTTCATAGCGATTCCCCGGAAAGACCGCGCACAGGGTCGCGCCGGGGGACGGCGCGGTCAATGCGGATCGACGCCGATCGCGGCGCGAAGGCTTACGACTTTCGTCTTAGACGGCGCGCCCGAAGGGTGAATGGGGCCGGGCGAAGCGCCTGCTAGGATGACGCGCCTTCCGAGCCGGACCTCCCCAGTGCCCCCGATTCTGCCGCCCGCCCCGCGCACGCCCCAGGGGCGCCGACCGGTCGCCCGACGATGAACGCACCGATGGAGGCGTCGCTGCGCGAGCAGTTGCAGTCGCTGATCGCGGGGCTGCCCGACGGCGATGTACAGGTCGGCCCCCTGGTCGACGAACTTGGCGCGCAGGGCATGCTGCTGCTGGTGATCCTGCTGACCCTGGTCTTCCTGATCCCGGTCTCGATTCCGGGCGTCAGCACAGTGTTCGGCGCGGTCATCGTCCTGGTCGGCGTGGCCCGGATGATGGGGCGGCCCTTGTGGCTGCCGGCCGCGGTGCGTCGCCGCTCGGTGCCGGCCGGGCGCATGCGCGGCGCGCTCGACGCCGGATTGCGGTGGGTGCGCCGGCTGGAGCGCATCACCCGGCCCGGCCGTCTGGCCGGCCTGACCCACGGCCGCGGCATCGGGCTGTTCAACGACGCGGCGCTGATCCTGGGCGCGGTGCTGCTGATGGCCCCGTTCGGCTTCATCCCCTTCAGCAACACCGTGCCCGGCGTGGCGCTGATGTGCCTGGCGATCGGCCTGCTGCAGCGCGACGGCATGATGGTGCTGCTGGGCCACCTGGCCAATGTGCTGACGATCGTCTACTTCGCGGTGCTGATCGGCGGCGGCGGGCTGGCGATCCGAGAGGCGCTCACGCGCTTGTGGCCGGCGTAGCGCCGGCCGCGGGCGGCCTTTGGCGCTGCCCAAGCGTCGGCGCTACAGCCAGCCCGCCCGTTTGAACATCCGGTAGAGCAGGCCCATGACCACGGCCGTGCCGCCGATCAACAGCGGGTAGGCGTAGCGCTCGTCGAGCTCGGGCATGTTGTGGAAATTCATGCCGTACCAGCTGGTGATCAGCGTCGGTGCGGCGAGCAGCGCGGCCCAGGCGCCGAGCTTTTTGACGATCTCGCCCTGGGTCAGCGTGACGAGCGCCTGGTTCACCGCCAGCGCAGTGCCGAGCATGTCGCGCAAGGCGTCGACGGTTTCGTTGATGCGGGCGGAGTGGTCGAGCACGTCGCGGATGTAGGGCTTCATGTCGGCGGGGACCAGCGGCCCGGTGTTGCGCATCAGTTGCGAGAGCACGTCCTGCAGCGGCGTGGCCGCGACCCGCATCCAGGTCAGCTCGCGCTTGAGCTCGTAGAGGCGGATCAGGATGCGGCGATGGAACTGCGCGCTGACGATGTGGCGCTCGAGCGCGTCGAGCGTGGTGCGGAACTCCTCGACCACCGGCAAGTAGTTGTCGACGATCGCATCGAGCACCGCGTACAGCGCCGACGACGGCCCCATCGCCAGCAGCGCCGGTTCGCGCTCCAGGCGACGGCGGGCCGGCGCATACGACAACGAGGCGCCGTGGCGCACGGTCACCAGGTAGCGGGCGCCGAGGAACAGGTGGGTCTCGCCGTAGGCGATGCGCTCGTCGACCGCCTGCGCGGTGTTGGCGACGATGAACAGCGAATCGCCGTAGGCCTCGATCTTCGGGCGTTGGTGCGCCTTGCCGGCATCCTCGATCGCCAGGTCGTGCAGGTCGAACTCGGCCTGCAACTGCGCCAGCACGCTCTGGTCGGGTTCGTAGAGACCAATCCAGGCAAAGCACGACGGGTCGTCAACCAGCGCCTCCCCAACATCGGCCAACGCGACGTCGCGCTTGCCGCCGGGGCCGTAGACCGCGCAGTTCACCACGCTCGGCGGATTGGTCGCAGGAGAATCGCTCATCGACGCATCCTCCGCGAAACCGGGGTCAGAGTGCAATTTCCCGCCGCGTGGCGAGACATTGCACTCTGACCCCGGTTTTGTTTAGAGGGCGACGAGGCGGACGGCCAGGCCGCCGGCAGGGGCCAGTCGGACCGACAGGGTGTCGCCGGCATCGACACTGCGCGTTTCGATCACCAGGTCGTGGGGGTCGTCGCGCCAGCCGGCGTTGTCGCCGTCGCGGTAGATCTGCGCGGTGTAGCGTCGGCCGGCGGCCAGGAAGTCCAGCGGGACTTCGATGGTGCGCGCGGCGTCGTCGGTGACCGCACCCAGGTACCAGTCGTCGCCATCGCGGGCGCGACGCGCGATCACCGCATACTCGCCGACCTCGCCGGCGACCGCGCGGGTGTCCTCCCAGTCGACCGGCACGTCGCGGATGAACTGGAAGGCCTCGGGACGCGCCTCGTAATGCTCGAGCAGGTCGGCCGCCATCTGCAGCGGGCTGTAGATCACCACGTACAGCGCCAGTTGCTTGGCCAGCGTGCTGGCCATCGGCTCGCCGGACTTGGCGTCCATGCCGAACACGCCGGGCGTGAAGTCCATCGGCCCGGCCAGCAGTCGCGTAAACACCAGCGTGGCCTCGTGTGCGGGCGGGTTGCCGGGATTGCCCCAGGCGTTGAACTCCATCCCGCGCGCGCCCTCGCGCGTGATCAGGTTGGGATACGTGCGGCGCAGTCCGGTGTCCTTGACCGGCTCGTGGGGATTGACCGCGATATGGCGCTTGGCGGCAGCATCGACCACCCGCTGGTGGTGGCGCACCATCGCCTGGCCCTCGTGCCAGGCGTAGCGGAGCCGGCCCTGGGCATCGCGCACCTTGGCCTGTCCTGCGTCGGCGACATAGCCGGTCTTGACCGCGTGCACGCCCAGGCGCGCGTACAGGTCGAACGCGTCGTCGAGCTGCTGTTCGTAATGCGCGGCATTGCCCGAGGTCTCGTGATGGCCGATCAGCATCACGCCCTTTTCGCGCGCATAGCGGGTGACTTCTTCGAGGTCGAAGTCGGGGTAGGCGCGGGTGAAGCTGAAGGTCTCGCCGTTGCCGAACCACTCGCCATCCCAACCGACGTTCCAGCCTTCGACCAGCACGCCGCCCAGGCCGTTGGCGGCGGCGAAGTCGATGTGGCGCTTGGCGTGGGCGGTGGTCGCGCCGTGCTTGGGGCCCGAGGCCCAGGTCTTGCGGTCGAGGTGCATCTCCCACCAGATGCCGACGTACTTCATCGGCTGGATCCAGGAGACGTCGCCGAGTGCGTTGGGCGCGTTGAGGTTGAGGATCAGTCCCGACTCGACCAGGCCACCGGCGCGATCGGCGATCTGGATGGTGCGCCACGGCGTTGCGAACGGCGCGGCGACTTCGACCTTGGCCTCGCCGATGCCCGGCGTCAGTGCAGCTTTGAGCTTGCGGCCGTCGACGCGGGTCAGGTTCATGCCCGAGTAGTCGACCAGCGCCGCCTCGTGGATCGACAGATGCAGGCCGGCATCGGTGCGCAGCGTGATCGGCGTCTGCGCGTCGCCGACCTGCTCGATCGGGGTGCGGTGGTAGAGGTACTCCTCGCGGTTCCACTCGAAGGCCGGGATCCACCAGGCCGTCGCCGCATCGGCGACGACGAATTCGGTCAGCTCTTCGCTGATCGCCAGGCGGCGCAGCCCTGGCTGGTCGGGAAAGTCGTAGCGGAAACCGACGCCATCGTCGAACACGCGGAACACCACGTCGAAACGGCGCTTGGCGCCGCTGGTCTCGGCGAAGGTGACGCGCAGTTCGTTGTGGTGGTCGCGCATGTGCCGGCGCTCGCCCCACGGCAACTCCCAGGCCTCGTCATGGCTGCGCGTGCGCTGGTCGACGATGGCGAGATTGCGTTCGAACTTCGGCGCGTCGGCGAACAGCATGCCCAGGCGCGAATCAGCGATCACCGGTCGACCGGCCCGACTGATGCGGTAGCTGGCGCGGCCTTCGTTGTCGGTCGTGACTTCGACGGCGATCGTCGCGTCGGGCGAGGTGACGCGGGCGGCCGATCCGGACGAAGGATTCGCAAACGCCGACAGCGGCAGCAGCAGGGCGAGACAGAGCGTGAACCGGTTCGACATGTGCAGCGCCCTCCCAAGCGCATTCGCGTGCGGTCGTCCCGATTCTGTCACGCAGGTCCCAGGCGCCGTGGCTGCATACGTATGCGGCGCAGCGGGCGCGGCATCCGGGATGCGGTAGCGAACAGGGCTGCGAGCCGCAGCCGTCCGGTCGCGGGTGCGGGCGGGCCTAGGGGAGGGCGGGCGGCTGCTTGGCGCGCAGCGCCGCAAGCAGGGCGACATGCACCGGCAGCACCAGCGACAGCCAGGCCGCGTTGCGCTGCGGCAGCACCGGTAGCCAGTGCAGGAACAAGGCGACGATGCCGAGCGCGGCGACCATCGGCAGCACCACCGCGAACAGACGCCCAGGCGCGCGGCCGCGCGCGAGCCGCCAGCCGCCCGGCAGCAACAGCAGGCACAGCGGGTTGAACAGCAGCAGGTTGTGGTTGCGCCAGCCGAACACGTGCTCGGTGCCGAGCCACAGGAACAGCATCACCGCGCCCAGCAACGCGCAGAGCATCCAGAACCCGAGCGCGCTTGCGGCCAGCGCGCGCGGTGCGCGCCGCCCCAGCCCGAAGGCAGCGGCGCCCAGCAGCAGGCCCGCCAGCAGCCACGGCCACCATTGGCGCGCGCGCTCGGGCGGTTCGGCTGGCTGGCGGTGCGGCAGCACCTCGACTTCCTCGGCGACCAGCGGCCGGCCGTCGGCATGGCGGATGCCGCGCAGCGCTTCGGCCAGCCGCATCGGCACGAACATGTCCTGCCACAACGCGTTCGGCCGGTCGGCGGCCGGGCCCAGGCCGATATCGAAGCCCAGCCACATCCATGGTGCCGGCGAGGCCAGTCGGACCGCATCGCCGCGGAAGGTGTTGCCCCGCGAACGCCCCTGCAGTTGCCGGTGCAGCAATCCGCCCAAGGCGTCGTCGAGCGCGTCGCGCACGCGCGTCGAGCAGTTGTCGGTGAAGTAGTCGTAGCGGTAATGCGCGTTCTCGGGACGCGCATTCCAGGCCAGAGCTGTCGCCAGATGCCGGGCCTGGGCCGGATCGAGGTCCAGCCACTGGATCGACACCCCGCGCCCGACATCTCGGTAGTAGGCCAGGTCGTCGGCCAGCGGCAGCGCGGCGAGCTGATAGCGCATGTCGCCACGCACGAAGCGCGCGACGAAGTCGGGCTCCGACGGGTCGAAGAAACCGAAGTTGTAGGACACCGGGCCGGGGGCGGCCGGGTCGTCGATCACGATCGCGTTGTGGCCGAAGCGTTCGAAGAACACTTCGCCCGGTTGCATCGTCGCCACACCGACCCGCGGGGCGTCGCTCCCGACCTGGGCCAATGCCGGCCAGGCGATCAGCGCGAGCAGCAGCGCGAACGCCCGTCGCCACGCGCGTGCGACGGACGTGTGCGGCGCCTCAGTCCTGGGCATGCACGCTGACGTGCAGCGCATGCAGCCGGCGCGAGTCGGCATCGGTGACGCGGAAGGCGAACCGGCCCAGTGCCAGCTCCTCGCCGACCTCGGGCAGGTGGCCGATCGCGCCGATGATCACCCCGCCGATGGTGTCGTACTCGTCGTCGTCGAAGTCGGCGCCGAAGCGCTCGTTGAAGTCGGCGATCGGGGTCAGTGCGCTGACCGCGAACTGGCCATCGGCCTGGGCGGCGATCAGCGCATTCGGGTCCTCGGCGTCGTCGTGTTCGTCGTCGATCTCGCCGACGATCTCTTCGAGCACGTCCTCGATCGTCACCAGCCCGGCGACACCGCCGTACTCGTCGATGACGATCGCCATGTGATTGCGCGAGAGCCGGAACTCGCGCAGCAGCACATTGAGTTTCTTGGACTCGGGGATCAGCACCGCCGGGCGCAGCAGCTCGTGGATCGAACCGGGGCCGTTGTCGGCGACCACGCCGCGCAGCAGGTCCTTGGCGAGCAGGATGCCGAGCACCTCGTCCTTGTCGTCACCGTGCACCGGAAAGCGCGAATGGCCCGATTCGACCACCTGCTTCATCAGGTCCAGAAACTTGGCGTCGGCCGGCAGCGCGACCATCTGCGCACGCGGCACCATGACATCGCCGACCGTCTTGCTGGAGATGCTCAGCGCGCCTTCGAACATGCGCAGCGTGTCGGCGTCGATCAGGCCGTCGGCATGCGTGTCCCGCAGCAACTCCACCAGGTCCTCGCGGTTGGTGGGCTCGCCGGAGATCGCCGAACTGATCCGGTCCAGCCAGCTGCGGCGTTTTTCGTGAGGCTCGGTGGCGGTTTGACTACTGTCGTCTTCTGACATTGCGTTGGTATGGGCGCCCCAGGGGGGAGGGGCGATGGTGGGGCGTGCGGCGAAAGTCTAGCGCGTCCGCCGCCGCCGATGTCCAGGCGGCCGTCACGGCCGGAACTCCGGCGCCGGGTGCGGCGATGTCCGACGCCGCGCCGCGACGATGCCCGATCGCGGCGGTACGCGGCTGGCTGCGATGCTGGCCACACATCCATTCAGGAGCACCGACATGCCTGCTGCAATCCGTCCCGCCCGCCTGGCCGCCCTTGCGCTGGCCGCCGTGCTCGTCCTGCCTGGCTTGGCCAGCGCCCAGGCGCGCCTGGACGGGCCGTATATCGACGCCGCGACCTACGCCCGCGGCGACGACGCGCTGGTCGAAGCCTGGTACGCGATGACCTACCAATTGCCGCGGCAGTTCGACCAGGTCTGCGGCGACACCTTCTGCGAGGGCGAATACACCAACATTCAGCCACTGCGCTTCGAATGCTCGGTGCGCCGGGACGACGGGCGGATCGGCATGTGCGTGTGGAGCTTCGCGGCCAGCGACGAGTTTCTGGTGGCGCGCACGGGCCGGATCGTCGTGCAGCCGAAGGCCTGGCACTGCCACACCCCGCTGGCGGCCGGCGCCACGCTGCCGGCGATGCTCGACGCGGTGGCCGCTGGGGACGCGCTGCACGCCGTGCTCCCGGGCGGGCACTCGATCTTCGACGGGCTGGTCGACTGCCTCTGAGCGCCGCGCACGGGCCGGCTGCTCAGCCGGGCAGCCGGTAGGGGTCGTCGATGCCGAGCGAGGCGAGGACCTCGCGCTCGAGCTGTTCCATCGCCTCGGCGTCCTTGTCGTTCTCGTGGTCCCAGCCCAGCAGATGCAGCACGCCGTGCACGGTCAGGTGGGCGTAGTGGTCGTTGGGGCGCTTGCGCTGTTCGTCGGCCTCGCGCGCCACCACCGGCGCGCAGATCACCAGATCGCCCAGCAGCGGCAAACGCACGCCTTCGGGCAACCCCTCGGGAAGCTCGGCCGGGAAACTCAGCACGTTGGTCGCGTAGTCCTTGCCGCGGTAGTGGCGGTTGAGCGCACGGCCCTCGTCCGCGTCGACCACGCGAATGGCCAGGTCCGCTTCGCGGATCCTGCCGTCGAGGGCGGCGCTCGCCCAGCGGCGGAAGCTGGCGGCCGAGGGGATGCCCTTGCGCGGCAGCGCATAGCCGACGGCGATGTCGAGATGGGGCGCGGCCTTGGTCATGGCAGGTCTCGTGCAGGCAGGAAAATCGAGGGGCGGGCGGTCAGGCGATCCATTCGACCAGCATCAGGAACGGGCGTTCGCCCTCGTCCAGCCGATAGAGCACGGCCCCCATGGGGCCCCGTTCCGGACAGTAATCGGTGCGTGTGACCAAGACCGCATCGCGCAGGCTAGCCTCGCCGGAATGCCACACCGCGGCGTCGCCGCTCTCGAGCATCGCACTGATCAAGTAGCGCGCATCGCCCGGTACGTCGTCCAGCGCCACGCGCAGGCAGCCGTAGCGGTCGTATCCTGGCAGCCGGGACGAGGCCAGAAGCTCGGCCGCGCGATTGCCTCGGATCAGTGCGAGGCGTTCGGACTCGTCGCGCCACAGTGGGGCCTCGAGGTCGGCCACGCGATCGCTTTCGTCCTGCGGGAGCTGCGGTCGCGCCGCGACCGCATGTTCGAGCGCCGCCAGCGGCAGGCTCACCCGGGCCGTCTCGATTTCGATCGACAGGCAAGGGGGGGTGATGCGGCTGGCCGTGGCGATCCGCCTTTCGGGGTGCATGTCGGTGACGTGCGGTTGCGCTGCGCCGGCCCAGGGCAGCGCGGATGCCAAGACGAGTGCACAGGCGCGCCGCAGGGGCATGGCTCAGGCCGGTCCGGTCGCCGCGTCACTGGCATCGCGACGCTCATAGGCGCCGACGATGCGCGCAACCAGCGGGTGGCGCACGACGTCGCGCGCCTCGAAGAACGTGAAGCTCACCCCCTCGACCTCGCGCAGCACGTCCAGCGCGTCGCGCAAGCCGGACTTCACGTGCTTGGGCAGATCGATCTGGGTCAGATCGCCGGTGACCACGGCCGTCGAGCCGAAGCCCAGGCGGGTCAGGAACATCTTCATCTGCTCGATCGTGGTGTTCTGCGCCTCGTCGAGGATCACGAACGCATCGTTGAGCGTGCGCCCGCGCATGTAGGCCAGCGGCGCGATCTCGATGACGTTGCGTTCCAGCAGCTTGGCGACCTTCTCCACGCCGAGCATCTCGTACAGCGCGTCGTAGAGCGGGCGCAGGTACGGATCGACCTTCTGGCTCAGGTCGCCGGGCAGAAAGCCCAGCTTCTCGCCGGCCTCGACCGCCGGGCGCACCAGCACCAGCCGCTGGACCTTGGATTCGTTGAGCGCCTCGACCGCCATCGCCACCGCGAGGAAGGTCTTGCCGGTGCCTGCCGGGCCGATCCCGAAGTTGATGTCGTGGGTGGCGATGCGGTGCAGGTAGCGAGCCTGGTTGGCGCCGCGCCCGCGGACCGTGCCGCGCTTGACCCGGACGGCCACCTCCTGCGGCACGACGTCCTCGTCGCGCGCCACGTTGGCGTCCGACAGCCGCATCGCCACGGCCTGGCTGTCGAGCGTCTCGGTCTCGGTCTCGTCATAGAGCGCGCGCACAAAAGCTTCGGCGCGTGCGACCACATCGCGGTCGCGGCCGGTGATCCGGAACACGTGGCCGCGGTTGGCGATCTCCACGCCCAGGCGCAATTCGATCTGGCGCAAGTGGCCGTCGAACGGGCCGGCAAGGTTGGCGAGGCGCTCGGTGTCGTCCGGTTCGAGGACGAAGTCGGTCTGGGGGCTGGTCTGCATAGGGCGCGCAGGGTAGCGCATCGCCATGCCGGGTGCCGTCGCAGCGCGGGATTCAGCGCGCATTCGAGCATTAATTGATTAGTCAATTAATATCGCCGGCATGGCCAGATCCCGCTCCTCCGATCCCGCCCGGACGCCAGGGCGTCCGCCCGCCGGCGACACCGACCGGCGCGGCAGCGCGCTCGACGCCGCGCTCGCCTGCTACGTGCGCCGCGGCATCGCGGCGACTTCGCTGCGCGACATCGCCACCGAGGCGGGGGTGACGCCGGCGCTGCTGCATTACTACTTTCGCGATGCCGCCGGCCTGCGCGATGCGGTGATCGCCGAACGGCTGATGCCGGTGTTCGACGAAGTCCGCGGCACCCTGCTGGGCATGGCGGACGCGTCGTTGCGCACGGTGCTGGTCGCGTTCGTCGAGCTGCTGTGCGCACTGGTCGCGCGGCACCCGTGGATGCCGGCGCTGTGGATCCGCGAAGTGGTCAGCGAGGGCGGCGACCTGCGCGACCTGCTGGTTACTCGGCTGGCACCGGAGATCAGCGCGTTCATGGCCGCGCGCTTCGCCCAGGAGCAGCAGGCCGGCCGGCTCAATCCTGCGCTCGATCCGCGGCTGCTGATGGTCTCGCTGGTCGGGCTGACGCTGTTTCCCGCCGCCGGCACGCCGATCTGGCGGCAATTGTTCGCCAGCGACGAGCTGGGGATCGACGACATCCGACGGCACGCGCTCGCCTTGCTCGATCGCGGCCTGGAGCTGCCCGCATGACCCGTCTCGCCCCGATCCCGATTCTCATCTTCGTGGTCCTGCTGGTCGCCGGCTGCCGCCGGGAGCCGCCGCATGCGCTCGGCACTCTGGAGTACGACCGCATCACGCTGCCGGCCCCGGCCGCCGAGCGCATCGCCGAGATCGCGGTACGCGAGGGCCAGCGCGTGGAGGCCGGCGAGCGCATCCTGACGCTGGAGCGGACCCGTGGCGATGCCCAGCTCGCGGCTGCCCAGGCCGAGGTCGCACGCCAGCGCGAGGCGCTGGACGAACTGCGCAACGGCGCCCGTCGCGAGGACATCGACCAGGCGCGGGCCAATCTCGCCGCTGCCCAGGCGCAGGCGCGCGACGCGCGCGCCTACTACGAACGGTTGCAGCCGCTGGGCGGCCGGCAACTGGTCTCGGCCGCCGATGTGGATCGCGCGCGCGCGGCGGCCGGTAACGCCCAGGCGCAGGTCGCCGGCGCCCAGGCCGCGTTGGCCGAGCTGCAGAACGGCGCCCGCCCCGAGCAGATCGCGCAGGCCCAGGCCGCGCTCGAGGCCGCGCAGGCCCAGGCACGGACGCAGTCGGTCAGCACCGGGCGGTTGGATGTCGTCGCGCCACGCGCGGGGCGGGTGGACAGCCTGCCGTACCGGCTCGGCGACGAGGCCCCGGTCGGCGCACCGCTGGCGGTGCTGCTGGTCGGTGCGCAGCCCTATGCGCGGGTCTACGTGCCCGAGCCGCTGCGGCCCGGTGTGCAAGTCGGCGATCGCGCCACCGTGCGCGTCGGTGCGGCAGGGGAGCGCGTCTACGCCGGGCGCGTGCGCATGGTGCGCAGCGAGCCGACGTTCACGCCTTACTACGCGCTCAGCGGCAAGGACGCCGCACGCCTGAGCTATCTGGCCGAGGTCGAGCTCGAAGACGCCGACGACCTCCCGGCGGGCCTGCCGCTGTGGGTGGAGTTCTGACGATGGGCGATGGACCTTCGACGGGCGCAATGCCATCTGCGGCAGCCAGCGATGCCGCGGTCCACGCCCGTGGCCTGGTCAAGCGCTTCGGCGGGCTGGTCGCAGTCGACCATGTCGATCTGACCGTGCCGCGCGCCAGCGTCTACGGGTTCCTCGGGCCGAACGGCTCGGGCAAGTCGACCACGATCCGCATGCTCTGCGGCCTGTTGACCCCGAGCGAGGGCGACATCGAGGTGCTCGGCCTGCGCATTCCCGACCAGGCCGACGCGCTGCGCCTGCGCATCGGGTACATGACCCAGAAATTTTCGCTGTTCGAGGACCTGACGGTGCGCGAGAACCTGGAGTTTCTCGCGGCGGTCTACGGCCTGCCGCGTGCGCAGGCGCGCGCCCGGGTCGACGAACTGGTCGAGCTCTACCATTTCGCCGACCGCCAGGGCCAACTCGCCGGCACGATGAGCGGTGGCCAGAAGCAGCGCCTGGCGCTGGCCGGCGCGGTGATCCACCGGCCGGAGTTGTTGTTTCTCGACGAGCCGACCAGCGCGGTCGATCCCGAGTCGCGGCGCGACTTCTGGGACAAGCTTTTCGAGCTGGCCGACAGCGGCACCACGCTGCTGGTCTCCACGCATTACATGGACGAGGCCGAGCGCTGCCACCGCATTGCGATTCTCGACCGCGGTGTGCTGGTCGCCGACGGTGCGCCGGGCGACCTGGCGGCGGAACTGTCGGGTCGCAGTGTCGAGGTGCGCGCCGCGCAGCCGCGGCGTGCGCAGCAGGTGCTCGCCCGTCTGCCCAACGTGCTCAGCGTCGCGCAGATCGGCAACAGCCTGCGCGTGCTCGCGCGCGACCGCGCAGGTGGAGACGGGGGCTTGGCCGAGGCGCTGCGTGGCGCCGGGCTCGAGGCCGAGGTGGGGCCGGCGACGCCGAACCTGGAGGACGTGTTCGTCGCCGCGACCCGCCGTGACGGGACGGAGGACGCGGCATGAACGCCCTGCGCCGGCTGTGGGCGGTGGTGATCAAGGAGCTGCGGCAGATCCGCCGGGACCGGATCAGCCTGGTGATGATCGTGATGATTCCGGTCGTCGACCTGCTGCTGTTCGGCTACGCGATCAACTACAACCCGCGCGGACTCGACGCGGCGATCGCCGACCAGGCGGTGACCGCGACCTCGCGCGCGGCGGTCATGGATCTCCAGGCGACCGGCGTCGTCGACACCATCGCGGTTGTCGACAGCCCGCAGCAACTGGTCGAGATGCTGCGGCGGGGCGAGATCAGCGTCGGGATCACCATCCCGCCGGATTTCGAGCGCCGCATCCTCGACGGCCGGCCGGCGATGCAGGTCATGGTCGACGGCACCGACACCGTCGTGCAGGCGGCCGCGAACCAGATCGCACAGCTGCCGCTCGAAGACCCTGGCGGCCATCGGGCCACGCGCGCTGCGCCGCCGATCGAGGTCGTGAGTTTCTACAACCCCGAGCGGCGCTCGGCGGTGAGCATCGTGCCCGGGCTGATCGGCATCATCCTCACGATGACCATGACCATGTTCACCGCGATGGCGATCGTGCGCGAGCGCGAGCGCGGCAACATGGAACTGCTAATCGCCACCCCGCTGGCGCGCGGCGAGCTGATGGTGGGCAAGGTGCTGCCGTATGCGGCGATCGGGCTGATCCAGACCACGCTGATCCTGGTGCTGGGCATCTGGTTCTTCGACGTGCCGCTGCGCGGCAGCCTGCTCGACGTCTATCTGGCCTCGCTGCTGTTGATCTTCGCCAACCTGGCGATGGGCCTGCTGATCTCCACGCATGCGCGCACCCAGTTCCAGGCGATCCAGGTGGCGATGCTGGTGTTCCTGCCGTCGATCCTGATCTCGGGCTTCATGTTCCCGTTCGCCGGCATGCCGGACGTGGTGCAGTGGGGCGCCGAGGCGTTGCCGATGACCCAGTTCCTGCGCCTGGTGCGCGGCATCATGCTGCGTGGTGCGAGCATCTGGGAGTTGTGGCCGTCGATCCTGGTGCTGTGCGCGTTCACCGCGGTCACGATGGCGCTGGCGATCGCGCGATTCCGCAAGCGCCTCGACTGACCCGCCGCCGCGGCGCAACAAGACGCACTACGCGGCTGCGGCGTCCTCGCTCAGTCGCACGCGGCCGCGCAGCGAGTTGCTGAGCGCGGCGGTGATCTCGACATCGACGAATTGGCCGATCAGGCGCGCCGGGGCGGGGAAGTTCACCGAGCGCATGTTCTCGGTCTTGCCGGTCAGTTCGTTGGGGTCCTTGCGCGACGGGCCCTCGACCAGCACGCGCTGCACGCTGCCGACCATCCGCTGCGAGATCCCGGCTGCGTACGCATTGATGTGCGCCTGCAGGCGCGTGAGCCGGGCATGCTTCTCGGCCTGGGTCGCCGTGTCTTCCAGATCGGCGGCCGGGGTGCCCGGGCGGCGCGAGTAGATGAAGGAGAACGACTGGTCGAAACCGACGTCCTCGATCAGCTTCATCGTCTTCTCGAAGTCCGCCTCGGTCTCGCCCGGGAAGCCGACGATGAAGTCCGAGGAGATCGAGATGTCCGGGCGCACGGCGCGCAGCTTGCGGATCTTCTGCTTGAACTCCAGCGCGGTATAGCCGCGTTTCATCGCCGACAGGATGCGGTCGCTGCCGGCCTGCACCGGCAGGTGCAGGTAGTTGGCCAACTGCGGCACGTCGCGATAGGCCTCGATCAGCGAGTCGGAGAACTCCAGCGGGTGCGAGGTCGTGAAGCGGATGCGCTCGATGCCGTCGATCTGCGCGATCGTGCGGATCAGCAGGCCGAGGTCGGCCACCTCGTCGTCGCCCATCGGCCCGCGGTAGGCGTTGACGTTCTGCCCCAGCAGGTTGATCTCGCGCACGCCCTGGCCGGCCAGTTGCACGACCTCGACCAGCACGTCCTCGAACGGCCGGCTGACCTCTTCGCCGCGGGTGTAGGGCACCACGCAGAACGAGCAGTACTTCGAGCAGCCTTCCATGATCGAGACGAATGCGCTCGGGCCTTCGGCGCGCGGCTCGGGCAGGCGGTCGAACTTCTCGATCTCCGGAAAGCTGATGTCCACCTGCGGCTGGCCGGTCGCGCGCTTGGCGCGGATCAGCTCGGGCAGGCGGTGCAGCGTCTGCGGGCCGAACACCAGGTCCACGTACGGCGCGCGTTTGACGATCGCCTCGCCCTCCTGGGACGCGACGCAGCCGCCGACGCCGATCAGCACCGGTTTGCCGCCCTGCTTGAGGGCCTTCCAGCGCCCGAGCTGGCTGAACACCTTCTCCTGCGCCTTCTCGCGGATCGAGCAGGTATTGACCAGCACCACGTCGGCTTCCTCGACATCGTCGGTGAGTTCCAGGCCCTCGGCAGCGGCGAGCACGTCGGCCATCTTGGCCGAGTCGTACTCGTTCATCTGGCACCCGTGGCTCTGGATGTAGAGCTTGCCGCGTGCAGGCAGCACCGCACCGGGCGCGGGTGCGCCGTCGGCGGGCAGGACGGGAAGGTCGAGGGTCGGCGCGACGGGCGCCTGGGATGCGGGCTGGGTCATGGCGTGTCCGGGGCGACGGCGCTGAGTCCGGGCCGGATGGCGGGTGGGGCGCAAAGTGTACCGGGCGCGTCGGGCGCTCGGGCCGCCCGTTCACAATCAAGCACTTGGCAACGCTGCCCGAAGACGCGACACTCCGCCGCGTGAAACGGGGATGGGGACGCATCGCGATGCTTGGTCTGCTGGTGGCCTGCCCGGCCGCCGGTAGCACGCTGTATCGCTGCGACAGCGGCGACGGCATCCCCCAGTACGTCAGCAAGCGGGTCTCGGGTGCGAGCTGCCGCGCGGTCGCCAGTGCGCCGGCCGCGCCGCGCCGGGCCGCCACGGCCAAGCCCCAGCCCGGACCTGCACCGGCCAGCGCCGATCGCGGCGCGCCGGCGACCTTCATGGGCGGTGCGACGCCCAAGCCGGTCGCCGCGGCCAGCCCGGCCCCGGCGCCCTCGGCGCCCCCGTTCCGTAGCGGGGGCCAGCGGCGGCTGCAGCAGGGCCAGGTCTATTCCTATGTCCGCGACGGCGTGCGCCATTACAGCAGCACCCGGCCGGCCGGCGGTGCGCAGGTGGCGTCGGTGCGCACCATCCGCTACAGCTTCTTCGAGACCTGCTACGCCTGCGGCGCGGCGCCGGGGGTCAACTTCGGCACTGTGCGGCTCAACCGCGAGGCCTATCGTGACGAGGTCGCGCGTGCGGCCAGCGAGTTCGGCGTCGAGGAAGCGATCGTGCGCGCGATCATGCATGCCGAGTCGGCGTTCAACCCCAATGCGCTCTCGCGCGCCGGTGCGCAGGGCCTGATGCAGCTCATGCCCGCGACCGCACGGCGCTTTGGCGTGGTCAATGCCTTCGACCCGGAGCAGAACATCCGCGGCGGCGTCGCGTACCTGGCCTGGCTGCTGCGGCGCTTCGATGGCGACCTGACCCTGGCCGCGGCCGGTTACAACGCCGGCGAAGGCGCGGTCGACCGCCACAAGGGCGTGCCGCCCTACAGCGAAACCCAGCGCTACGTGCAGCGTGTGGGCACGCTCGCAGAGCGCTATCGCGGGCAGGTCGCCAGCCGCTGAGTGCGGCGCGGGTGCGACATTTCGACCCAATTGTCGCTCGATTCAGGGTTCAGCTACACTGGCACACATCGATGCGGCCGCCCGCGGAACGGGGTGGTCCGTGGCAGCCAGCGCACAGTAGCTACCGAAGTTTTGCGGAGTACCGATGGTCGACGAAGCGGTGATCGGACCTGGCGGCGGGGATGAGCCAGTCAATGTGGGGCGGCGCAGGTTTCTGACCGCGAGCACCCTGGTCGTGGGCGCGGTGGGGGCGGGCATCACGGCCATTCCCTTCATCAAGTCCTGGAATCCCAGCGCACGTGCGCAGCTCGCCGGCGCGCCGGTGACTGTCGACATCAGCGCCCTCGAAGAAGGGCAGCGCCTGATCGCCGAATGGCGCGGCCAGCCGATCTGGATCGTCAAGCGCTCCAAGGCGATTCTCGACGCGCTGCCCACGCTCGACGACAGGCTCAAGGATCCCGAGTCGAGCAACGTCGACCAGCAGCCGGCGTACGTGCGCGAGGCGAACCCGGAACTGCGCTCGATCAAGCCCGACATCTCGGTGCTCGTCGGCCTGTGCACGCATCTGGGCTGCTCGCCGGAGATGGTCGCCGAGATCCGTCCGGCGCCGTTCGACGCCGACTGGAAGGGCGGCTACTTCTGCCCCTGTCACAAGTCGAAGTTCGACATGGCCGGCCGGGTCTACGACGGCGTGCCTGCGCCGACCAACCTGTTGGTGCCGCCGCACCACTACGTCGACGACAGCACGCTGGTCATCGGCGTCGATCCGAAGGGAGCCGCGTGATGGCCAATGTCCTCGTCCGCGGCGCCACCGGCGTCTTCAACTGGGTCAACGAGCGTGCACCGGCACTGATGCCGATGTACCGCAAGCACATGACCGAGTACTACGCGCCGAAGAACTTCAACATCTGGTACATCTTCGGCGTGCTGTCGCTGGTCGTGCTGGTCAACCAGATCCTGACTGGCATCTTCCTGACGATGCACTACAAGCCGAGCGCGGCGGAAGCCTTCGCCTCGGTCGAGTACATCATGCGCGACGTGGAGTGGGGCTGGCTGATCCGCTACATGCACAGCACCGGCGCCTCGCTGTTCTTCATCGTCGTCTACATCCACATGTTCCGCGGTCTGATGTACGGCTCCTACCAGAAGCCGCGCGAACTGGTGTGGATCCTGGGCATGCTGATCTACCTGGTGCTGATGGCCGAGGCGTTCCTGGGCTACGTGCTGCCGTGGGGCCAGATGTCGTTCTGGGGCGCGAAGGTGATCATCTCGCTGTTCGGCGCGATCCCGGTCATCGGCAACGGCCTGACCGAGTGGATTATGGGCGACTATCTGCCCAGCGACGCCACCCTCAACCGCTTCTTCGCGCTGCACGTGATCGCGCTGCCGCTGGTGCTGCTGTTGCTGGTCGTGCTGCACCTGGGCGCGCTGCACGAGGTGGGGTCCAACAACCCCGACGGCGTGGAGATCAAGAAGGGCCCCAAGGGCAACCGCTGGTCGAAGAGCGCGCCGGCCGACGGCATCCCGTTCCATCCGTACTACTCGGTCAAGGACGGCTTCTACGTCTGCTTCTTCCTGATCATCGCGGCGTTCATCATCTTCTTCGCCCCGGCGTTCGGCGGCTGGTTCCTCGAGCACGACAACTTCACCGCGGCCAACCACCTGGTCACGCCCGAGCACATCAAGCCGGTGTGGTACTACACGCCGTACTACGCGATGTTGCGGGTGGTGCCGCACAAGCTCAGTGGCGTGATCGTGATGTTCGCCGCGATCGCGATCCTGTTCCTGATCCCGTGGCTGGACCGCTGCAAGGTCAAGTCGCACCGCTACCGCGGCCCGCTGACCAAGATCATGCTGGCGCTGCTGGCCGTGTGCTTCGTCTGGCTGGGCAAGATCGGCGCCGGCCCGGGCACCGACCCGGTCGAGACGATCATCGGTCGCGTGCTGACGTTCCTCTACTTCGCTTTCTTCATCACGATGCCCCTGTGGACCAAGCTCGACAGGACCAAGGCCGTGCCCGATCGGGTGACGATGCATGACTAACCGACTCATTGCCCGCATCGCCGTCGCGGCGGCCGGCCTGCTGCTGTCGTTCGGCGCGCTGGCCGCGGCCGGCGGACCGGTCCAGCATGCCGGCACGGACCTGGGGGACCGCGCCTCGCTGCAGCGCGGCGCGCAGGCCTACATGAACTACTGCGCGGGCTGCCACTCGCTCAAGTTCATGCGCTACTCGCGCATGGCCCAGGATCTGGGGCTGACCGAGGACGAGGTGATGAACAACCTCAACCTCACCGGCGCGGCCTACGGCGAGCACATCCTGTCGTCGATGCCGGCCGAGCACGCGGCCAAGTGGTTCGGCCAGACCCCGCCGGACCTGAGCCTGATCGCCCGCGTGCGCGGTGCCGACTGGATCTTCACGTATCTCAAGTCGTTCTATCTCGACGAGACCCGGCCGCTGGGCTGGAACAACGCGTTGTTCCCCAACGCCTCAATGCCCAACCCGCTGTGGGAGATGCAAGGCCTGCAGCGTCCGGTCTACGCCGAGGCGACCGAGGGCGCCGATCCGGTGGTCGAGCATCTGGAGATCGCCACCCCGGGCACCCAGGACGCGCAGCAGTTCGACCAGACGGTCCGCGACATCACCACGTTCCTGGAATACGTCGGCGAGCCGGCCGCGCTCAAGCGTCAGCAGATGGGCGTCTGGGTCTTGCTGTTCCTGGTGTTTCTGACCTTCCTGGCCTGGTTGCTGAAGAAGGAATACTGGCGCGACGTCCACTGACGGCTGCCGGCCGGGTGGGTGCCGCCCGGCCCGGCATCGACCCGGTGCCATTGCCGGGCGGCTCACGGAAATGCGAGACTCGGGCACCGCGACAATCGTCTGCGAGGGGCAGGCGGCATCGCGAGGGCTGGCGGAGCCAGTCTTACGGACAGGCCGATGCAGGCCACGGGTGCATCCATGCGAAACGTGCTGACACTGTTTTCCTCGGTCGATGATGTGCTGTGCCATCGGGCACGCCTGGTGCTCGCGGCCAAGGGCGTTACCTACGACATGGTCGTGGTGGACCCGCGCAATCCGTCCGAGGACCTGATCGACCTCAATCCCTACCACTCGGTGCCGACCCTGGTCGAGCGCGAGCTGGTGCTCTACGCGGCCAGTGTGGTCAGCGAGTATCTCGACGAACGCTATCCGCATCCGCCGCTGATGCCGGTCGATCCGCTGTCGCGCGCGCGCCTGCGCCTGGCGATGCTGCGCATCGAGCACGACTGGGTGCCGCAGGTCCAGGCGATCCAGATGGGCAACAAGGCCCAGGCCGAAGCCGGTCGCAAGCGGCTCAAGGAACTGCTGACCGCGTCGGTGCCGCTGTTCAAGGCCAGCAAGTTCTTTCTCAATCCGGAAATGAGCCTGGCCGACTGCGCGATGGCGCCGATCGTCTGGCGCCTGCAGGCACTGGAGATCCCGCTGCCCAAGGATGGCGTCAAGGCGATCGAGGACTACGGCAACCGAATCTTCCGCAGCCCCGGCTTTGTCCGCAGCCTGACTCCGCAGGAACGCGCGCTGCGCGCACTGCCCGAGTAGACGCGTGCCCGGCGCCGGCCACCTGCCGGTGCCGCATCTGTGCCCCCAGCCTGCACGAGCCGTTAGACTGTCGCGCATGACGGACCAAGCGCCTGCGATGACCAGCCACCGCCCGTACCTGCTGCGTGCGCTGTACGAGTGGATCGCCGACAACGGCATGACCCCCCATATCCTGGTCGATGCGCGCCGCGCCGGCGTGCGCGTGCCTGCGCATGCGGTGCAGGACGGGCGCATCGTGCTCAACATCGCCGACCGTGCGGTGGCGCGGCTGGAGATGGACAACGACAGCGTGCGCTTCTCCGCGCGCTTTGGCGGCGTCAGCCAGTCGGTCGTGGTGCCGATCGCCGCGGTGCTTGCGGTCTACGCCCGCGAGACCGGGCAGGGCATGGCATTGCCCGAGGACATCGTCGCGTCCGGCGACGCGCACGAGGCGCAGGCCGAGGACGCCCCCGCACCGGCGCCCGCGCGGCCGACCTTCGCGTCGGTGGACGGCGGCGCGCCGGATCATGACGACGAAAGCGATGGTCCGCCGGACGACGACACCCCGCCCGAGCCGCGGCGTGGGCATTTGCGGGTCATCAAGTAGGTTTCGAGCACGCCCGGCGTTGCTGGTCGGGCCGCGGCAACGCGTTCAGGGCAGCGCTGCGGCGTCGCGGCGGGTCGGTCCACTGAACGCGACCAGCCGCTCGCCGCGCAGCACCAGTTGGCCGACATGGCGCTCGATGCCGTCCTCGGAGTACTCGAAGCGGAAACTGCGCTCCACGCGCAGGCGCCCGCTGTCGTCGCGGCGCAGACGCATCGCATAGGCGTGCACGCTCTGGTCGAGCCACTGCACGCCAGCGCGCTCGCAGGCCTCGCGGCCGAGTTGGCCGGCGCGTTCGGCGGCGCCGCGTGCCGCGCTCCACCACAGGAACGCCGCGAAGGCGGCCAGCATCGCGAAGATCATCGTCGGGAAATCGGGCATGCGCGCAATGTGACGGCGCCGGGCGGCGCTTGCAAGCCGCGTGCACGCGGACGTCCGGCAGGGCGGATGGGGCGTGCTCGGGGCCGGCCGGAACAGGCCGGGCCGCTGGGAATCAGGCGTTCTGGAGCTTGAGCGACAGGTCGATCGCCTGCACGTGCTTGGTCAGCGCACCGACCGAGACATAGTCCACGCCGTCGGCGGCGATGGTGCGCAGGGCGTCGAGGTCGACGCTGCCCGATACCTCCAGCGGGATGCGGCCCTCGAATGGCGCAGCGTGTGCGATGGCGACGGCCGCGCGCCGCGTCGCGGCGTCGAAGTCATCGATCAGGATGCGCGTGCAGCCGGCGGCGAGCGCCTCGCGCAATTCGTCGAGCGTTTCGACCTCGACCACCAGCGGCAGGCCGGGGGCCCGGGCATGGGCATCGGCGATCGCGGCGGCGATGCCGCCGGCGGCGCGGATGTGGTTCTCCTTGAGCATCACCGTGTCGTAGAGCCCGATGCGGTGGTTTTGGCCACCGCCCACGCGCACCGCGTACTTCTGTGCCAGGCGCAGGCCCGGCAGCGTCTTGCGGGTGTCGAGCAGGCGCGTGCGGGTGCCGGCGAGTGCGGCGACATGGTGCGCGGTGGCGGTGGCCGTCGCGCTCAAGGTCTGCAGGAAGTTCAGCGAGGTGCGCTCGGCGGACACCAGTGCCCGGCTGCGCCCGGCGAGTGTGGCGAGCACGGTGCCTGCGACGACGTGGTCGCCCTCGGCGACGTGCCAGTCGATGCGCACGTCCGGGTCCAGCGCACGATGGCAGGCGTCGAACCACGGCCGGCCGCAGATCACCGCCTCCTGCTTGCACAACAGCCTGGCGGTGGCCGCGCGGTCGGGCAGCAGGGCCGCGGTCACATCGCCCGTGCCCAGGTCCTCGGCCAGCGCCGCGGCGACGTTGGCGGCGACCGTGTCCGGATCCGGCGGGGCGATGCGGTGCGAGGTGGTGGGCGGGGTCATGGGTCCTGTCCGATGGCGACGGTGGCCGGTCGTGGCGGGGGCGCGGCACCTGCGGCCGGGCCGGTCGTGGCCGGGCGCGCGATCACATGCGAACGCCCGCATCCATCAGGCGCGTGCGCCGTCCTTCGGGAAGTCGGCGATCTGTCCGGTCGCGATGCCGTCCTCGACCAGCAGCACCGGAATGCCGTCGTCGACGCGGTAGACGCGCTTGCGATCGTGGGTGATCAGCGCCTCGCGCAGCGGCGCGTTCTGCGCCGTGCCGTCCTCGCGCTGCACCGTGCCGGCGGCGATCGCCGCATTGAGCGCATCCAGGCCGGCGCGGTCGAGCAGCGACAGCGGCTGGCGGCTGGCGGGGCAGACGAGGATGTCGAGCAACTTGCGGTCCATGGTGCGGGGGTTCCGGGCATGTCGGGAATCGCGGAAGCGTACCACCTCGCATCGCCGACGCCGGCGCAAGCCCCACGCACGACGCCTTCAGGCGGCGCCGTCTTTCGAACTGCGATCCCGCGGCTGCGGAAAGGCCGGGACCCTGACCCCGGATTGTTGTCTTGCGAAACTGCACCCTGACCCCGGTTTGTTGGGGGGCTTTGAAGCGCCGTTCCCGCCCATAGGGAAGAACCTCTAAAATGCCGGTTTGAGGCCGGAGCCCGCGCATGTCAGCCAACGTCCAGAGCAGCACGACCGCCCTCGCCGCGTCCGGCGAGCGGAGCACCTCGGGCAGAGCCCCGCTTGTGGGGATCGTGATGGGGTCGCGTTCGGACTGGGAGACGATGCAGCACGCCGCGCAGAAGCTCGAACAGCTCGGTGTCCCGCACGAAGTCCGCGTGGTCTCCGCGCATCGCACGCCGGATGTGCTGTTCGACTACGCCGCCTCGGCGCGCACGCGGGGCCTGCGCGCGATCATTGCCGGCGCCGGCGGCGCCGCGCATCTGCCGGGCATGCTCGCCGCCAAGACCGCGGTGCCCGTGCTCGGTGTGCCGGTGCAGTCCAAAGCTCTCAGCGGGCTCGATTCGCTGCTGTCGATCGTGCAGATGCCGGCGGGGGTGCCGGTCGCCACCTTCGCGATCGGCAATGCCGGCGCGGCCAACGCCGCGCTGTTCGCCGCGGCGATGCTGGCCGCTGGCGACGAGGCGGTGGCGGGCGCACTGGACGAGTTCCGGCAGCGGCAGACCGAGGAGGTCGCCGCCAATGACGATCCGCGTCGATGAGCGCGCTTGTAGCGTCGGAGCGCGCGCGGGCATGACGACGGTCGGGATTCTGGGCGGCGGCCAGCTGGCACGCATGCTGGCACTGGCGGGCCATCCGCTGGGAGTCAATGTCCTCGTTCTCGACGGCGCCGCAGACGCCTGCGCCGGACAGTGTGCGCCGCTGCTGCTGGGCGGCTACGACGATCCGGCGGCATTGGCCGACCTGGCCGCGCGGGTGGACGTGGCGACGTTCGATTTCGAGAACGTGCCCGCCGATGGTGCGCGCCGGCTCGCCACGGACGTGCCGGTGTTCCCCAATCCCGATGCGCTGGCGCTGACCCAGGACCGGCTCGCCGAGAAGACGCTGTTCCGCGAACTCGGCATCCCGGTGCCCGAGTTCGTCGACATCGTCACCCGCGCCGATCTCGACGCCGCGGTCGCGCGGCTGGGCATGCCCTGCATCCTCAAGACACGGCGGCTGGGCTACGACGGCAAGGGCCAATTCCGCATCCGCGAGGCGGCCGACATCGACGCCGCCTGGGACGCGCTCGGCGCCCAGGTGCAGGCGACCGGCCTGATCCTCGAGGGCTTCGTGGCGTTCGAGCGGGAGCTCAGCGTGGTCGCGGTACGCGGGCGCGACGGCACGTTCCGCACCTGGCCGCTGACCGAGAACCGCCACGTCGATGGCGTGCTGTCGACGAGCCTGGCGCCGGCGGCCGCGGATGCGGCGACGGCGCGCACCGCGACTGCGCATGCCCGCGCGATCGCCGAACGGCTGGACTACGTCGGCGTGTTCGCGCTGGAACTGTTCTGCCGCGGCGATGAGCTGCTCGCCAACGAGCTGGCGCCGCGTGTGCACAACTCCGGGCACTGGACCATCGAAGGCGCCGAGACGTCGCAGTTCGAGAACCACCTGCGCGCCGTGCTCGGCCTGCGGCTGGGCGACACCGCGCCGCGCGGCCTGTCGTGCATGCTCAACTGGCTCGGCGCGATGCCCGACGCCGCGGCCGCACTGGCCGTGCCCGGCGTGCACTGGCACGACTACGGCAAGCAACCGCGCGACGGCCGCAAGGTCGGTCATGCGACGGTCCGTGCCGACGATGCGCAGACGCTGGCTCAGCGCCTGTCCGAGCTCGGCGAGGCCCTGGGGCGGCAATCACAGGTCGCGCCGGTCGTCGCGCGGCTGGGCGCACGGGCACACGCCGCCGGCTGAGCGCGCCCGCCACCTGCGGGCGAGACAACACGGGGCGACGCGATCGTGTGGTCGAGGGCGCCCCACGACGTCGCCTTGGCGGCTGCCGACGCACCGCTCCGGTGCGCATGACATGCGGTGCGTATCAGATGGGGTGATGGCCCCGGCAGGCGCGCGCGCCCGGCGCGCGTCTGCTCATCTGGGATCGTCGCTGACCACCAGCGGCACGCCGCGGGTCGGGTGTTCGAGCACCAGCACTGGCTGCCGGTACACCCGCTCGATGGTCTCGCGGGTCAGCACTTCGCGCGGGCTGCCGTCGGCGGCGACGCGGCCATGCTGCAGCATGATGATGCGATCGGTATGGCCGGCGGCGAGGTTGAGGTCGTGCAGCACGACGATCACGCAGGCGCCGTCGTCGGCCAACTGGCGTGCGGTCCGCAGCACGGCCTCCTGGTGCTGCAGGTCGAGCGCAGCGGTGGGTTCGTCGAGGAACACCACCGGCGTGGTCTGCGCGAGCACCCGCGCGAACGCGGTACGCGAGGCTTCGCCGCCGGACAGCGTTTGCACGTCGCGACCGGCGAGGTGGACGATGTCAGCGGTCGCCATCGCCGCCTCGGCGATGCGCGCGTCCTCGGCCGGGGCCGGCGGGTGCGGCAGCCGGCCCATCGCGACGACTTCGCGGACACTGAAGGCAAAGCGCACTGCATGGTCCTGGGGCAGCACGCTGCGCTCGCGCGCCAGCGCGCGCGCTTTCCATTCGCGCAGCGGTGCGCCCGCAAGCCGGACATGACCGGCAACGGGTACGAGGTCGCCGGAGGCGACGGCGAGCAGGGTCGACTTGCCCGCGCCGTTCGGGCCGACCAGCGCGGTCAGCGTGCCGCGCGCGAAGCGCAGATCGACGTCATCGAGGATCGCGCGGCCGTCGATGCGCACGCTCGCGCGCTCGATCGCCAGCACGTCGTCGGCGGCATCGGCTGCGCTCACGCGCCGCCCCGCTTGCGGCTGCGCAGTACCAACCACAGGAAGAACGGCGCACCGAGTGCGGCGGAGAACAGGCCCAACGGGATTTCAGAGGGCGGATCGAGGCTGCGCGCAGCGGTGTCGGCCAGCACCACCAGCAGGCCGCCGGTCGCGCCCGACAGCGGCAGCAGCCAGCGGTGGCCCGGGCCGGCGAGCAGGCGCACGAAATGCGGTACGACCAGGCCGACGAAGCCGACCACGCCGGCGAACGCGACCGCCGAGCCGACCAGCAGCGCGCAGACCGCAACCAGCAGCGCGCGCGTACGCCGCACGTCCAGGCCGATGTGCTGGGCCTGGCGTTCGCCCAGCGCGAGCATGTCCAGTGGCGTGGCCAGGCTCGCCAGCGCGACCGCGCCGATCGCGAACGCGGGCACCGCGGCCAGCAGGTCGCCCCAGTCGGCCATCGCCAGCGAGCCCATCTGCCAGAACACCAGCGACTGCAGTTCGTCGCTGCGCGCGATATAGGTGAAGAAGCCGATCGCCGCCGAGCAGCCTGCGGCGATCGCGATGCCCACCAGCAGCAACGTCGCGGTGCCGCCGCCGCGGTCGGGGCGGGCGAGCAAATAGATCAGCGTGGTCGTCACCGCGCCGCCAGCGAACGCCGCGACCGGGATCGTCCAGGCGCCGAGCACCGTCGCACCGAGCACGATCGCCGCCACTGCGCCGAGCGCCGCGCCGTGGGTCACGCCGACGATGCCCGGGTCGGCCAGTGGGTTGCCGAACAGGCCCTGCAGCCCGGCGCCGGCCATCGCCAGCGAGGCGCCGACGATGACCGCCAGCAGCGCACGCGGTACGCGCAGGTTCCAGACCACCGAGATGTCGCGCTGGCTCAGCGTGCCGGCATCGGCCAGGCCCAGCTGGTGCGCGATCACGTGCACCACGTCGCCGGGCGGAATCCGCAGCGGGCCGACGCCGAACGACAGTACGATCACCAGCGCCAGCAGCGCGAGCATGCCGACGAACAACAGGCCGCCGGGCGGCCGCCGGACCTGGCCGGTGCGCCGCGGACGCGCGCGGCCTTCGGCACTCATGCGCCGGGCTGGGCGTCGAGCTCGGCGGCCAGCTCGGACAGCGCGGTCGCCAGTGCCAGGGCGCCGGTGCCGCTGGCGACGCTGGTCGCCTTGAGCTGCAGGTCGGGCATCACCCAGACGCGGTGGGCGATGCCCGCCGGCGTCTGGCGCAGGCTCGGGTAGGCCTTCCACAGGCCGTCGGGTCCGCCGAACACGCGCAGGTCGTCCTCGCTGACCAGGATCACCTCCGGATCGGCGGCGATGATGCCCTCGTTGCTCAGCTGCGAATAATTGGCCACGCGGGCCTCGTCACCGACGTTGATGCCGCCGGCCAGGCGGATGACCTCGGCCGCCGCGGTGTCGGCGCCGCCGACCGTGGGCGCGCCACCGCCGCCGGTGGCCGAGACATGGATCACCCGCGGGCGGCGGGTGTGGCGCGCGGCGATGCCGGCGGCCTCGTCGAGCTGGGCCTGCACGCGCGCGGCCAGGTGTTCGCCCTCGTCGGCGTGGCCGAATGCGGCGGCGATCTTGCGCACTTTGTCCGGCGCGGGCTGCAGTTCGTCGACGATGATCATCGCGTGGCCGGCATCGCGCAGCGGTTGTGCGAGCTTGCCGTGCCGACGCAGGCTGTTGCCGACGAACAAGGTGCCGTCGAGGCTCAACACGCCTTCGACCCCGGTGGTGCGGTTGAACAGGAAATGGTGCGGCGCCTTGCGCCCGGTCTCGGTGACGCTGTTGACCGGCGCGGCGAACACCTGGTCCGACAGGCCGAGCGCGTCCATGACCATGACGATGTCGTCGTTGCCGACGATCGTGCGGCTGGTGTCGGTGATGGTGACCTCGACGCCGTCGTCGGAGCGAACGGTCGCCGGCAGGTCCTGGGTCGAACGCGGCACCTGCGGAATGTCGGTGCCGGCGACGCGGCGCCAGCCGTCGGGCAGTGCCGTGTCCGCGACATCGGGGGCGGCCTGCGGGGAGGCGGCGCCGTCGTCGCCGTTGCGGGCGCAGCCGGCGAGGGCACAGGCCAGGCTGGCGGCGAGCAGGGCCGCATGGCGGATCGTGAGGCGCTGGAACATCGGCCTGTCACCTTGTCGAATCGGATGAAGACGCAGCGGCCGGCGGGAGGCCGGCCGCTGCAAGACGACGATTTTAGCCCCTATCGTCCGTCGGGGACGTCGCGCACTGGCCGCAACGCCTGCGCCACGGAGCGCAGCGCGGACGTGGCGGTGGGCGACGGCGCGCTGCGATCAGCGAGCCTTGGGTGCGATCCGGCGGATGTGGTCGCCCTTCGGATCCTCGGCGCCGCGCGCCTTGTTGACCGAGTAGACGACGCCGTCTGCGCCCTTGCTGACGTGGTTGGGGAAGCTGCCGCCGTCGAAGTTCGCCACGACCTGGCCGTTGTCGTCGACAACAGTGATCGTGTCGGCGCCGCGATTGACGACGTAGGCCAGGCGCTGGCTCGGTTCGTAGGACACGTTCAACGCGCCGGCGCCGACGTAGACGTCATGGTCGATCGTGCCGGTCTTGGGGTCGACGATGAGCAAATTGTCGCTGCCCTGCGACACCACCAGCAGGCGCTGGCCGACCGGATTCCAGGCCACGCCGATCGCGCTGCGGGCATTGACCAGCGGGACCACCTTGTCCACGGTGTTGGTGGCGGTATCGATGACCGCAGCTTCCGGCGTGGACATGCTCGCGGTGTAGAGCTTGCCGGTCGCAATGTCCAGATCGAGGCTGGTCGGCGCGAAGGATTCGCCGCGCACGCCGGACTCGATGACGATGTTGTCGAGCTGGGTCAGGCGCTTGGCGTCGAACACCGAGATGAAGTTCTCGCCCGATGCCGTGGCGTAGACGCGGCCACGCTGGGTGTCGACGACGACGTCGCGCGCGTGCGGTACGGCGCCGACCGGGAACTGCTTGACCAGCGACAGGTCGGACTGCCGGTAGACGGCGACCGTGTCCTGGCGGGTGTTGGTGACCCAGACGTTGCCGTTGGCATCGTCGACGCCCACGCCATACACGGCGAACACGCCCCCTGCCGGTGCCGCGCCGGGCGTGGCGCTCGCCACGACCTGCAGCGACTGCGGGTCGACCTTCTGCAGCGCCGACACCGTGACCGGCGGGCGGCCGACTGCGCTGGTCACGAACAGGGCGTCGTTCTTCGCGCTGTAGGCGACCTGGTACAGGCCCTGGGCGAGCTTGGCGCTGCGCACGTCGAAGCGCGCCTCGCCCGACACCGGCAACTGCTGGGAGACCTTCAGCTCGAGGATCGAGGCTGCGTCCGGGCCGCTGGTGCGTACGAGCACCGGGTGCACGCCGACGGCGGCATCGGCCGGGATCGCGACCCGGCCCTTGAAGGCGCCCTGGGCGTCGGCGACGAACGGCTGCGCGTTGAGGACGGTCTCGCCGCGCTGCAGCGTGACCTGCTGGCCGGGCTTGAAGCCGCTGCCGGTGAGCTCGACTTCGCTGCCGGGCAGCACGACCGGGCCGGCGGCGCGGACGGTGCCCTTGAAATCGACGTCGGGCTGGCTGAAGACCTGGGCGCCGGCGAGGCCGGTCACGGCCGACAGGGCGAGGGCGAGGGCGGCCAGCCGCAGGCGGCGGGAAGGCGAGGTTGTCATGACGGACTCCTGGAGCACTGAAAGGACCGGCGGGATGCGGGGCCGGAGGAGGGAAAACACGATGGCTGGGACGCCGGGCGTCGTGGCGATGGCGGACGCCAGCAGTGCCGGCGTCCGGGTCGGGCGGGGCGGGGGCACGGCCACGCCGGAATCATCGGCCGGGGTCCACGCCATCTGCGTGGCTCGGGGTGTCGCTGTGGTCGGCGATGCCGGTGACGACGTGCAGCGTCCACATCAGCGAGGCCCGGAACATCGGGCCGTGGGTCAGTTCGGGGAACTCGCGATAGGTCACCTGCAAGCCGTCGACGGCGGACAGGCGGTCGGCGAGGTTGCGCGCCGAATCCGGCGGTGCGGCTTCGATGCGGCGCAGGTGGACCTGCACGCGCGGGTCCGACAGATCGCGGTGCGCCACCTGCCGTGTGCGCTCGCCTTCGCCCAGGCCGATCAGCACGCGCGCCCGGCGCCCGGCGTTGTTGGCCACGAACCGCTGTTCGGGCGCACCGAGCAGCGCGCCGTCGCCCCACCACAGCGACGGGCTGCCGGCAGCATAGGTGTCGAAGGCGCCGGTGCGCGTGTACAGCGTATGCAGCGCGAACAGGCCGGCCAACGAATGGCCCCACAGCGTCTGCCGCGCCGGATCGGTCTGCACCCGGCGCGCGACCTCGGGCCGGATCGTGCGCTCGAGGGTCTCGAGCATCGCATCGGCACCGCCGCCGCCGACGATCGTGCCGCCGCCGCGCACCGGCCGTTCGCCTTCGAACGGGGTGTAGTCGCGCGTGCGCGACTGCGAATCGATGCGCAGGTCGTTGGGATAGCCGACGAACACCAGTGCGTGCGGGACCGGCTGCGCGGCGAGTTCGGCCAGCAGCGCATCGTCGAACTCGATCAGCGCAGCGTTGCCATCGAGCATCCACAGTGCCGGATAGCCGGCCGCCGGTGCCGGCGCCTTCGGCACCGCGACATGCACGCGCCACGTGCGCTGGCCGTCGCGGCTGGTGATGTCGAAGCGTTCGAAGATGTAGTGCCGCGAGACATGGTCGGCGACGGTCTGGCCGATCGCGCGCGTGGGATCGCGCTGCTGCGCGGCCGCGGTCGACGGCACAGCCTGCAGTGCCAGCAGCAGGCCGGCAGCTGCGGCCAGCGTCGCCAGGCGGATCGGGCGGTGAGCGGGGGGGCGACGGGTGTGCATGGGTGTACGCATCGAGGGCTCAGAACCCGATGTTGGTGCTGACGAACCAGGCGCGTCCAGGCTCGTTGTAGGTGTAGGCGCCCGCGCCGTGGATCTCGTTGGGCGTGCCGAGGTTGACGCCCGAGGCGTTGCCGCGGCGGAAGATGCGCTTGTCGAGCAGGTTGTCGACGCCCAGCGTGACGCTGACCCGGTCGGTGATGCGGTAGCGCCCGCTCAGGCCCACGATCGCGTAGGGCGGCATGCGGTCGGCGGCGCTGCCGGTGACCGGCCGGCCCTGGTAATCGAGACGCTGCGGCACCTGCTCGCCGTAGAACGTCGCCTTGGCCAGCAGCGACAGGCGCGCGCTGGCGCGCCAGTCGAACGCGGTGTTGATCGTGTACTCGGGAATCGTCGACAGCGCATCGCCGGTGCTGCGGTTCTTCGACTCGAGCATCCAGGTCACATTGGTGTTCCAGCGCAACGTGTCGGCCAGCGGCAGCTCCACGCTGCCCTCCAGGCCCTCGATCACCGCCTTGGGAATGTTGTCCCAGCGGAACACGTCGACGTTGCCGACGCGATCGATCGCGACGTGGCCGGCCTCGACCTTGTCGCGGTAGTCGTTGCGGAACCAGGTCAGGCCGGCCTGCACGCGGCCGTCGGCGAACTGCACGCCCAGCTCCTTGTTGACGCTGGTCTCGGCGTCGAGCGCGTCGTTGCCGACCAGAAAGCACGGGCCGCTACCGCCCCAACAGCCGATGCCCGCGCTGTAGAGCGAATAGCCGGCATTGCTCTGATAGAGGTTGGGCGCCTTGTAGGCGCGGGCGATGCCGGCGCGCAGGGTCCAGGACGGCAGGAATTCGAGCGCGGCGCTGACCGCCGGGCTGAGGTTGCCGCCCAGCCGGTCATGGTGGTCGTAGCGCAGCGTCGGGGTCACGGTCAGCGCGTCGCCGATGTAGATGTTGTCCTCGACGAACACCGAGGCGATGCGCGCATCGGTGCGGCCGCTCCACTGGGTCGGCGGCACCGGCACGTTCGGCTGCGGATTGCGGTCCTTCAGCCCGGATGCACCGTCCTCGAGCCGGCTATCGACCCATTCGGCGCCGACCGTCAGCACGTGATCGATGGTGTCGCCGGCCACGGTGTGGTTGACCTCGCCATGCAGGGTGAGCGTGCGCAGGTCGATGTCGCCGAAGCCGCCGTCGACGATGAAGATGCCTTCGGTGCCACCAGCCAGGCCTTCGAGCAGGCGGGTGTTGCGGGTCTTCTCGACGGCGGCGTAGGCCAGCGAGCGGGTGGCCTGACCGTACTCGCCGCGATGGCTGACGTCGAAGGTCCGGCGGTAGAGCCGATTGGTCTCCGCGCCGATCCACTTGAGCACTTCGGGATTGCGGTTGGTGTTCTGGGTGTCGCCGGCGTAGAGGTTGCCCTGGCGGCTGAAGCCGGCGCCCACATCGATCCGGTGGCCGGGCAACACGTCCCACAGCAGTTTGGCCGAGGCGTTGCGATTGCGCACGCCTTCGCGTCCGGCGGGAAAGGTGCCGGCATTGCTGCCGCTGCGTGCCGAGGCGTGATCGCGGTTGATGGCGAAGTCGTCGGATTCGGCCTTGCCGGCGCTGCCCGACAGGCGGAACGACAGCCGGTCGGTCAGCGGCCCGCTCATCTGCAAGCCGGCGCGCTGGCTGCCGCCGTCGACGCCGTGGGTGGGCACCAGTCCGTAGACATTCAGCGAACCGCCGAACTGCGGGCCCGGCGCACGGGTGACGATGTTGACCACGCCGCCGGCCGCGCCGCTGCCGTAGCGTGCCGCCGCCGGACCGCGCAGCACTTCGATGCGCTCGATCTGCTCGGGCGGCACCCAGCCGGTGTCGCCGCGCGAGTCGCGCTCGCCGCGCCAGCCGTAGCGCACCGCGTTGCGGCTCGACACCGGGATGCCGTCGACCAGGATCAGGGTGTTCTCCGGGCCCATGCCGCGGATGTCGATCTGGCGGTTGTTGCCGCGCTGGCCACTGGTCGAATTGCCGGTCAGGTTGACGCCCGGCAGCGTGCGCAGGAACTCGGCGATGTCGTTGCGCGGCGGCTGGCGCTCGATGTCGTCGGCGAGCACGACCGAAGCGCCCAGCGCCTGGCGGGCGATCTGCTCGGCGGTGACCCGCACGGTGTCGAGCGTCGTCGCGTCCCTCGGGGTCTGCGACAGTGCCGTGAGCGGCAGCAGCGCGGCGATGGCGCAGGCCAGCAGGGCAGGACGGACGGGCGGATGGGGGCGGGCGGGCATGGGGGATCCGGGAGACGGCGCAGGCGAGGCGCGTGAAGGTCTCGTTATTTTAGGGTTTATGAGATTGATTCTCAATCGTGACGTCCGGTGCATGGGGCGGACAGGCCGCCCCACGCACGGCGATGGCCGCTCAGAAGCGCGCGGTGGCGCCGACGAACCACGTGCGGCCGCCGCCGTCGTAGTTGCTGCCGTCTTCCAGCGTCGATACGTCGGTGACGTTGCGCACGCCTGCGCGCAGCGTCAGATGGGCGTTGACGTCGAAGCCACCGACCAGGTCCCAGGTGGTGTAAGCCTTGGCGAAGGTCGGGCTGGTGGCCGAGATCAATTGCTCGCCGACATGCTGGGCGCTCAGCGACAGCACCCAGGCGTCGTCGATGCGCCAGTCCAGCGAGGTGTTGGCAGTGAGCTTGGGCACCACCAGCAGGTTGGCGCCGGTGGTGCGGTTCTTCGACTCGAGCATCCGGGTGGCATTGGTGGACCAGGTCAGGCGCTCGTGCAGCGGCACCACGATGCTGGCCTCGACGCCGCGGGTGCGCGCCTCTTGCAGGTTCTGCGCGACCGTCCACCAGAACCCGTTGACATAGCTGCTGTCGAAGCCGGGCAGGGCGCTGAGCGGCATCTGCTCGATCTTGTCCTCGAAGTCGGTGTGGAAGTAGGTCGCCGCCAGCGACCAGCCATTGCGGTCGAAGCCGGCGCCGATCTCGTAGTTGGTGCTCGTCTCCGGCTCGAGATTCGGATTGCCGGCCATGTAGCAGCCGCGGGTGCCGTCGGCGTTGGGGCGGTAGGTCGGTGAGGAGGTGTCGGTCGTCCAGCCCTCGGGCGAGAGGCTGCGGCAGCCGTTGCCGCCGGACTGGGTCGCCGCGCCGGCCGAGCCCTGCTTGAGGTTGGGCGCGCGGAAGCCGCGCGATACACCGCCGCGCACCGTCCAGTCGCGCGACGGATGCCAGACCGCATAGACGCGCGGGCTCAGGTTGTCGTCGTAGTTCTCGGTGTTGTCCCAGCGCAGGCCCAGGGTCAGCGTGAGGTTCTCGCGCAGCGACAGGTGGTCTTCGACGAACAGCGCCCAGGCGTCGGCCTCGTTCTTCGGGCTGATCCGGCCGCTGCCGGTCCAGGTCACCGGCACGGTGCCGATCGTGTTGACGTTCTGCAGGACCTCCCGCTTCCATTGGCCGCCGACGTTGAGGGCATGCGGCACGCCCCAGTCGAAGCCGGTATTGAAGACGGCATCGAGCACGGTCTCCTTGGCGTGGTTGCCCACCGCGCTGCCTTTGTCTTCGTAGTCGTTCTGGACCAGGGTCGCCTTGGAGGTCGAGGCGTCGCCGTAGCGACCGTCATGGCTGAGCACGTAGCCGGTGTGCACCAGTTTCGACAGGCCGAAGGCGTTCAGCGCTTCGCCGCCCACGTTGCGCTGCACGCCGCGCGAGGCCTCGAATCCGATGGCGTGGTCGTCGTTGACGCGCCACTGGAGCAGCGCATTGGCGGTCTCGGCGCGCGTGCCGGGGGTCCGCCCGATGCCGGTCCCGGTGTCGGAATCGCGATCGGTCAGGTTGGCGCCGACCCGCAGGCCCAGGCGCTCGGTCAGCGGGCCGCTGAACCGGGCGCCAAGCTGGATCGTGTCGCCGCGGTCGGAGGCATCGGGCCGGCTGTAGTTGTAGGTGGCGGTGCCGCCCCAGGTGGGCGCGATCTTGCGGGTGATGATGTTGATCACGCCACCCATGGCGTCGGAGCCGTACAGCGACGACATCGGGCCGCGAACCACCTCGATGCGTTCGATCATGTCTGGCGACAGCCAGTCGAGATCCTGTGCGCCCAGATTGTCGCGGTAGTTGACGCCGGACGAATTGCCCTGGCGGCGGCCGTCGATGAGGATCAGCGTGTACTGCTCGGGCAGACCGCGCAGCCGGATCTTGGCTTGCGCGCCCGACAGGGCATAGCCGCCGGTCACGCCGGGGATCGTGCTCAGCAACTGCCCGAGGCTGCCGACCGGCTTGCGTTCGATCTCCTCACGGGTGATCACGCTGATGCTCGCCGGTGCGTCCCGGATCCACTGCTGCACGCCGGTCGCGGTGACCACGACGGTGTCGAAGTCGGTCGCCGCCGGAGCCGTCGCGGGGGACTGGGCGGCGGCGGGCTGCGCCAGGACGAGCGCGACCACGGCCGCGAGCGGGGAGAGGGCGAGACGGTGTGACATCGGAACTCCGAAGGGCGTCAGTACTGAATAGGCGGGTCTTGCCGGCGCGCCAGCGGCGTCGCGCGCTGGCATGAATATGAATGATACCTGTTTGCGAACGATTCTCAATAACCGTGGCGGCTATGGGTCGTAAATGAGAGTTGGTATCATTTAAGGGCGTCGCGTCGCCCGCTTCTGGTGGTGCCTGCCGGCGCGAGGCGACGGATCCGTCGTCTCCGTCCCCTGTCGCCGGCCCCGCCGGCGGATCGAGATCTGTGCATGTCCGCTGTCCCCGCGTCGTCCCCCCGCGTGCCCGGCCTGTCGGCGCTGGTGTTCACCGCGTTCGCCGGGACGATGGCGATGATGGCCTTCGTTGCCGTCGTCGGACCGGTGGTGCGACTGCTGGGGCTGGCGGAGTGGCATGCCGGTCTGTCGGTGACCGCCGCCGGCGTGCTGTGGATGCTGTCCGCGCGGCGCTGGGGCGCGCTGAGCGACCGTATCGGACGCCGGCGCGTCCTGCTCGCCGGCCTGGTCGGCTATGCCCTGGTCTACATCGCGATGGCCGTCTTCGTCGACCTGGCGCTGCGGCATCCGCCGGCAGTGTTGTTGTCGGTGGTCGCACTGGTGGCGACGCGGGCGCTGGTCGGACTGTTCTATGCCGCGGTGCCGCCGACCGCCGCGGCGCTGGTCGCCGACGCAGTGCCGCCGGGCGGCCGCGGTGCGGTGATGGCGCGGCTGGGCAGCGCGAACGCGGTCGGCATGGTGCTGGGCCCGGCGGCGGCCGGCTGGATCGCCTACCGGAGCATCGCGCTGGCGCTGTACCTGGCGGCGGCGTTGCCGCTGCTGTCGCTGCTGGTGCTGTGGTGGCGGCTGCCCGCGACGCCGGTCGCATCGACGCCGCGGTCCGGCCCGCGTCCGGCGATGTCGGTCGCCGATCGCCGCCTGCGCCTGCCGGTCTACGCGGTGTTCGCGGCGATGGTCTCGGTGACGATCGCGCAGGTCGTCGTCGGCTTTTTCGCGATCGATCGGCTGGGCCTGTCGCCGACCGACGGCGCGCGCGCGGCCGGGCTGTCGTTGACTGCGGTCGGCCTGGGGCTGATGTGTGCCCAGGCGCTGGTGATGCGGCTGCGCGCGGTGCCGCCGGCGCGCTGGATCACGGTCGGCGCGCTGATTTCGGCGGCGGGCTTCGCCTCATCGGCGCTGGTGGCCGTGCAATGGCAGTTGCTGCTGGCCTACAGCGTGGCGGCCTTCGGCATGGGCATGGTGTTTCCGTCGTTCCAGGCGCTGGCGGCCGATTCGGTCGAGGCGCACGAGCAGGGCGCGGCCGCCGGCACGATTGCCTCGGTCCAAGGCCTGGGCATGGTCGTCGGCCCGTTGCTGGGCACGCTGTTCTACCGCGTCTCGCCCAGTGCGCCTTATCTGCTGATCGGTGCCGTGCTGCTGGTGCTGTCGGCGGCTGCGGCGTTGCACCCGCGTGAGGCGGCGCGATGACCGAGGCGGCATACACCGCCGGGCCCGAGGCGATCGTCGGCGATGGCGATCAGACTGCGGCATCGACCTGGTTTCGCCTGCTCGGCCCAGCGCGGCGAATGGCCGCCGAAGGCCGGCTGGCATCGCTGCCTGCGGGGCCGACGTCGACGCTCGGCGCCCGGGTGGCTGCGTTCTTCGCCGACGATCGTGCCGGGCCGGCGCTGCTGGTCGGGGCGTTGCCGTTCGACCCGCACGGCGACGATGCGCTGTACCAGCCTGCACGCCTGTCGACGTCCGATGATGCGGTGGCGGCTGTGGCCTGGCCGCCACTGCTGTGCGGCCATGTGGCCGAGCCGGCCGCCGAGGCCTACGCGACAGCGGTCGCGCGCTGTCTCGACCGCTTGCACGATGAGGACGCCGCTGCGCCGCTGCGCAAGGTCGTGCTCGCACGCAGCCTGCGCATCGATGCCGCATCAAAGATCGATCCCCTGGCCCTGGCGGCGCGCCTGGGCACCGATGCCAGCGTGACCGCGTATGTCGCGCCACTGCCGGTGGCGGTGGGCGAGGCGCCGGCCTGGCTGGTCGGGGCCACGCCCGAACTGCTGGTGTCGCGGCGCGGCCTGGAGGTGGTCTCGCATCCGTTGGCCGGCTCGGCGCGCCGCGTGCGCGACCCGGCGCAGGACACGCGCGCCGCGCAGGCGCTGCTGGATTCGGCCAAGGACCACGACGAGCATCGCCATGTCGTCGAGGCGATCGTCGATGCGCTCGCGCCGCTGTGCAGCCGGCTGCAGGCGCCGCCAAGGCCGGCGCTGCATGCGACCGCGACGATGTGGCACCTGGGCACACGCATCGTTGGCACCTTGAAGGACCCGTCGCTGTCCTCGGCCGCGCTCGCGGGTCTTTTGCATCCCACGCCGGCGGTCTGCGGCACGCCGCGCGAGAGCGCACTGGCGGCGATCCGTGCACTTGAGCCAGTGGGTCGCGGTTTCTATGCGGGCGCGGTGGGCTGGACCGATGCGCAGGGCGACGGCGACTGGTACGTGTCGATCCGCTGCGCGCGCGTGCAGGGCCGCACGATGCGCCTGTTCGCCGGTGCGGGTATCGTGGCCGGCTCGCAGCCGGCGCTCGAGGTCGACGAGACCGCGGCCAAGTTCCGCGCGCTGCTCGATGCGCTGGACATCGACGACGTGCGCGCTGCCTGATTCGATCGAGGATGCCATGAGCGACACTTCCGTCCCGCAGCGCCTGCCGCTGCGCCAGGTCTGGCCCGATGAGCGGGTTGCGCACTACCGCGCGGCCGGTTACTGGCGCGGCGAGACCTTTCCCGGCTTCCTGCGCGCGCGCGTCGCGGCGCATCCCGATGCGATCGCTGTAGTCGGCGGTGCGGTGCGCTGGACCTACGCGCAGCTGTGGGCCGAGGCCGAGCGCATCGCCGCCGGCTTGCTGGCGCAAGGCCTGACACCGGGCGATCGGGTGGTCGTGCAGTTGGGCAACGTGCCCGAGTTCATTGCGGTGGTCTGCGCGCTGTTCCGCGCGCAGCTGGTGCCGGTGTATGCGTTGCCGGCGCACCGGTTGACCGAGGTCGCGCATTTCGCGCGCAAGGCCGAGGCCAGCGGCTACATCGCTGCGGAGACGTACGAGCAGTTCGATTACCGCACGCTGGCCCGCGACCTGCAGCGCGAGGTGCCGGCGGTACGTCACGTGTGCGTGGTCGGCGATGGCGCGGAGTTCGCGTCGGTCGCCGCGCTCGATGGTGATCGCACCGCGTTGCCGGGCGATCCCGATCCGCAGTCGGTCGCGTTCCTGCAGATCTCCGGCGGCAGCACCGGGCTGTCGAAGCTGATCCCGCGCACGCAAGACGACTACATCTACAGCTTCCGCGCCAGCAACGCCATTTGCGGGATCGATCGTGGCAGCGTGTACCTGGTCGCGCTGCCAGCAGCGCACAATTTCCCGATGAGCTCGCCGGGCTTCTTCGGCGCGCTGTACGCAGGCGCACGCGTGGTGTTGAGTCCGGGGCCGGGGCCGGATGTGGCCTTCCCGTTGATCGCGCGCGAGCGCGTGACCTGCGTCGGTCTGGTGCCGCCGTTGGCGCTGCTGTGGGCCGATGCGGCCGGCAAGACGGCGCACGATCTTTCGAGCCTGCACGTGGTGCAGGTCGGCGGTGCCAAGCTGGTGCCCGAAGCGGCGCGGCGGGTGATCGCGGGGTTGGGCTGCACGCTGCAGCAGGTGTTCGGCATGGCCGAGGGCCTGGTCAACTACACCCGGCTCGACGATCCACACGAGGTCGTGATCCACACGCAGGGGCGGCCGATCAGTCCCGACGACGAGGTGTTGATCGTCGACGATCACGGCGCGCCGGTGCCTCAGGGCAGTACGGGGCATCTGCTCACGCGCGGTCCGTATACGATCCGCGCCTATCACAATGATCCGGCGGCGAATGCGCGCTCGTTCACCGACGATGGGTGGTACCGCACGGGCGACATGGTCCTGCGCACGGTCGAGGGCAATCTGGTGGTGCAGGGGCGGGCGACCGATCACATCAATCGGGCGGGCGAGAAGATTTCGGCCGAGGAGATCGAGGATCATCTGCTTGCGCATCCGCAGGTGTTCGATGCGGCGGTGGTGTCCATCCCGGACGATTTCCTCGGTGAGCGCAGCTGTGCGTTCGTGATTCCGGGGGAGGCGCGGCCGCGGCCTGCCGAGTTGAAGGCTTGGGTGCGTGGGCGGGGCTTGGCGGGGTTCAAGGTGCCCGATCAGATCGTGTTCGTGGATGCGTTCGGCACGACGGCGGTGGGCAAGGTGAGCCGCCGTGAGTTGCGTGCGCAGTTGCGCGCGCGGTTTCTTGCGGAGCAGGGTGCGTGATCAGGGCGCGTATCACCGATGGTGTGCTTGGCGTGGCCGCCCGTCATCCGTTCGTTGTTGCCGCGTTGGTTGGGCATCGGCCTGCTGGCCGGCAGCCGCTTGTCCCTCGGTCAGGGCACCGTGCCATGACTTGGGCGCACACCCGCTCCGCTTCGCGGATCGGTCCGGCCCGGCGCAGCACGCCGGGCGTTCGCCCGCTCGCGCGGCATGCGCCGCGCAGGCAGAGCGGGCTCACCCATGGCGCGCTCGGCGCGGCCACCGGCCATCAGTCCACTGCTGGCGACGTTTCGATCGTGCCTCCGGTGAGCGCGGCACTGTCTTGCGCTGCTGCATTGGATGGGCCTCGGCCTGCTGGCCGGCAGCCGCTTTCCCCTCGGTCAGGGCGTCGTGTCCTGACTTGGGTGCGCACCATCGGTCATCCGTTCGCGGTTGCCGCGTTGGTTGGGCATCGGCTTGCTGGCCGGCAGCCGCTTTCCCCTCGGTCAGGGCGTCGTGTCCTGACTTGGGTGCGCACCATCGGTCATCCGTTCGCGGTTGCCGCGTTGGTTGGGCATCGGCCTGCTGGCCGGCAGCCGCTTGTCCCTCGGTCAGGGCATCCTGCCCTGACTCGGGCGCGCACCATCCATGGCGCGCTTGGCGCGGCCACCGGCCATCAGTCCGCTGCCGGCGACGTGTCGATGGTGCCTTCGGTACGTGCTGATACCTGTGAAGCCGGAAGTGGCCTGACCGAACCGGCAAGCAGGTCCTTGGCCTGCGTGACACTGTCTTTCGAGGCGAATGTCGGGCGTGCACTGACGACTGCAGAAGGATTGAGCGAGTAGACATGGGCCTTCCGACGATTCCTGCGTACGCGTTGCCGACGGCGGCCGAGCTGCCGGACGCGCGTGGGCCATGGCAGCCCGAGACGGAGCGTCTTGCGTTGCTCGTGCATGACATGCAGCGTTACTTCCTGGCGGCCTACGAAGCGCAGGCGGCGCCGATCGCGCCGGCGATCGCCAACCTGGCGCGGTTGCTGGCGCATGCGCGCAGCCGGGGCATTCCGGTGTTCTACACCGCCCAGCGCGGCAATCAGGACCGGCGCGATCGCGGGCTGCAGGCTGATCTGTGGGGGCCGGGCATGCGTGCGACGCCCGAGCACGAGGCGATCGTCGACGCGCTCGCGCCGGTCGAGGGCGACCATGTGTTGGTCAAGCATCGCTACAGCGCGTTCCAGCGCAGCAATCTCGAGACGCTGATGCGGGCGCGCGGTCGCGACCAGGTGTTGATCGCGGGCGTCTACGCCCACATCGGTGTGCTTTCGACGGCGACCGAGGCGTTCCAGCGCGACATCCAGACGTTCGTCGCCGCCGATGCCGTCGCTGATTTCACCCGCGCCGACCACGATAGGGCGCTGCACTGGATCGCGCGCACCTGCGGCGTTCCGCTGACCACCGACCGGATTCTGGAGCTGTTGCCATGAGCGATCCGCTGACCCTGGCGCGCATGCGCGCCGACATCGCCCGGCAGTTGGGCGAGGCGCCGGAGGACATCGGCGATGACGACAATCTGATGGACCTGGGCCTGGACTCGATGCGCGTGCTCGGGTTGGTGATGAAGTGGGGCGAGTCCGGCCTGCCGCTGGAGTTCTCGCACCTGGCCGAGCACACCACACTGGCCGGTTGGTGGCGCGTGGTGCAGGGCCTGCAGCAGAAGACCGTCTGATGGCCGAGGCGGTGGAGGCGTCCGTGGTGTCGGTGTCCGGCGATTGGCCGCTGACCCAGGCGCAGTCGGGCCTGTGGTACGCGCAGCGGCTGGCGCCGGACAACCCGGCGTTCAACACTGCGCATGCGCTGTGGATCGACGGGGCGCTGGACGTGGCCGCATTCGTGCGCGCGGCCGAGCAGGCGGCGGCCGAGGCGCCGGCGCTGTCGCTGCGCATGCGCGATACCGCCGACGGTCCGCGGATGGGCGTCGATCCCGCGCATCTGCCGCCATTGGAGGTCGTCGATCTGTCGCACCTGGATGCGCCCGACCGCGCTGCGCGGGCGGCGATGGTGCGCGACCGCGATACGCCGGTCGACCCGACGCGCGACCGGCTGGCGCTGCAGCGGCTGTACGTGCTCGGCGACGCGCGTTTCGTCTGGTATCTGCGCGTGCACCATCTGGCGATCGACGGCTACGGCATGGCGTTGCTGACTGAGCGTGCGCTGGCGCTGTACGGCGCCGCGTGCGGCGGAGATGACGCGGGCGCGCCGTTCGCGCCGTTCGCGGGCGCGATCGCCGAGGACGCGGCCTATGCCGCTTCGGACAAGTGCGGCCAGGACGCGGCCTACTGGCGCCAGACGCTCGCTGGCATGTCGGCGGTCTCCGGCCTCGGCGCGGGGTTCGCGCCGGCCGCGCACGGCTGCCATCGTCTGAGCGTCGGGCTCGACGCCGACCTGCGCGCCGGCCTGCTTGCGCTCGCGCAGCGGCTCGAGCAGCCCTGGCCGGACGTGCTGACCGCGCTGGCGGCCGAGTATTGCCGACGCATGGCCGGGCAGGCCGAGGCGGTGATCGGGGTGCCGTACATGGGCCGGCTGGGCAGCGCGAGCGCGCGGGTGCCGGCGATGGTCATGAACGTGCTGCCGTTGCGCGTGCCGGCGATGCCCGGCGCCTCGCTGGCCGAGTTCGTGCAGGCGACTGCGCGTGCGCTGGTGCGCGGGCGACGCCACGGCCGCTACCGCGGCGAGCAGTTGCGCCGCGACCTCGGCCTGATCGGCGGCCAGCGCCGGCTGCACGGTCCGCTGGTCAACGTCCAGCCGTTCTACCGCCCGCCGCGGCTGCATGGCGCGCAGGTGCGACTGGAGATCCTGGGGACCGGGCCGATCGACGATGTGACGATCGGCTTCCGCGGCGATGGGGCGAGCGCGCTCGAGCTGGAGTTCGAGGCCAATCCGGACCTGTATCGCGCCGACGAGATCGCCGCGCACGCGCAGCGGCTGCAGGCGTTTCTCGCCGCGGCCTGCACGGCCGAGGGCATCGACGATATCCCGTTGGCGACGCCGGACGAGGCGCGACGCGCACTGGTGGATTTCAACGCGACCGCGCACCCGTTGCCCGACACGACGCTGGCCGCATTGCTCGAGGCGGCGATGGCGGCAACGCCGGACGCACCGGCGCTGGTCTTCGGCGACACGACGCTGACCTACGCCGAGCTCGATCGCCGGACCCGCGCCCTGGCGCGGGCACTGCGGGCGCGCGGGCTCGCACGGGACGGCGTCGTCGCCGTCGCGCTGCCGCGTTCGCTGGACCTCGTGATCGCCCTGGTCGCGGTGCTGCGCGCCGGCGGCGCCTACCTGCCGCTCGACCTCGCGCATCCGAACGACCGGCTCGCCCGCATCCTGCGCTCGGCGCAGCCGCTCTGCGTCCTGGCTGCGCGCGACACGGCGCCCCGGTGGCCCGGCGACGTGTCGCTGTTTGCACCGGACGACTGGCCTGTCCTCCGGGTGACCGAGACGGGAACCGAACCCTTCCCCGCAGGCGGGGGAGGTGGGGCTTCCCGGATGTTCGCAACGAACGCGGCGATCGAGCCCTCCCCCGCGGGGGGGGGGGGGGGGGGTGGGGCCCCCCGCCTCGGCGCGTCCGGCCCCCACTCGTCGCCTTCGGCGCCGACCTCCCCCGCAGGCGGGGGAGGTGGGGCTTCCCGGATGCTGGCGCCGACCGTGGCGATCGAGCCCTCCCCCGCAGGCGGGGGAGGTGGGGCGGCCGACGCGCCATTCGTGTCGCCTGCACAGCCCGGCGATGCGGCCTACGTGATCTACACCTCGGGCTCGACCGGCGAGCCGAAGGGCGTGGTCGTCGAGCATCGCGCGATCGTCAACCGCCTGGAGTGGATGCGCACGCACTATCGTATCGACGCGTCCGATCGCATCCTGCAGAAGACGCCGGCGACCTTCGATGTCTCGGTCTGGGAGTTCTTCCTGCCGTTGATCGCGGGCGCGGTGCTCGATGTCGCGCCGCCGGACGCGCATCGCGATCCGGTCGCGCTGGCCCGGCTCATCCGCGAGCGCGGCATCACCACGCTGCATTTCGTGCCGTCGATGCTGGCCGCATTCCTGGCGGCGCCCGAGGCCGATGGCTTGGCCGTGCGCCGGGTGTTCTGCAGCGGCGAAGCGCTGGATGCCGAGCTGCGCGATCGCTTCCACCGCTGCGTACGCGCTGAACTGCACAACCTCTACGGGCCGACCGAGGCCGCGGTCGACGTGAGTTTCTGGCCGGCCTCGCCCGACGACACGTCGCGCCCGGTGCCGATCGGCTTTCCGGTCTGGAACACGCAATTGGACGTGCTCGACGCGCGCATGCGTCCGCTGCCGCCCGGTGTGGTCGGCGACCTGTACCTGGGCGGCGTGCAGCTCGCGCGCGGCTATCTCGGCCGCGACGATCTGACCGCCGAGCGGTTCATCGCCGATCCGCATCGGCCCGGCGGGCGCCTGTACCGCACCGGCGATCTCGCGCGCTGGCGCGACGATGGCGCCATCGAGTTCCTCGGCCGCAGCGACCACCAGGTCAAGCTGCGCGGGCTGCGCATCGAACTGGGCGAGATCGAGGCGGCGATCGTCGCCAGCGGGCAGGCGGCGCAGACGGCGGTGATCGTGCGCGAAGACCGCGCCGGCGATCGACGCCTGGTGGGCTACCTGCAGCCGGTCGACGCCGGAGCGTTCGATGCGCAGGCGCTACGCACGGCTGTCGCCGCGCAGGTGCCCGACTACATGGTGCCGGCCGCTTTCGTCGCGCTGGACACCTGGCCGGTCACCGCCAACGGCAAGCTCGACCGCGATGCGCTACCGGCCCCGGCGTTCGACACCGGGGCGTTCGTGGCGCCGCGCACGCCGACCGAGGTCGCAGTCGCCGGGTTGTTCGCGCAGGCGCTGGGCGTCGCGCGTGTCGGCGGCGATGGCGACTTCTTCGCGCTGGGCGGCGATTCGTTGTCGGCCGTGCACCTGCTGCTGGCGATCCAGCACCAGTTCGGTCGCGATCCGGGCCTGGGCGCGCTGTTCGCGACGCCGACAGTGGCCGGCATCGCCGCGCTGCTCGATGCCGACGCCGCCACGCCCGACCACGGCCTCGGCCCGACGATCGCGCTGGCACGTGGCGACGGGGCGCCCGCGCACGCGCCCTTGTTCGTCGTGCATCCGGCCGGTGGCATCGCGTGGTGCTACCGGGAGCTGGCGCGCGCGCTGCGCCCGCGGCGCGACGTCCACGGCCTGCAGTCGCCGGCGCTGGACCTGGCGCAGCCGCTGCCGGGCAGCATCAACGCGCTGGCCGACGACTATGCCCACCGCGTGGCCGCGCTGCAGCCGGACGGTCCGCTGCACCTGCTTGGCTGGTCAGTCGGCGGCATCCTCGCCCAGGCGATGGCGGTGCGGCTGCAGGCGCTTGGTCGCAAGGTCGGTCTGCTCGCATTGCTCGACGCCTATCCCAGCGAGTGCTGGCGCGCCGAGCCCGAGCCCGACGCGGTCGATGCGCTGCGTGCGTTGCTGGCGATCGCCGGCTACGACCCGGACCGCCATCCCGACCTGCGCAGCCGCGAGGCGATCGTCGAGTTCCTGCGCCGCGGCGACAGCGCACTCGGCAACCTGCCGGGCGATGTGCTCGACGGCGTGGTGCGTGCGGTCGTCGACACCAACCGGCTCGTGCGCCTGCACCACCACACACGCTATGACGGCACACTGCTGCACGTGCGCGCCGGCCTGGACCATGTCGACCGGCCGCAGTTGCAGTCGGCGCTGTGGCAGGCGCACGCGGCGCGGGTCGAGGCGGTCGAGTTGCCGTTCCGGCACGGCGAACTGACCGGGCGCGATGCGACGGCGGCGATCGCACCGCTGCTCGACGCGCGGCTGGCGGCATTCGACCCACGCCCCTGAGCGCGGCGTGCGATGTCCTGGCGCGATCGAAAGGCCAGGACAAGGACATCGCACGCGCGCGTCCACGAACACTGATTGCGGAGACATCCCATGCAACTCACAGGATTCGAAGGCCGGATCGCGCTGGTGACCGGCGCGGCTGGTGGCATCGGCAAGGCGGTCGTGGCGCTGCTGCGCGCCAGCGGCGCGACGGTGATCGCGACCGACGTGCGCGCGCCCGAACGCACCGAGGCGCCCGGCGTCGCGCCGATGCATGCGTTCGCGCTGGACGTGACCGACGCGGCTGCAGTCGATGCGCTGGTCGCGCAGGTGGAGGCCGAGGTCGGGCCGATCGACCTCGCCGCGCATGTCGCCGGCGTGCTGTCGACGACCCCGGTGCTCGAAACCAGCGATGCGGAGTGGCGGCGCACGTTCGCGGTCAATGCCGACGGCGTGTTTCATGTCGGCCGCGCGCTCGCCCGGGTCATGGCGCCACGCCGCCGCGGCGCGCTGGTCGTCGTCGGGTCCAATGCCGCGGGCATTCCGCGCCATGCGATGGCGGCCTACGCCGCGTCGAAGGCCGCGGCGACGATGTTCGTGCGCTGTCTGGGGCTGGAGCTCGCGCCGCTGGGCATCCGCTGCAACCTTGTGGCGCCGGGTTCCACGCGCACGCCGATGCAGACCGGCATGTGGGCCGACGCCCACGGCGAGGCCAAGGTCATCGCCGGCAGCCTGGAGACGTTCAAGAGCGGCATCCCGCTCGGCAAGCTCGCCGAGCCGGTCGACATCGCGCATGCCGCGATGTTCCTGCTGTCCGAGCAGGCCGGCCACATCGCGATGCAGGACCTGTACGTCGACGGCGGCGCGACGCTGCGCGCCTGAGCCGATCGCGCCGGCGGCGTGGTGTCACTGCCCGCTGGTGGGCGGTCGGGCTGCGTCGGCGGGCACGACGAAGACGAGCGCTGTGCGCGGCGGCACGGTGAAGCGGCCGCGCGCGGCATCGATCCTGGCCCGCTCGCGCGGGCGCGGGTCGGCGGCCTCGGGTGCGCGGTGCACCGGGTGCAGCATCCACGCACGGCCGGCGAGTTCGGGCGCCTCGAGGGTGCGTGCCTCATCGGCGACGTTGATCGCGTAGAGCACGTCGGCAAAGCCGGCGTCGTCCAGGCCGTGGCCATCCAGATGCCCGGCGACGAGCGTCGGGTCGGCATCGGCGCCGGGGAAGCGCAGGCGGGCCTGGACCTGTGCGGCGTCGGGCAGCCGGAACAGCGGTGTACTGGCGCGGATGCGCAGCAGGTCCAGGCTCATGTCGCGCGTGCGCAGCACATCGCCCTGGCTGGGGCGGATGCGCATCGCATCGGCCAGCAGCGGGCGCATCAGCGGCCAGTTGGCGCGGTTGTCGGGGGCCGGCGGCAGGCCGGCGCCGAAGCCGTGGACGGCACCGGTCCAGTCGATGCGGTTGAACCAGTCGCCCGAGTCGAAGCTGTTGCGGTCCAGCGACTTGGAACGCAGCAGCTCGACGCCGGCGTGCAGGTAGGCGATGCCCTGGCTGAACGCGGTGGTGGCGATGGCCAGCACCTGCGCGTTGACGCGTGCCTCGATGTCGGCATCGGCCGGCAGGCGGAACACGTTGATGTCGAACAGCGTCTGGTTGTCGTGGTTCTCGACGTAGTTCACGACCTCGGTGGGCTGGGTCGCAAAGCCGGCCGGCTGGCCGGCATAGTCGACCTGCGCGAGCGTGCGGCCGTCGGGCAGGCGGTAGTCGCGCAGCGTACCGGCCAGACCGACGCGGACCAGCTCGGCCTGGCGCCGCAGCAGCGCAGCGTCGGCGTGACCGTGGATCCAGCCACGGTGGGCGTGCAAGGCCGCGCCGCTGTCCGAGGGCCCGCCGCCGCGTACCGCGTCGCGCGCCCGGTCGCTGAAACTGCCGATGCCGGTGCCGCCCAGCGACTGCTGCGAGGCCTGCACGAAGCGCGCGCCGTCGGCGACTTCGCCGAAGTTCCAGCCTTCGCCCAGCAACGGCACCGGGCGTCCGGCCGCGGCGTCCACGCGCGCCTGCAGCGCGAGCATCGCCGCACGCGGCTGGTGGCCCATCAGGTCGAAGCGGAACGAATCGATGCGGTAGTGGCGCACCCACAGTTCGGCCGAATCGATCATGAGCTTGGCCATCATCGCGTGCTCGGTCGCGGTGTTGGCGCAGCAGGTCGAGTGTGCGACGCGGCCGTCGGCATCGTAGCGGTGGTAGTAGCCGGGCACGATGCGGTCGAGCACCGAGTGCCGGTCCTGGCCCCAGGCGCTGGTGTGGTTGTAGACCACGTCCATGCCCACGCGCAGGCCCAGCGCATGCAGCGCCTGGACCATCTGCCGGAACTCGACGATACGCGTGGCCGGGTCCGCCGCGTCGCTGGCCAAGCTGCCTTCGGGCGCGTTGAAGTGCAGCGGGTCGTAGCCCCAGTTGAAGCAGTCGTGCGCCGCGAACGCCATCACCGCGGCCTGTTGCGCCTCGCTGTCGGGCGCAGCGTTGGGCACGTCGGGCGAGCGGCAGCCGACCTCCGGCACCGTGGCCAGGTCGAAGACCGGCAGCAGATGCACATCGGTCACGCCGGCTGCGCGCAGCCGGCGCAGGTGGCGCACGCCGTGCGAATCGGGCTGCGCGAACGCGGCGTAGCGCCCGCGCTGGGCGGCCGGCACGCTGCCGTCGTCGCGCGAGAAGTCGCGCACGTGCAGCTCGTAGACCACCTGGTCGGTCGCGGCGCGCAGCGCGGGCGCGGCATGCGTGTCCCAGCCTTCGGGCTTGAGCGCGGGCGCGTCCAGGTCGAACACGACGCTGCGCCGCGAGTCGGCCGTGAGCGCGACCGAGTAGGGATCGGTGACGCGGTTGCGGACGATGCCGGTGCCTGGCACGAACACGTCGACCAGCCACAGGTAGGACCGGCCCGACAGATCGCCCGGGGCCACTGTCGACCAACTGCCGGTCGCGGCATCGCGCTCGAGCGTGCGGACCGCGGCGGCCGGCGCGTCGGCATCGTCGTAGAGGCACAGTGCGACCGACTGCGCCGTGGGCGCCCACAGCCGGAACGCGGTTCCCGTGGGGCCGGGGTGCACGCCGAGGTCCGGCAGCGTGGTCGCGGCGGCGTAGAGGTCGTCGAGGGCGCCGGCATGCTGGAGTGCGGTCGCGTCGAGGACGCGGCCGTGCACGTCTTCGTGCACCAGCAGGAGCTGGCCGCGATGCAGCGTCGACAGCGCGGCGGCGTCCGCATCGGTCTCCAACGTGACGCCCTCGCCGACGAACGCGAAGCGGTCGATCAACGCCGCAGGCACCGGAGCGGTGCGGACCGCGAGTTCGAGCGCGCCATCGTGGCCCCGCACGGTCGCGCCCGTCAGTGCGGCCAGCGTGGCGCCGGCGGCGTGATACAGCCGGAAGCGGGTCCCCGATGCGGCGACGGTGCCGGGCCAGCGCAGCAGATGGCGATCGAGCCAGTGGGCGCGGGCGTGATCGGGCAGCGCGCGGGCCTGGACGGGGTGCAGCGTGCGCGCGAAGTCCGGCGTGTCGCAGTCGGCCAGTCCGGCCGGGGCGGCGAGGGCGCCGCCGCAGGCCAGCAGACCGGCGGCGAGCATGCCGTACCGCGCGATGCGCGATGGGCGCACGGCCTCAGTCCACCGCAGCGAACAGGGCCGCGTGCGGCGGCAGGCGCAGGTGGCCGGCATCGACTGCACCGGCCGGCAGGCCATGGCCGTCGAGCACACGCAGGTGTGCGAGCTCGGCGGGTAGCGTCCACTCGACCGTAGCGCCCGACAGGTTGAACACCGCCAGCATCCGGTCGTCGCCGTCGCCGCGCACGAAGGCCAGCATCGGCTCCGGCGCATCGACGAAGTGCTGGGCGCCGGCGACCAGCGCCGGCTGGCCGCGGCGCCAGTGCAGGAAGCGGCGCACGGTGGCGAGCACCGAGCCGTCGTCGCGCGACTGCGCCTCGACGCTGCGCGCGCGATGCGCATCGGGGATCGGCAACCACGGCTGTCCGGTGGTGAAGCCGGCACCGGCGTCGGCGGTCCACGGCATCGGCGTGCGGCAGCCGTCGCGGCCCTTGAAGTTCGGCCAGAACGCGATGCCGTAGGGGTCGCGCAGTTGCTCGAACGGCACCTCGGCCTCCGGCAGCCCCAGTTCCTCGCCCTGGTACAGACAGACCGAACCGCGCAGCGCGCAGACCAGGCCGACCAGCTGCCGGGCGAAATCGTCGCTGGGCTGGGCACCGCCCCAGCGCGTGACCGCGCGCTGCACGTCGTGGTTGGAGATCGCCCAGCACGGCCAGCCGTCGGTCATCGCCGCTTCCAGGCGTTCGACCGTGCCACGGATGTAGCCGGCGCTGAAATCGTCGACCAGCAGCTCGAAGCTGTAGCCCATGTGCAGGCGGCCGGGGCTGGTGTACTCGGCGGTGGTCGCCAACGAATCCTCGGCTGAGATCTCGCCCAGCGCAGCGACATCCCCGTACTCGTCCATCAGCGCACGCAGCCGCTCGAGGAAGCCGATGTTCTCCGGCTGGGTGTTGTTGTACCAGTGGTACTGGAAGGCGTACGGATTATCGGGTGCGAAGCCACGGCCCACGCGCAGCGCTTCGGGCTTGGCGGGGTTGTCGCGCAGCTGCGCGTCGTGGAAGCAGAAGTTGATCGAATCCAGGCGAAAGCCATCGACCCCGCGGTCGAGCCAGAACGTCACATAGTCCAGCGTGGCCTGCTGCACCTTGGGGTTGTGGAAGTTCAGGTCGGGCTGGCTCGACAGGAAGTTGTGCAGGTAGTACTGGCAGCGCCGCGGGTCCCAACGCCAGGCCGGGCCGCCGAAGATCGACAGCCAGTTGTTGGGCGGCGTGCCATCGGGTTTGGCATCGGCCCAGACGTACCAGTCGGCCTTGGGGTTGTCGCGCGATTGCCGGCTCTCCTCGAACCAGGCATGCGCATCGGACGTGTGGCTGAAGACCTGGTCGATCATGACCTTCAAGCCCAGCGCGTGCGCCTTGGTCAGCAACGCATCGAAGTCGACCAGGGTGCCGAACATCGGATCGACGTCGCACTGGTCGGCGATGTCGTAACCGTAGTCGGCCATCGGCGAACGGAAGAACGGCGAGATCCAGATCGCATCCACGCCCAGGCTGGCGACATGCTCCAGGCGGTCGATGATGCCGGGCAGATCGCCCACACCGTCGCCGTCGCTGTCCATGAAACTGCGCGGATAGATCTGGTAGATCACCGCGCCCCGCCACCACCTGCTGTCGCTCATCGCTCTCTGCCTTCTGTCGCCTTCTGTGGCGCGGTGGGACGGTAGACGATGCCGTGTCGCCTGCGAAAGCGCACGTCCCGAGCCTGCGCCGTGAATACGTATGCAGGTCGCCGCCGCTGAGCGCGCGCTCGCTACCATGGCTTGGCCTGCGCAGCCTGCGTCGGCGCAGCGGACCTTGGGAGGGGCCTGCCAGCGATGGGCAACCGCAAACCGTCACTGTCGTTCTGGCAGATCTGGAACATGTGCTTCGGCTTTCTGGGCATCCAGTTCGGATTCGCCCTGCAGAACGCCAACGTCAGCCGCATCTTCCAGACGCTCGGCGCCGACATCGAGCAGGTGCCCGGCCTGTGGATCGCCGCCCCGTTGACCGGCCTGCTGGTGCAGCCGGTGATCGGCTACTTCTCCGACCGTACCTGGACGCGGCTGGGCCGCCGTCGCCCGTACTTCCTGTGGGGCGCGCTGTTCTCGACCGCCGCCTTGGTGGTGATGCCGACCTCGCCCGAGCTGTGGATCGCCGCCGGCACGCTGTGGGTGCTCGACGCGTCGCTGAACGTGTCGATGGAACCGTTCCGCGCCTTCGTCGGCGACCAGTTGGCGCCGCGCCAGCGTCCGACCGGCTACGCGATGCAGAGCTTTTTCATCGGCGTCGGCTCGGTGATCGCCAGTGCGCTGCCGTTCGTGCTCGCCAAGGCGGGCGTCGCCAATACCGCCGCGGCGGGCGAGGTGCCCGATACGGTGCGCTATGCGTTCTGGTTCGGCGGTGCGGTGCTGCTGCTGGCCGTGTTGTGGACGGTGGTGCGCACGCGCGAGTACCCGCCCGACGTGTTGCGCACATTCGACGACGCGACGCCCGAAGGCGCGCTGCCGGCCGCCGACGCGTCGGTGCCGCCGGCCGGTGGCGGACTCGCCTGGCTGCTGGTCGGCGTGGCCGGCATCGTCGCGGTGGCCGCGCTCGGCCTGGACCGCATGCTCTATGTGCTGGCGGGCCTGCCGCTGGGCTACGGCCTGCTGCGGCTGGTCGCCGCGCGGCTCGCGCCGCAGCGGATGCTGACCACGATCGCTGCCGACCTGCATGCGATGCCCACGACGATGCGCCAGTTGGCGGTCGTGCAGTTCTTCTCGTGGTTCGGCCTGTTCGCGATGTGGATCTACACCACCGCGGCGGTGGCGCAGACCCACTACGGCAGCAGCGATCCGCAGTCGGCGGCCTATAACGATGGCGCCAACTGGGTCGGCGTGTTGTTCGCCGCCTACAACGGCTTCGCCGCGCTGGCCGCGATCGTGATCCCGTGGTTGGCACGTCGTGTGGGCCTGCGCGGCGCGCACCTGGTCAACCTGATGCTGGGTGCGCTGGGTCTGCTGTCGATCGCATTCGTCGACGATCCGCGCTGGTTGCTCGCCTCGATGGTCGGTGTCGGGTTTGCCTGGGCCTCGATCCTGTCGCTGCCCTATGCGCTGTTGTCCGACAGCCTGCCGGCCGAGAAGATGGGCGTGTACATGGGCATCTTCAATTTCTTCATCGTGATTCCGCAGCTGGTGGCGGTCAGTACGCTGGGCTTCCTGCTCGGGCGCGTGTTCGATGGCGAACCGATGCGGGTGCTGATGCTCGGCGGCGCCAGCCTAGCGCTCGCGGGGCTGTGCGTGCTGCGGGTCTCGCGCCCGCGTGGCGCGTGAGCCGCGCGGCCCGACCGGCCGATCTTTCCTCCCGTTCCCACGTCAGGAGCCGCGCGATGCCGCGAACGTCCCTCTTTCTGCTCGCCGCGCTGCTGTGCGCCGGCTGCAGCCATGTCGCGACGCGCGATGCACCCGGTGTCGCCGAGACGACAGGCGTCTACGGCACGCTTGAGCCGTTCGCCGAGCACGCGGTGTACTTCGTGGTCACCGACCGCTTCGTCAATGGCGATCCGAGCAACGACCGCCGCGAGCAGGGCGGGGCGCACCGCACGTTCGACATCCCGGTCCGGTGTCCGGACGGCATCGATGGCAACATCGGCTACCTGGGCGGCGACTTCCGCGGCGTGCTCGACAACGCCGGCTACATCCGCGCCATGGGCTTTGGCGCGGTGTGGATCACGCCGATCGTCGACAATCCCGACGAGGCGTTCACCGGCGGCGATCCGATCGCCTGCAACAGCACGCTGAGCGACCGCGGCAAGACCGGCTACCACGGCTACTGGGGCACGAACTTCTACAGGCTCGACGAACACCTGCCCAGCGCCGATCTCGATTTCCGCGGTTTCACCGACGGCATGCGCGCCGCGGGCCTGAAGACCGTGCTCGACATCGTCGGTAACCACGGCTCGCCGTCGTGGACGATGCCCAGCGCGCAGCCCGGGTTCGGCCAGATCTTCGATGCGCAGGGCAGGCTGGTCGCCGACCACCAGAATCTGCCGCCGCAGCAACTCGACCCGGCGGGCAACCCGCTGCACGCGTTCTACAGCAACGTCGGCCCGGTCGACGCGAAGACCGGTTCGATCTTCGACGGCAACCTCGCCCAGCTCGGCGATTTCGACGCCGCCAATCCTGCGGTCATGGACTATCTGGCTGGTGCCTACCTGCAGTGGATCGACCAGGGCGCGGATGCGTTCCGGGTCGACACCATCGCCTGGATGCCGCATGCGTTCTGGCGCGATTTCGCCGAGCGCATCCGCGCCCGGCATCCGGGCTTCTTCATGTTCGGCGAGGCGTTCGAGTTCGATGCCAACCGGATCGCCGAGCACACATGGCCCGGCAATGGCGGCATCAGCGTGCTGGATTTCCCGATGAAGCAGGCGATGGACGAGGTCTTCGCCAAAGGCGCGGGCTTCGAGCGTCTGGCATCGTCGCTGTATCTGGAAAACGGGCCGTACGCGAACCCGTACGAGCTGACGACGTTCTACGACAACCACGACATGCCGCGCATGGACGCCAGCGATGCCGGCTTCATCGACGCGCACAATTGGCTGTTCACGGCGCGCGGCATCCCGGTGATCTATTACGGCTCGGAGACCGGCTTCATGCGCGGCCGCGCCGAGCATGCCGGCAATCGCGCCTACTTCGGCCAGGCGCGCGTCGATGCCGCCGCCGCGCATCCGATCCACGTCGCGCTGACAAGGGTCGCGAACCTGCGCCGCACGACCCCGGCCTTGCAGCGCGGGCTGCAGCTCGATCTCGGGCTCGTCGGCGACCATGCTGCGTTCTACCGCGTGCTCGATGTCGACGGTCGTGCGCAGATCGCGCTGGTGCTGCTCAACAAGGGCGAAGCGCCGTGGCAGGCCGAAGTGACCCGCTGGCTCGAGCCAGGGGCCTGGCGCGACGCGCTCGACGGCGGCACGCGTGCGGTGACCGACCGGCTGCAGGCCACCGTGCCCGCGCACGGGCTGCGGGTGTTCGTGCTCGACGCGCCGCCGCGGCGCGCCGACCTGCGCGCCCGGCTTGCGCAGGCGATGGAGGGGCGGCTCGGACCTCGGCTCTGAGGCCTGTGCACGGGCGTCTTGCGTCCGCCCGGCACCGCAGCGGACACCGGTCCGAGTCTTCGCGTGTGCCGCGGCGCACGCGCCCCGCGACTCGTTGTACCTGAATGCGCGTATCCGGTTGATCGGATTGACTTCAGTCAAGGCGGGAGCGACACACTGTCGCGGATACTGGCCGCATGACCACCATCGCTTCCGCCTGTCCGCAGGACTGGCCCTTCGACCCGGACCTGCTGCGCCGCTACGACCGGCCCGGGCCCCGGTACACCTCGTACCCGACCGCGCCGCAGTTCCTGCCCGGTTTCGGCGAGGTCGACTTCCAGGCGCTCGCGAGGCGCGGCAACGACGACCCGATCCCACGCCAGCTGTCGCTGTACGTGCACGTGCCGTTCTGCCGCAGCCCCTGCTTCTACTGCGGCTGCAACCGCATCATCACCCGCGACGAGGCACGCGGGCAGGTCTACCTGGACCGCCTGCATCGCGAGATCGCGATGGTCGCGCCGCTGTTCGACGCCGATCGCGAGGTGGTGCAGCTGCACCTGGGCGGCGGCACACCGAACTTCCTCGGCCCCGACCAGATCGCCGAGCTGGTCGAAAGCCTCGGGTCGCACTTCCGCTTCAGCCAGGACCCGGCGCGCGATTTTTCGATCGAGCTCGACCCGCGCTTCGTCACCCCCGACGACATCGGCCGCCTGGCCGAGATCGGCTTCAACCGCGCGAGCCTCGGCGTGCAGGATTTCGACCCGGCCGTGCAGGCTGCGGTCAACCGCATCCAGAGCGTCGAGCAGACCTTGGAGATCATCGAGGCCAGCCGTCGCTACGGCATGCGCTCGCTCAACGTCGATCTGATCTACGGCCTGCCCAAGCAGACGCTCGAGGGCTTCGGCCGCACGCTCGACACCGTGATGCAGGTGCGTCCCGACCGGCTCGCGATCTATGGCTATGCGCACCTGCCGGATGTGTTCCGGCCGCAGCGCCAGATCGACGCCGCCACGCTGCCGGCACCCGAGGAGAAACTCGCGCTGCTGGGCCTGGCGGTCGAGAAACTGGCGGCGGCGGGCTACCGCTACGTCGGCATGGACCACTTCGCACTGCCCGACGACGAACTGGCGCGGGCCCAGCGCGAGGGCGGGCTGCACCGTAACTTCATGGGCTACACCACGCACGCGCAGACCGATCTGGTGGGGCTGGGCGTGAGTGCGATCAGCCATGTCGGCGACAGCTTCTCGCAGAACCACCGTGGCCTGAGCGAGTGGGAAGCGGCGATCGACGCCGGCACGCTGCCGATCTGGCGAGGCCTGGTGCTCGGCCACGACGACGTGCTGCGCGCCGACCTGATCCAGCGGCTGATGTGCCAGGGCGAGATCGACATCGGCGCGATCGAGCGCGCCTACGAACTCGACTTTGCAGCCTATTTCGCCGGTGAGCTGGCGGCGCTGGCGCCGTTGCAGGCCGATGCGCTGGTCGAGTGCACGCCCACGACGATCCGGGCCACGTCCAGAGGACGTCCGTTGCTGCGTATCATCGCGATGTGTTTCGACCGGTACCTGCAGAAGCCGAGTGAGCAGCCCCGCTATTCCCGCACGATCTGACGCCGCGCGTCCGGAGTTCGCCCATGGCCGGCCTTGAGCCGCGAGCGCGGCCCAGCCCGATGGCCGACGACGGCGACGAGATCCGCTTCTGCAGCACCTGTGCGTTCTCCTCGGCGTGCCTGGCCGAGGGCTACGACAAGTCCGATCTGCGCGACCTGCATGTGCTGGTCGAACACGTCGGCCCGTTCCGCGAGGGCGACTACGTGTTCCGGGAGGGGGCGCCGTTCAACGCGATCGCCGCGGTGCGCGCCGGGACCATCAAGACCTACGTCATCGACGGCAATGGCCGCGAGCAGGTGCTGGGCTTCTTTCTGCCCGGCGAGGTCATCGGCCTCAACGCCATTCACAGCGCCCGCTACCCCTGCAATGCGGTCGCGCTGGATACGGTGATGCTGTGCAGGTTCTCGTTCCCGATGATGGCCACGCTCGCCGGGCGCATGCCCGGGCTGCAGCGGCACCTGTTCAACCTGCTGAGCCAGGACATCGGCAAGGCCTCGCTGTTGACCGGCAACTTCAGCGCCGAGGAGCGGCTGGCCGCGTTCCTGGTCACGCTCTCGCGCCGCTTCGCGGCGCGCGGCTTTTCGGCCACGCGGCTGCGGTTGATGATGCCGCGCACCGATATCGCCAACTACCTGCGCCTGGCGCCGGAGACCGTCAGCCGCGTGCTGCGGCGGATGCAGGACGACGGCGTGCTGCGCGTGGACCGCCGCGACCTGGAGATCCTGCAGCCGGTGGCGCTGGAGGCCCTGGCCCACCACGTGCTGCGCGACTGAGCGCCGTTCGGCCGTGGATGCGGGCGCACAGGCAGCCCCCGGCGACGGGATGGTGTCCCCCGCTTCGTTGATGTGTACCAACCGCAGGTCGCGGTCGGGCTGATGCGGCCCCGGCCCTTTGTGCGTGCCGGGGTGAGGATGTCCCATCCACGACGCCTGCTGGTTCAGAGCGGTCGCGCTGCATGACGTTGGACGCGAGTGCGACCGTGGACCGGAACACCCGACGCGGACGTTCGAGGCGCCGTCGCGCGGTGGGTTGACCCATGTCAACGACGTTCCGGTGGCGCAGGGCCGAAGATGCCCGCATGAAAATACCTGCATTCCGTCTTTCCCCGCAGTGGTTGACCGTGGCGCCGCACCGACTGATGTTTTTCATCGGTGCGGGCAATCTGCTGCTGGCCATGCTGTGGTGGGCGGCCTGGCTCGTGTCCCAGCGCGGGTCGCTGGGCGCCGCGATGCCGCAGGCCGCGACCTATCCGGGCTGGCTGCATGCGTTCGTGATGCAGTACCAGGTGCTGCCGAGCTTCTTCTTCGGCTTCCTGCTGACCACGTTCCCTCGCTGGATGGGCCTGCGCGAGGTGCCGCGCTGGCAGTACCTGCCGGTCGGCATCGGGCTGATGGGCGGCCAGGGGCTGTTGCTGTGCGCGGCGATGGGGCTGGAGGTCGCGCTGACGATCGGCCTGCTCATGACACTGGCTGGCTGGGGCGCCGGGTTGTGGCTGCTGACGCGGCTGGTGCTGGCCGAGCGCGGTCGCACCTGGCATGCCTGGTCGTGCCTGGCCGCGTTGTGGTTGGGCATGGCCGGGCTGGTGTGCTTCGCCGGGTTCGTTGCGACCGGCTCGCCCTGGCTGGTGCTCGTCAGCATCAAGCTCGGTACCTTCGGCTTGCTGGCGCCTGTATACCTCACCGTCGCGCACCGGATGTTTCCGTTCTTCGCCGGCAATGCCGTGCCTGGTTACGTCGCTTGGCGGCCGATGTGGTGGCTCGGCGCGATATGGGCACTGCTGGCCGCGCATCTGGCGCTCGAACTCGTACACGCCTACGCCTGGTTGTGGCTGGTCGATCTGCCGATGCTCGCCCTGGCTCTGTATACCCTGTGGCGCTGGTGGCCGCGGGGCGCTGCGCCTGGGCTGCTGACGACACTGTTCTTCGGGCTGCTGTGGTGGCCGGTGACGTTCGTACTGCATGCCGCGCAGAGCCTGCTGTATCTGAAGAGCGGCACGTTCCTGCTCGGCCGTGCGCCGGCCCACGCCTTGTTCATCGGCCTGTTCGGCAGCGTGCTGGTCGCGATGGTGACGCGCGTCACCCAAGGCCATTCCGGGCGCCCGCTGCGCATGACCGGCACCGCGTGGTGGGCGTTCGTTGGCATCCAGGTCGTCGCCGCGCTGCGGATCTCGGCCGAGGTGCTGCCCGACACGATGCTGTGGCTGGCGGTGTCCGCGCTTGGATGGCTGGTCGTGCTCGGTCCGTGGGTCGCCCGTATCGGCGCCATCTATCTGTCGCCGCGCGCCGACGGCAAGCCCGGATGACGGTCGCAGGGGCGTCGGGCATGCTGCTGCTTTCATCGCCGGCCGTGTCGCGACCTTGGCGCGCTGGCCGGCTTCGCGTCGAGGGTCCGTTTCGATGATCGAGTTCTATCCCCAGATCAAGCACGCGCACATGGGGCTGGCGTTGACCAGCGGCGCGCTGTTCGCGCTGCGGGGTGCGGCGCTGCTTGCCGGCATGCGCTGGCCGAAGGCGGCCGTCGTGCGTTACGCCAGCTATACGATCGACACCGCGCTGCTGACCGCAGCGATGATGCTGTTGACCATCCTGCCTGGCGCGCTTTATGCCAACGGCTGGCTGGCGACCAAGCTGGTGCTGATCGTGGTCTACGTCGTGCTGGGCATTCTGGCCTTCGGCGACAAGCGGTCGCGGCGTACGCGCATCGTGCTCTATGTCGTCGCGTTGCTGACGTTCGGGCAGATCTATTGCATCGCCCGTGCGCATCACCCATTGGGGCTCTTCTACCTGCTCTGAGCGTGCGCCGCCACGGGCGAGACAGGAGCGCTCAAAATCGATGCCACGGCGATGGCCTGCGTGTCTTCGACGATACGCAGACGTCGAGGTCGTCGCGCAAGTCGAGCCATGGGTGGATCGCCGCACCGATGCGCGTGCGCTGTGTCACTGCCGCGCGCGCCTGTCGCGACGGTCAGCATGCGGTCGTGCACGCCCGGTGCGCATCGCCGGCAGAGCGCCTTCGGCAATGAATCCCCGGATTCCCGCGCGCTGCGCATGGGGTCGCGAGCCGGCCTCTTGTCTCACCTTCCCGGCGCGCGGGGAAGGGCGGGGCTATCGGCATGGGTGGGCATGCATTCGGGGCGTGTCGCTTCCGGTGTGTCCGGTCGTGCGGCCACGCCGCCGATCCGACGCAGGCCGCAACAAGACAGGCCACCCCTGCAATGCAGAGGTGGCCCAGGGCGCTGGAGAGAGCGCGTGACTTACTTGTCGGCAGGCAGCGCCAGGCTGGTGCTGGCCTTGATCGGGCCGGCCGGGGCCGGCGTGGTCATCAGGTCGTGATTCCACGTGTCGCCGTCGACCTTGATGTGTGCGGCCGCACCGAGCAGGACGGCCTCGATCAGGTTGTGGTTGAGGTACACATACAGGCCCGGCTGACGGAAGGTGTAGAGCGCGGCACCGGCCGAGCCGCCGCGGATGAACCAGGTCTCCAGGTCCTTGGCCGGCGCGTTGTTGAACTTGCCTTCTTCCCAGACGTAGTCGCCGTGGCCCCCGATCAGGTGCGGGCGGCTGTCGCGGTTGGCCTGGGAATGCACCAGCAGCACCGTTTCGCCGACTTTGCTGGTCATTGCGTGCTCACCCGTCAGTGCACCGACGGCACCGTTGAACACGATGTGCGAGGGCGTAAGGCTCTTCATCGTGGCCAACGTGTCGGGCAGCGCCTCGGCATGCGAGCCATAGGTCTTGAAGTTGCCGTCGGCATCGCGCGGGACGTAGAAGTCCGTCTCGCCGACGTAGTAGGCGCGGTCGTAGTGCAGCGGCTTGCCGTCACCGTCCTTCAGGCCGTCGCGGGGCAGCACCATTACCGTGCCTTGCATGCCCGAGACCACGTGCCAGGGCGTCATCGGGCCGCCGGGCGCGCAGTGGTAGACGAACGTGCCCGGACGCGTGGCCTTCCAGCGCAGCACCACTTCCTCACCGGGCTGGATGACCGTCAGGTCGCCGCCGCCCAGCGCGCCGGTGGCCGCATGGAAATCGATGTTGTGCACCATCGAGTTGGTGGCGGGGTTGACCAGCGTGAGTTCGACATAATCGCCTTCGTGCACGACCATCAGCGGACCCGGCACCGAGCCGCCGAACGTCATCGCATGCATCGTGGTGCCCTGGCCGTCGATGACGATTTCCTTCTCGACGATTGGCAGCGTGAACTGGATGACCTTGGGGCCGCCCTTGGCCACCTGGTCGTGGTCGTGGACGAACGGCGGGCGCTTGAGTTCGACATGCTGGCGCGGCAGGTTGGCCAGATCCGGCGCATCGCGCAGCGTCGCGTTGACGAGGTCCTTGGCGTCGACCGCCTGGGCCGGACTGGACAGCAGAGGGGAGGCTGCGAGTGCGATCGCGGCGGCGAGCAGGCTGGTCTTGAGGACATTCATCTGGGGTGTCTCCTTTGTTTCCGTTCGCTTGTTATTGGCGTGAAAACACTATGTGTCCTGGGATTATCTGCCGCCTTGATCGGGATCAAGAATATGTGAGCAAATAATCCATTGTTGATTGTTCAATTCGAATCAATTGATTTCGATCAGGGATGATGTTGATTCAAATCAATCGATTTGGAATGCCATGCTGAGAAATTGATCTTGGCCGGTCTGGAAGCCCAGTGATCGTGCGGTCCAGGTCTTCGAAGTCGCCGTCATCGAAGCGAAACAGCAAAGAAAGACCGGGGTCGAGAAACCGGGGGCAGAGTGCAATTTCGCCTCGCGAAATTGCACTCTGACCCCGGTTCTTGCGGGGGCGCAGCCATGCGACGTGGTGCCCAGTCCCGCATTGCGGCGGAGACCAAAAAAAGGCGCCACCCGAAGGTGGCGCCTGGTGTCGCGATTCGGGCCAGGGGCCCGGAGTGAGCGGTCAGGGCTGGACGACCAGCTTGCCGCGCATGATCGCCGAGTGGCCCGGGAACGAGCAGAAGTAGGTGTAGTCGCCACCGGCCTTGAGCGCCGAGCCGGGCAGGGTGATCGTGGCCGTCTGGCCGCCACCGATCAGCTTGGTGTGCGCCAGCACGCGCTTGTCGCCGGCCTGGATGTAGTCGGCGGCAGCGCCAGCCTTGATGCCATCGCGGGCGACTGCATCGGCGTCCGGGGTCGCGGTCAGGACCACGTTGTGGCCCATGGCCGTGACCGGCAGGTTGCCGACGTGGGCGAGTTCGATCGTGACCGTGCGGCAGCTCGCCGACACCGTGGCGGTCCTCTGGTCGAACTGCATCTGGTCATTGCCTTTCAGGCTGACCTTGCAGTTCGGGGTGGCGTGGGCCATGCCGGCGGCACCGAGGAGGGCGAGGCCGAGCAGCATCGTACGGGTGTTCATGGAGCGTCTCCGTTGGGGTCTGGTCTTCTTGCGTGGGGCATCTTCCCGCGTTGTCGACCGCCGCGCCTTGATCTGGATCATTCCTGGCCTTCCAGCTCGCGCCACGGGATGATGCGCTTTCCTGCCGTTCATCCCGGGCGCTTACGGCCCGGCGCACCGCCCATGCCCGACAGCTCGATAGCCGCACCCGGTCCTGCCCTGTGCACCGAGGAGGAGGTGGCCCGGCTGGTCCGCGCCTTTTACGCACGGGTCCGCGCGGACGCGCGGCTGGGGCCGGTGTTCGAGGCGCATGTCGAGGACTGGCCGGCCCACCTGGCGCTGCTGGTCGACTTCTGGTCGGCGATGTTGCGCGGGACGCGCCGGTTCCGCGGGGCGCCGGTCCAGCGGCACATGCGACTGGACGGGCTCGACGAGGCGATGTTTGCGCGCTGGCTGGCGTTGTTCCGCCAGACCACCGCCGAGTTGGGCAATGCGCCGATGCAGCAGTTGGCCGACGAGATGGCCGAGCGGGTCGCCGCGACGTTCCTGGCGCGCTACCGCGACGCACGCGGCTGAGCGGGCGGCGGCGCGCCGGTCGAGCCGCGCAGCACCAGCCGGCCGGGAATCGTCCGGCTTTCGACCGGCGCCCCTTCGATCTGCGCGATCAGCGTGTCGACCAGCAGCGTGCCGGCCTGGCGCGTGTCCTGCTGCACGGTTGACAGCCCCGGGGTCACGAACGCGGCCAGCGGAATGTCGTCGAAGCCGGCGACTGCGACATCGTCGGGCACCCGCAGGCCCTGCTCGTGCAGCGCCTTCATTGCGCCGATCGCGATCAGGTCGCTGCCGGCAAAGATCGCGTCGAACGGCGTGCCGCGGTCGAGCAGGGCGCGGGCGGCCTCGAAGCCGGACTGCTCGCTGGTGACCGCATCGACCTGCAAGGCATGCCCGGCGGTCAGCCCGGCCTCGGCCAGCGCCGCGACCAGGCCGCGATGGCGCTCCTGGAACTCCGGATAGCGCGCGGAGGCATCGCCGAGGAACGCGATGCGCCGGCGCCCCTGCGCGAGCAGGTGCTCGGCCATTGCCCGGCCGCCCTGGAAGTTGTCGCTGCCGATCGACACCCCCGGTTGGCCCGGCAGCGCCGCACCCCAGCGCACGAAGCGGGTGCCCTGTTCGACCAGTTGCTGCAGCCGGTCGCGGGCCTGGAGGTAATCGCCGTAGCCCAGCAGCAGCAGGCCATCGGCTTTGTGGGAGTCCTCGTAATCGGCGTGCCAGTCGCTGGACAGCTGCTGGAACGAGATCAGCAGGTCGTAGCCGCGCAGCGCGCAGGCCCGGGTGATCGCGCCGAGCATCGACAGGAAGAACGGATTGATCGCGTCGTCCGCCGGTTCTTCGAAGAACAGCAACGCCAGTGTGCCGGACTGCTGGCAGCGCAGGTTGGAGGCGTTTTTGTCGACCTTGTAGTTGAGCTCGCGGGCGATCGTGAGGATACGTTCGCGCGTGTCCCGGCTCACCGACGGGTGGCCGCGCAATGCGCGCGAGACGGTCGGCTGGGACACGCCGGCCAGGTGGGCGATATCGAGGGAGGTAGGCTTGCCTTTGATCGTCATCGCACGCGGTTGCGGCGCTGGGGCCGACCGCATGATGCCACGGCCGCCGCGCGCGCAGCGCCGGTCGGGCGTTCTGGGCTAGAATCGGCCACTGGCGTCCCTCCAGCCGACAGGTGGCCCGCGTTTGCGCCGGCCGAGCGTGCGACATGAGCACTACCCCCTTCCAGCACTGATCGTTCCCGCGGGTCCTTGACGGCGCCCTCGCGGCGCTTTTTTTGTGCGCCGCGCATCGCGTCGGGAACGGCGGTCGCCAGTCTGCGATCGGCCCGCTTTCGCCACCACCACCTCTCTTAGACCCTTTACGTCCATGATCACCATCACGCTTCCCGACGGCAGTCGCCGCGAGTTCGAACACCCCGTCACGGTCATGCAGGTCGCTCAGTCGATCGGCCCGGGCCTGGCCAAGGCCACGGTCGCCGGCAAGGTCGACGGCCGTCAGGTCGACGCGTCCGATCTGATCGACCACGACGCCTCGCTGCAGATCCTCACGCCCAAGGACCCGGAGGGCGTGGAGATCATCCGTCACTCCTGTGCGCACTTGGTCGGGCATGCGGTCAAGCAGCTCTACCCCGAGGTCAAGATGGTCATCGGCCCGGTGATCGACGAGGGCTTCTACTACGACGTCTACAGCGAGCGGCCGTTCACGCCCGAGGACCTGGCGGCGATCGAGAAGCGCATGGGCGAGCTGATCGACACCGAGTACGACGTGATCAAGAAGATGACCCCGCGTGCGGAGGTCATCGAGACGTTCCGGGCGCGCGGCGAGGACTACAAGCTGCGGCTGATCGACGACATGGGCCCGGACATCACCGAGATGGGGCTGTACTTCCACCAGGAGTACGTCGACATGTGCCGCGGCCCGCACGTGCCCAACACGCGCTTCCTCAAGGCGTTCAAGCTCACGCGCATCTCCGGCGCGTACTGGCGTGGCGACTCCAAGAACGAGCAGCTCCAGCGCATCTACGGCACCGCCTGGGCCGACGCCAAGCAGCTCAAGGCCTATATCCAGCGCATCGAGGAGGCCGAGAAGCGCGACCACCGTCGCATCGGCAAGGCGCAGGACCTGTTCCACCTGCAGGAAGAAGCGCCGGGCCTGGTGTTCTGGCACCCCAAGGGCTGGGCGCTGTGGCAGGTCGTCGAGCAGTACATGCGCCGCGTCTACCGCGACAGCGGCTACGGCGAGGTGCGGTGTCCGCAGATCCTCGATGTCTCGCTGTGGCAGAAGTCCGGCCACTGGGACAACTACAAGGACAACATGTTCTTCACCGAGTCCGAGAAGCGGACCTATGCGGTGAAGCCGATGAACTGTCCCGGCCACGTGCAGGTCTTCAACCAGGGCCTGCACAGCTACCGCGACCTGCCGATCCGCTACGGCGAGTTCGGCTCGTGCCATCGCAACGAACCGTCCGGCGCGCTGCACGGGATCCTGCGCGTGCGCGGCTTCACCCAGGACGACGGCCATGTGTTCTGCACCGAGGCGCAGATCGAGTCGGAGGTGACCGCATTCCATCAGCAGGCGCTGGCGGTCTACGCGCATTTCGGTTTCCAGGACATCCAGATCAAGATCGCGCTGCGGCCCGAGTCGCGGCTCGGCGATGACGCGACCTGGGACAAGGCCGAGGCCGCGCTGCGCAATGCGCTGTCGGCCTGCGGCGTGGCCTGGGAGGAACTGCCGGGCGAGGGCGCGTTCTACGGCCCGAAGATCGAGTACCACCTCAAGGACGCCATCGGCCGGACCTGGCAGCTGGGCACGATGCAGGTCGATTTCATGATGCCCGGGCGCCTGGGCGCGGAGTACGTCGATGAGCAGAGCCAGCGCCGCACCCCGGTCATGCTGCACCGGGCAATCGTCGGTTCGATGGAGCGTTTCATCGGCATCCTGATCGAGCACCATGCCGGGCAGTTCCCCGCCTGGCTGGCCCCGGTGCAGGCGGTGGTGATGAACATCACCGACGCCCAGGCCGACTTCGTCGAGGTGGTGCGGAAATCCCTTGCGAATCAAGGTGTCCGGGTCGAGGCGGATTTGCGGAACGAGAAAATCGGCTATAAGATCCGCGAGCACACGCTGCAGCGGGTGCCGTATCTGCTCGTGGTCGGAGACCGCGAGAAGGAAAACGGCGCAATCGCGGTTCGGACGCGGTCCGGGGAAGATCTGGGCACAATGCCGGTCGGCGATTTCGTTTCGCGCCTCCGCGCGGAGCCGGTGTCAGCATGAGTTCTTCACCGGCGCGGCGCCATCATCGGCCGCGCCGGTCGCCCCGTTGGTTGACGAGCCGGCGGCATGTTCCATTTCGGAGATTGCAGTATTAGCACCCCTGACAAGCAGAATCGGCGTAACCAGGATATCCGCGTACCCCGTGTGCGCGTGATCGGTTCGGACGGAGAAATGATCGGCGTGCTCTCGCGCGACGATGCATTGCGCGCCGCCGAGGAGGAGGGGCTCGACCTCGTCGAGATCCAGCCCAATGCGGACCCGCCGGTCTGCAAGATCATGGACTTCGGCAAGTTCAAGTTCGAAGCCCAGAAGAAGGCCAACGAGGCCAAGAAGAAGACCAAGCAGGTCGAGATCAAGGAACTGAAGTTCCGGCCGGTCACCGACGAGGGCGATTACCAGATCAAGCTGCGCAAGATGCGGGGCTTCCTGGAAGAAGGCGACAAGATCAAGGTCAACATCCGCTTCCGTGGCCGCGAGATGAGCCACCAGGAGCTGGGCCGCGAGATGGCGGCGCGGATCGAGGCCGACCTGGGCGAGGACATCGTCATCGAGTCGCGGCCGCGCCTGGAGGGCCGGCAGATGGTGATGATGATCGCGCCGAAGAAGCGCTGACCGGTCGCGCCCTCGGGCGCGATGCAGGATCCGGCTTGCCTGTCCCGGTCACGGGGCAGGCTCCGAAAGAGGCGCCGCAAGGCGCCTTTTTTGCGTCCCTGCAACGCCACCGCCCGGCCGCTCGGTCTCTGGGCGCTCTCATGTTCGTGGCCCAGGCGCGCGCGGGCGCCTGCTGCAGCAAGGCCAAGCCGATGATTTGCAAGCCAAAGCGGCGCGCGGCATAATGCGCGGCTCCCGGCCTGTCCGGGTGGTTTGAGCGGTATCAGGACCGGCCGGAATCCCGCGGGGATCGAGGCCTGAACACCGGCATGGGCATGGATGGAAAGCGTGGTGAAGGCCACCGCCCGGTCAGTACTCGTATCCCACAAGGACTCTCGCAATGCCCAAGATCAAGACGCACCGGGGCGCTTCCAAGCGTTTCCGGAAGACGGCTTCCGGCAAGTACAAGGCCGGCCACGCCAATCGCAGCCACATCCTCACCAAGAAGGCGACGAAGCGGAAGCGCAATCTCCGCCAGACGAACCACATTCCGGCGTGCGACAGCGGTCGTCTCGACCGCATGCTGCCGTATCTCTGAGGAGGACTGAACCATGGCACGAGTCAAGCGTGGCGTCCAAGCGCGTCGCCGTCACAAGAAGGTCCTCGGCCGCGCGAAGGGCTACTACAACGCCCGTCGCAAGGTCTTCCGCGTCGCCAAGCAGGCCGTCATCAAGGCCGGCCAGTACGCCTACATCGGTCGCAAGCAGAAGAAGCGCGACTACCGTTCGCTGTGGATCACGCGCATCAACGCGGCGGCCCGTCTGAACGGCATCAGCTACAGCCGCTTCATGAACGGCCTGCTCAAGGCCGGCATCACGCTGGACCGCAAGGTCCTGGCCGATATCGCGGTGCACGATGCCACTGGCTTTACCGCGCTCGCCGAGAAGGCGAAGGGCGCGCTGGCGGCCTAAAGGCCGTCGTCTCCACCGTAAAGCGGTACTGCCGCCGGATCCGTCCGGCGGCCACGTGGGGAAGGGCGCAAGTCCTTCCCCATCGTTTTTTGCGGCATCCGAACGTGCGCCGCCCGGTTCCGGGCGTCTGCGCGACGCGGACCTTTCATCAGTGACGGGCCTGTAGATGAGCGAAATCGAATCCCTGTCGAGCCAGGCGCTGGCCGACATCGACGCGGCGGCCACGCCCGAGGCGCTCGAAGCGCTGCGGGTGTCGCTGCTGGGCAAGAGCGGCAGCATCACCGCCCAGCTCAAGGCGCTCGGCGCGCTGCCCGGCGACCAGCGCAAGGCCGCCGGCGAGGCGATCAACCGCGCGCGCGATGCGATCGGCGCGGCGCTGGCCCGGCGCAAGACCGCGCTCGAGGACGCTGCGCTCGATGCGCGCCTGGCCTCGCAGACGATCGACGTGACCCTGCCCGGACGCGACGCCGGTCGCGGCGGCGTGCATCCGATCAGCCGCACCCTCGAGCGCATCGCCGACATCTTCGGCCGGCTGGGCTACGAACTGGCCGACGGTCCGGAGATCGAGGACGACTGGCACAACTTCGAGGCGCTGAACTTCCCGCCGCACCATCCGGCGCGCGCGATGCACGATACGTTCTACTTCGCGCCTGACGCGGCCGGCGTCGCGCGCCTGCTGCGCACGCACACCTCCGGCGTGCAGGTGCGCTACATGGGCGAGCACCGCCCGCCGCTGCGGATGATCGCCGCCGGCAAGGTCTATCGCTCCGATAGCGACCAGACCCACTCGCCGATGTTCCATCAGGTCGAAGGCCTGCTGGTCGACGAGCACGCGACGTTCGCCGACCTCAAGGGCACGCTCAGCGAATTCGTGCGCGCCTTCTTCGAGCGCGATTTCGAAATGCGCTTCCGCCCCAGTTACTTCCCGTTCGTCGAGCCCGGCGCCGAGGTCGACATCGCCTGGCAGCAGGCCGACGGCAGCACCCGCTGGCTGGAGGTGCTGGGCTGCGGCATGGTCCACCCCAATGTGCTCAAGGCCGTCGGCATCGACCCCGAGCGCTATACCGGGTTCGCGTTCGGGATGGGCGTGGAGCGCTTCGCCATGCTGCGCTACGGCGTCGACGACCTGCGCGCGTTCTTCGAAAACGACGTGCGGTTTCTCAGGCAGTTCGCCTGAGGGCCGGGATCGGCGATGCGTGATCCGTGATCGACACAGACGGATCACGCACGCCGCGCCATCGGGCCACGCCACCTTTTCGAATCACGACTCACTTATGACGAATCACGGAATTTCAGCATGAAATTTTCCGAAAGCTGGCTTCGCCAGCACGTGCGCACCGAGGCATCGCGCGAGGATCTGGCCGCGACGCTGACCGCGATCGGCCTGGAGGTCGAGGACATCGTGCCCTTGGGCGGCGCGCTCGAGGGCGTGGTCGTGGCGCGCATCGTCTCGGCCGACAAGCACCCCGAAGCCGACCGGCTGCAGGTGTGCCAGGTCGACGTCGGCGGCGCGGCGCCGCTGCAGATCGTCTGCGGTGCGCCGAATGCGCGCCCGGGCCTGGTTGCGCCGCTGGCGACGATCGGCACGCGTGTAGGCGAACTGACGATCCAGGCGGCGAAGCTGCGCGGCGTCGCGTCCAACGGCATGCTGTGCTCGGCCAAGGAACTGGGGCTCGATGCGGATGCCTCGGGGCTGCTCGAACTGCCTGACGACGCGCCGGTCGGCCGTCCGCTGGCCGACTATCTCGGCCTGCCGGACGCCACGATCGAGCTCAAACTGACCCCCAACCGCGCCGACTGCTTCAGCGTGCGCGGCATCGCGTTCGACGTCGCCGCCGCCTTCGGCAGCCAGGTCGCGCGGTTGCAGGCGCCGCCCGTGGACATCGCATCGGACGCCGCGTTGCCGGTGACCCTCGATGCCGGCAGCGACGCGCCACGGTACCTGGGCCGGGTGATCGAGGGCGTCGACGCGACGCGTCCGACCCCGGTGTGGATGGCCGAGCGATTGCGCCGCAGCGGCATCCGCCCGGTCAGCTTCCTCGTCGACGTCACCCAGTACGTGATGCTCGAACTCGGCCAGCCGATGCACGCCTTCGACCGCGACCTGCTGGCCGGTCCGGTCGGCGTGCGCCGTGCGCGCCAGGGCGAGACGCTCAAGCTCCTCGACGGCCGCGACGCGACGCTCGACCCGCAGTTTCTGGCGATCACCGACAACGACCGCGTCGTCGCGCTCGCCGGCCTGATGGGCGGCTTCGATACGCGGGTGACCGATGCCACGCGCAACGTGTTCCTGGAATCGGCGCACTTCGCCCCCGACGCGATCATCGGTCGCAGCCGACGCCTGGGCCTGCACACCGATGCCGCGCATCGCTTCGAACGCGGTGTGGACCCCGAGCTGCCGCGCACCGCACTCGAGTACGCGACGCGGCTGATCCTGGATGTCGCCGGTGGCCGGGCGGGCCCGGTGACGGCCGCCGAGCTCGATGCGCATCTCGCGCAGCCGCGCACGATCGCGCTGCGCCGCGCACGGCTGGCGCGCGTCCTCGGGCTGACCGTCGACGACGCCGAGGTCGAGCGCATCCTGCGCGCGCTCGGGCTGGCGGTCGTCGCCGATGCCGAGGGCTGGCAGGTCACTGCGCCGACGCGGCGCTTCGACCTGGCGATCGAGGAGGACCTGATCGAAGAGGTCGTGCGCATCCACGGCTACGACCGCGTGCCCACGACGTTGCCCGGCGGCGCGACACGCATCGCCGCCCCCAGCGAGACCCAGGTCGCCGAGGCCGAACTGCGTCGCCAACTGGTGGCCCGTGACTGCCTGGAGACGGTCAATTTCGCCTTCGTCGACGCCGCACTGCTTGCGGCCTGGCAGGCCGAAGACGGCGCCGTGCCGCTGGCCAACCCGCTCAGCGCGGAACTGGGCGTCATGCGGACCGCGCTGCTGCCGGGGCTGGTCGCGACGCTGGCGCGCAACCTCGCCCGCCAGCAGACGCGCGTGCGGCTGTTCGAACTCGGCAAGGTGTTCGAAAGCGCGGATCGGGCATCGGGAACGGCGGGCGCGCCGGTGGAGACGCTCCGGGTCGCAGCGGCCGTGGCCGGCGATGCGCAGGCCGAGCAGTGGGGCCAACCGGCGCGGCCGGTCGATTACTTCGACCTCAAGGGCGACCTCGAGGCGCTGGCCACGGTCGCGGGCGCGCACTTGACGTTCAGGCGCTCGACCGCGGCGCATGGCCACCCCGGCCGCTCGGCGGACGTGCTGCGCGATGGCGTGCAGGTCGGTTGGATCGGCGAGCTGCATCCGCGCCTGCTGCGCGCGCTGGATATCGACGTGTCGGTCGTGGCGTTCGAGCTCGATGCCGCGGCGCTGCAGGCCCGCGCGCTGCCGCGTGTGGCGCCGCTCTCGCGCTTTCCGTCGGTGCGTCGCGACCTGGCCATCGTCGCCCCCGACGCAGTCGACTGGGCCGCGCTGGAGGCCACCGCACGCGCGGCCGCCGGTCCGCTGCTGACCGGGATCCGGCTGTTCGACCGCTATGCCGGGCAGGGCGTCGAATCGGGTTTCAGGAGTCTCGCCATGGGCTTGATTCTGCAGGAAACTTCACGCACTCTGACCGATCGCGATGTCGAAACAGTGGTCGCGAACGTGGTCGAAGCGCTGGCGCGCGACCACGGCGCGAAGATCCGAGGCTGAGGTGCACAAGGGGATGCGGGCGTGGCGTTGACGAAGGCGGACATGGCCGAGAAGCTCTACGAAGAAGTCGGGCTGAACAAGCGCGAGGCCAAGGAGTTCGTCGATGCGTTCTTCGACGTCCTGCGCGAAGCGCTGCAGCACGGCCGCCAGGTCAAGTTGTCGGGCTTCGGCAACTTCGACCTGCGGCGCAAGAACGAGCGCCCCGGCCGCAACCCCAAGACCGGCGAGGAGATTCCGATCTCCGCGCGCACGGTGGTCACCTTCCGCCCAGGGCAGAAGCTCAAGGAGCGGGTCGAGGCCTACACCGGCACCGTCGGCGCGGGAGCTGCTCATGCTTGATCCGGGCAGCAACCGCGAACTGCCGCCGATCCCGGCCAAGCGCTACTTCACGATCGGCGAGGTCAGCGAGCTGTGCGACGTCAAGCCGCACGTGCTGCGCTACTGGGAGACCGAGTTCCCCAGCCTGAGCCCGGTCAAGCGCCGCGGCAACCGCCGCTACTACCAGCGCCACGACGTGCTGATGGTGCGCCAGATCCGCGGCCTGCTCTACGAGCAGGGCTACACGATCGGCGGCGCGCGCCTGCGGCTGGAAGGCGAGGGCGCCAAGCAGGAGTCGGCGCTCAGCAGCCAGATCGTGCGCCAGGTGCGCATGGAGCTCGAGGACGTGCTGCAACTGCTCAAGCGTTGACGCAGGCATGGGCGAAACGCCCGCCAACGGGTATACTGCCCAGCTTTCCGGGGTATAGCGCAGCCTGGTAGCGCACTTGTCTGGGGGACAAGTGGTCGTCGGTTCGAATCCGGCTACCCCGACCAAATATTGAGGCCCGCCTTGCGCGGGTCTTTTTTTGGCGCGCCCACCTGACTGCGGCCTGGTGGCTGGATCGCCGTAGGCTTGCCCGGCGGGCCAGGCCGGCCTCCAATCGCGGCTTCGGATCTGGGACGCCATCGATGCGCGGGCGAATCGTCGGAATCGTGATGGGCATGGCGCTGATCGCAGGCGCGGCCCCGGCGTGGGCGCAGGCGCCCGCTGCGGGCGCGGTGCCGCCGCCGTCCGGTGAGGCGGGCATCGTCGACATGGGGCCGGTCGTGGTCTCGGGCGTCCAGCCGGGCCCGGGGCTCTGGCAGGTGCGCCGCGGTGATCACACACTCTATGTGCTCGGCGAGGTGTCGCCGTTGCCGCGCGACATCGACTGGAGCACCGATGAGCTCGAGGCGGTCATCGCGCGCGCGCAGACGGTGATCGCCGCGCCGCAGATCGAACTGCGCGCCGATGTCGGCCGGTTCCGGACGCTGCTGATGGTGCCGGCGCTGCTGCGGGCCCGGCGCAATCCCGACGGTAAGCAGTTGCAGGATGTCGTGCCGCCCGCGCTCTACGCGCGCTGGGCGCCATTGAAGGCGCGATGGATCGGGCGCAGCGATCGCGTCGAGCGCTGGCGGCCAGTGTTCGCGGCCGGCGAGCTCTATGCCTCGGCGATCGCGCGCATGCGCCTGCGCCAGGACGGCATCGTCGAGCCGCTGGTCACGCGCGTGGCGAAGGCGCATCGAGTGCCCATCGTCCGGACCGACCTCGAGATCCGGGTTGCGGACACGAAGGCGGCGCTGCGCGAGTTCGGCGGCGCGCCACTCGACGATCTGCCCTGTTTCGAGCGCATGCTCGCGCGGATCGAGCGCGACTTGCAGCACATGGGCGAGCGCGCCAATGCCTGGGCCGTCGGCGACATCGATGCGCTGCGCGCGCTGCAGGGCGAGAACGCCTACACCGTCTGCATGCGGACCTTCACCCAGGGCGCGCTGGCGAAGCGACTCGGTGTCGAAGACGTCGACCGGCGCGTCGAGGCGCGCTGGCTCGAAGCTGCCGAGACCGCGCTCGCGCAGAACCGGACGACGTTCGCGGTGCTGCCGATGTCGCTCGTGCTCGGCGAGCATGGCTATCTCGCCAAGCTGGCGGCGAAGGGCTACGAGGTCCAAGCGCCTTAGCGGAGGTCCGCCGGCACCCACGGCGCGACGGACGCGCGCGTTCGGCGTGCGCGGGCTCAGGCCTCCACGAGCAGTGCGAAGCCGCCATAGATCATGCGCTTGCCATCGAACGGCATTTCGCCGTCGGGGCGCATCCGCGGGTCCTCCATCAGCTTCGGCCACGCCGCATTGCGCAGCTCCCAACTGGGCCATTCGATCCACGAGAACACGACCTGCTCGTCGTCCTTGCGCAGAACTGCGCGCTGGAAATCGGTGTGCTTGCCTTCGGGCAGGTCATCGCCCCAGGCCTCGACCACGCGGACCGCGCCGTATTCCAGGAAGACCTCGGCGGTCTTGCGCGCCATCGCGGTGTACGCATCGCGTGCGCGCGCCGGGACCGGCAGCACGATGCCGTCGACATAGTCGCCGCGGCCGGTGCCGACGTCGACCAAGGGCGCAAAGCCGCCCAGGATCATGCGCTTGCCGTCGAAGGGCATCTCCGGCATCTGCTGCATGCGCGGGTCGGCCATCATCTTCTCGTGGGCTTGGTCGCGGGCGGCGCGGTCGGGATACTCCATCCAGCTGAACACCACGGTCTCCGCGTCGGTCGCCTGCACAGCGCCCTGGAAATCGTTGCATTTGCCGCGTGGCACCTCGTCGCCCCAGGCCTCTACGCACCGGACGTGTCCATACGTCTTGAACACCTTGAACGCATCGCGGGCATGCTGTGCATACGCGTCCTTGTTGGCGGTCGGGACCGCAACCACGAAACCCTGGACATAGGTCATGCGTCATCTCCTGTCGAATGGAACGAGGCGTCCTGGAGGACGCGTTGCCGATCCTGCGCTATGAAGTTATAAAAAACAACTATGAAGTTAGAAAAAGAAACTGAAATAACCCAGGCGATGGCGGGCCGCTGGTACGACGACGCCTGCGGCGCGGCGCTCGCGCTGGAACTCGTCGGCGAGCGTTGGGCGCTGCTGGTGATCCGTGAACTGATGTTCGGCCCGCGCCGCTTTTCCGATCTCAAGGCCGACCTCACCGGGATTAGCGCGAACGTGCTGACGCAGCGGCTGGCGGGGTTGGAACGCATCGGCGTGCTGCGCAAATGCCAGCTGCCGCCGCCGGCTCGGGTGCAGGCCTACGAACTGACGGCCTGGGGCTACGAGGCCGAGCCGATCTTCCAGGTGCTGGGCCGTTGGGCGGTACGTTCGCCGCTGCACGACCCGACGCGGCCGCTGTCGGCGGTCTCGACGATGCTGTCGCTGCGGACGATGCTGCGGCCCGATCGTGCGCCGCTGACGATGTCGGTGGCCTTCCGCTTTCCCGGCAGTGCCTTCATCGGCCGGCTGACTTCAGCGGGGCTGGCGATCGAGCGCGGCGACTCCGATAGCGTGGATGTCGTATTCGAGACCGAGACGACCACGGCCTTCGCCGGTCTGGTCTATGGCGGCCTGTCGTTCGACGAGGCCGAAGCCGCGGGCGCGCTGCGCCTGAGCGGTGACCGCGCGCTGGCCGCGCAGTTCATCGGCTGCTTCGCGCTGCCCGACAAGATCGAGGCACGCGCCCGGTAGCGCGGGCGTCAGTCAACGCTTGTTGGTCCGTTGGTCCGCCCGGTGCGCGGGTCACCACCGGCGGTGGGGGCCAGGACGCGCCGCAGGCTCAGCCTGCGGCGCTGCCCACAGCCGGTGTGGCAGCCACCGCCAGATCCGACCAGCGTGCCAGCACGGCGGCACGAATGCCGGCGACATCGAGTCCGGCCTCGGCCAGCAGATCCTCGCGGCTGGCGTGGTGCTGGAACGCATCGGGCAGGCCCAGGTGCAGGACCGGCAGCGCGATGCCCTCGGCGTTGAGCAGTTCGGCCACGCCCGAACCGGCGCCCCCGGCCACGACGTTGTCCTCCAGTGTCACGAAGCCGTCGTGCGACCGCGCGAGCTCGAGTACGAGCGCACGATCGAGCGGGCGAACGAAACGCATGTTGACGATCGTCAGGTCCAACTCGGTGGCGACGACCTCGGCGGCCGGCACGATGGCGCCGAAGGCGAGCAGGGCGATGCGGCGGCCTTGCCGGCGGATCTGCGCCTGCCCGATCGGCAGCGTCTCCAGGCCGGGCGCGATCTCGGCGCCGGGGCCGGTGCCGCGCGGGTAGCGCACCGCGGCCGGGCCCTCATAGCGGAATCCTGTGGTGAGCATGCGCCGGGCCTCGTCCTCGTCGGCGGGCGCCATGACGACCATGTTCGGCACACAGCGCAGGAAGCTCAGGTCGAGATTGCCCGCATGCGTGGCGCCGTCCGGTCCGACGACACCGCCGCGATCGATCGCGAACAGCACGTCGAGGTTCTGCACCGCGACGTCGTGCACCAGCTGGTCGTAGGCGCGCTGCAGGAAGGTCGAGTAGATCGCCACGACCGGCTTGGCGCCTTCGCAGGCCATGCCCGCGGCCAGCGTCACCGCGTGCTGCTCGGCGATCGCGGTGTCGAAATAGCGCTCGGGATATTCCTTCGAGAACCGCACCAGGCCCGAGCCCTCGCGCATCGCCGGGGTGATGCCCAGCAGGCGGTCGTCGGCGGCCGCCATGTCGCACAGCCAGTCGCTGAAGACATCGGTGTAGGCCGGCTTCTTCGCACCGCCCTTGGCGACCACGCCTGTGCTCGGGTCGAACGGCGACACGGCGTGGTAGCCGATCTGGTCGCCCTCGGCGAGCTCATAGCCCTTGCCCTTGGTCGTGATCACGTGCAGCAGCTGCGGCCCCTTGAGACCGCGCAGCGTCTTGAGCGCGCCCACCAACGCTTTCACGTCATGGCCGTCAATGGGTCCGGTGTAGTGGAAGCCCATCTCCTCGAACAGCGTGGACGGCACGAACATGCCCTTCCAGTGTTCTTCCCAGCGGCGCACGAACTTCGCCGTCGGGTTGTTCTTGTCGCCAAGCAGCTTCTTGCCGCCTTCGCGCAGGGCATTGAGCGTGCGGCTGCCGGTCATGCGGCCGAGCATCTGGGTCAGGCCACCGACCGCCTCGCTGATCGACATGCGGTTGTCGTTGAGCACCACCAGCAGGTCGGGCTCGGGCTCCATGCCGCCGGCGTGGTTGAGCGCCTCGTAAGCCATGCCGGCGGTCATCGCGCCGTCGCCGATCACCGCGACCACGCGGCGCTCGTTGCCGGCGTGCGCGTTGGCGATGGCCATGCCCAGCGCGGCCGAGATCGACGTGCTCGAGTGGCCCACCCCGAAGGTGTCGAACTCCGATTCCTCGCGCTTGGGGAACGGCGCCACGCCATCCTTCTGCTTGACCGTATGGATGCGGTCGCGGCGGCCGGTGAGGATCTTGTGCGGGTAGGTCTGGTGGCCGACGTCCCAGACGATGCGGTCTTCGGGCGTCTCGTACAGGTAGTGCAGCGCGGTCGTGAGCTCGATCACGCCCAGCCCGGCGCCGAAGTGGCCCCCGCTGCGGCCGACGGACTCGATCAGGTAGGCGCGCAGCTCGTCGGCGATCGCCGGCAGTTCGCTCTCGTCGAACTGGCGCAGGTCGGACGGCGCGTCGATGCGCGCAAGGCGCGGGTAGCGCGAGGAATCGATCATTTGCGCATTGTAAGGCCTGGCCCCGTCCGGGCGTCATGCCGCAGTCACGCACGCGCCGGGCGACGCCCCGCGTATTGTGGGGTCACCCGGTGGACAGGCCGATGCGACACGCGGGGCGTCAACGCGCCGCGCCGATGCCCGTGTCCCCTTCAGATGACGGCGCGCGGGCCGCGGCGGGGCAGGTGGGCGCTCAGAAAGCTCATCTGGTCGGCAAGAATGTTGCGGTTGCTCAGGATCAGGTGCTCGATCCAGCTCGGCCGGAAAGGCACTGCCAGCAGCGGCATGCCGGCCTGTTGCGGCGTGCGCCCGCCCTTGCGGGAATTGCAGGCCACGCAGGCCGAGACCACGTTCTCCCAGATGTCGAGCCCGCCCTGGGACAGCGGGGCGACATGGTCGCGGGTCAGCGACTGGCGCCCGACCTGGCGGCCGCAGTACAGGCACAGGTGATGGTCGCGGGCGAACAGCGCGGGATTGGTCAAGGTCGGGGTCGGATCGATCGCGCTGGCGCGGGCATGGCTGCGGCCGGCGATGATCGGGTGCAGGTCCAGCCGGCTGCGGTGGCCGGTCGCCCGGCACAGCCCGCCCAGCACCGTGATGCACGGATCGCCGAGCGTCCAGGCCACCGCGTCGCGCGCGTAAAGACACGCCGCATCCTGCCAGCTGATCCAGTTCAATGCCCGGCCATGCGCGTCGAGGGCAAGCAGACGCACGCCGGCAGTGTGGGGGCGGGGGGCGGAATCGAACGCCGATGCTTCGGCGACCGGCGCCGGATCGGAACCGGTGGGGACGAGGCGAGGGCGCGCGCAGTCGGTCTCCATCGGGAATCGAGCATATACCCGAACTGTGACGGTTTGTGCAAGGCGCGCGCCGGCTGGATCGTGGAGGCGCCGCAGGTCAACGGGCCGGGCGCGCCACTGGCTGTATCAGCGCAGTGGCGCGCCCGGCCTGGGTCAGCTGTCGAAGGCCTCGTCGGCCAGCGACAACAGCGGTGCCGGGCCGCTTTCGATCGCCGCGGCGTGCGCCAGCGTGCGCGGCAGCAGACGCGCGAAATAGAACCGCGCGGTCTCGCGCTTGCCGGCCTTGAACGTCTCCGACCGCGACGAGGCGTCGGCGACGGCCACGCTGCGCGCCCACCAGTACGCCAGGGCGACGTAGCCGGAGAAGAACAGGTAATCGTGCGCGGCGGCGCCGATCTCCTCGGGGTCGGCCGCTGCGCGCTCGGCGATGGCGCGGGTGAGCGCCTGCCATTGCGCGGCCTTCTCGCGCAGCGGCCCGACGAACTCGGCCAGTTGCGCATCGCCTTCGTGCTCGCTGCAGAAAGCCTCGATCATGCCCAGGAACACACGCAGCCCTGCGCCCTGCAACTGCAGCACCTTGCGGCCCACCAGGTCCAGCGCCTGGATGCCGGTGGTGCCCTCGTAGAGCGTGGTGATGCGCGCATCGCGCGCCAGTTGCTCCATGCCGTGCTCGGCGATATAGCCGTGGCCGCCGAAGCACTGCAGCGCGTGATAGGTGCACTCGTTGCCCCACTCGGTGAGGCAGGCCTTGACGATCGGGGTCAGGAAGCCGAGCAGGTCGTCGGCCTGGCGGCGCGCGGTCTCGTCGCCGGCGCCGTGCGCCGCATCGACCAGCGAGCCGGCGTGGTAGGCGAGTAGGCGGCCGCCCTCGGTCAGCGCCTTGCAGGTCAGCAACATGCGGCGCACGTCGGGCTGCACCAGGATCGGGTCGGCTGGCTTGCTGGGCAACTTGGGGCCGGACAGCGACCGCGACTGCAGGCGCTCGCGTGCATAGCGCAATGCGTTCTCGTAAGCGCGCGTCGCCAGGCCCAGGCCCTGCACGCCGACGCCCAGGCGCGCGGTATTCATCATGGTGAACATCGCCAGCAGACCCTTGTGCGGCTGGCCGACCAGCCAGCCCTCGGCGCCGTCGAAGTTCATCACGCACGTTGCCGAGCCGTGGATGCCCATCTTGTGCTCGACCGCGCCGCAGCGCACCGCGTTGCGCGCGCCGAGCGTGCCGTCGCGCCCGACCTTGACCTTGGGCACGACGAACAGCGAGATCCCCTTGCTGCCGGCCGGCGCATCAGGCAGGCGCGCCAACACCAGGTGGATGATGTTGTCGGTCAGGTCGTGCTCGCCGGCGGTGATGAAGATCTTCGTGCCGGTGATCGCATAGGCGCCGTCGGCCGCAGGCTCGGCGCGCGTCTTGAGCAGGCCGAGGTCGGTGCCGCAGTGCGGCTCGGTCAGGCACATCGTGCCGGTCCAGGTGCCGGCGATCAGCGGCTTGAGGAAGACTTCCTTCTGCCACGCCTCGCCGTGGTGGTGCAAGGCGTTGACCGCGCCGTGCGAGAGCAACGGGAAATTGCTCCAGGCCAAGTTGGCCGCATCGATCATCTCCTCCAGGCAGATGCCGACCGTGTGCGGCATGTTCATGCCGCCGAACTCGGCCGGTGCACTCATGCCGGTCCAGCCGCCTTGCGCGAACTGGTCGTAGGCGTCCTTGAACCCGTCGGGCGTGGTCACCGCACCGGTGGCCTTGTCGTAGCGCACGCCCTGCTCGTCGCCGATGCGGTTGAGCGGTGCGAGCACGGTCTCGCACAGCCGGGCGCACTCGTCGAGCACCGCATCGACCGTCTCGCGGTTGGCGTCCTCGAAGCCCAGGGCGGCGAACAGGGACTCGACCTGCAGCACATCGTGCAGCGCGAAGCGGATATCGGTCAGCGGGGCGTGGTAGGTGCTCATGGCATCGGCTCTTGCAAAAGGAGGGCGGGCACGCGATGCGTGCGCGGCTGGACGTGCGCCGGGATCAGCGCAGCACGCCGGGCAGGCCCGGCACGGGGCTGAGCGCGCTGTCGCGGCGGACGGTGTAGTCGCGGGCGGCGCCGCGGTCGTTGGGGGCGGCGCGCAGCGTGCCGTCGATGCGATAGGGCAGGCCGCGTCCGGCAGCCAGCGCATCGGCCGTCTGCAGCCGCGCCTGCGCGCTGGGCGCGAACGCCAGCGTGAGCACATCGGCCGCCTCCGGCCCGATCGTGATCGGCGTCGAGGACGCCAGCGTGCCGGCCGCGTCGCCGCCGACCGTCAGGTCGAGCCGGATCGACTCGAAGCGCATCGGCACGCTGCTGTAGTTCTGCACCCGCAGGTCCACCGACCAACTGCCATCGGCCGCAACGCTCAGCTGCTGGATGCTCGCCGCCGGCTCGGAGACCCGGCGCGGCGTGGTGGCGCAGGCCGCGACCACGCAGGTCGCCAGCAGGATCGTCAGCAACTTCCACGGCTTCATCGCAGCGCTCCGTCGAGGGTGGGCCCACGATGTTAACGCGTCGCCGCACCCGGCCGATGCCTGGTCGAGCCGCCGTCGAAAAGGGACGGTCACGAAACGGTTGCCGTTCTGCGGCGCGCCCCGTATCATGCGCGTCCCGCAGTGGCCGGGTAGCTCAGTTGGTAGAGCAGGGGATTGAAAATCCCCGTGTCGGGGGTTCGATTCCCTCCCCGGCCACCATTGCGTCACGGAAAAGCCCGCAGAAATGCGGGCTTTCTCGTTTCTGGACTTGGCCGCTCAGGACCTGGCGCTGCCGCCGTGCTTCAAGCACACCTGATTGCAGGCGTGGCGACTCTAGAGTTGCACATCGATACAGGGAAGCGCCTGCGCTGATGTTGAAGGCGACTCGAAGGGGGTGCGTTCGACCGGATTGCTGACGCGCCTGCGCGTCTTGCACCGAGGCGTTGCGACATTCGGTGGCGCAATTCCTTCAGGATCGGCCGATGGCGCTGCAAGATTGCGCGCCTCCTTGATTCTTCAGGGAGGCGGATAGACGCAGTGTCAGCTTAATCGGCAGAAGGCGGCGCTCGATACAGTTTCTTTATGTTCCTACCTAAGCGGGTGCCTGGCCGCGCGACCTCGCAGGGTTTGCTTCCTGAAGCCGGGCGTGGCAATGGCCCTGCGCCGAGAGTAGGATTGAATCCTATTCGATAGTTCAGGTGGTCGCCATGCGTTCGACCCAGCAGTTCAGCATCACGCTCCCCAATGAGATGGCCGACTTGGTCAAGGCCAAGGTCGCTGCCGGCGAGTACGCGACGGAGAGCGAGGTGATCCGGGATGGCTTGCGCACGCTGCTGGCCCGCGATCGGGCGATGGAGGCGTGGTTGCGCGAGCAGGTGGTGCCGGTGGCCCAAGCCTTGAAGGACGCCCCGGGACGCGCGTTGTCAGTTGGCCAGGCCCGTGAGCACCTAACAGAGAAGCGCCGGCGCCGCGCATGAGCCACCGGGTCGAGTTCGCTCCGGAGGCGGTGGCCCAACTCGCTGCGATCGAGGAGTACATCATCAATGCCGGGGCACCTGCTTCGGCCGTCCGCTACGTCGACGCCATCGTCGCCTACTGCGAGAGCTTGGAGACGTTTCCGGAGCGGGGAACAAAGCGAGACGACCTGTTTCCGGGCCTTCGGATCACGAGCTACCGTGGCGCAGCTGTGATTGCGTTCCTTGTAGATGCCGAACGGGAAGTGGTCTCGATCCTCGGCGTGTTCTACGGCGGTCAGGATTATGAGGGGATGTGGCTGCTCGACGGCTAACGGCGGCAGTGTCATAGCAGCCCTGCGACCCAATGACACGGCCTGAGCGTCACCCGATAATCCGCGCTTCGCTGCCGCCCGGCGGCTGAAGGACAATGCGCATGCACGCAGTCACCACCATGGAAGTGTTCCTGATCGCGATGGCGATCATCTTCTGTGCGCCGTTCCTGATCTGGCGCCTGGGGCGCACGGACTACTTCGCGCCGCTGGTGGTGGTGCAGATCCTGACCGGCATCGTGCTTGGACCGGGGATTCTGGGCGCCGCATTTCCGGGCTACTACACCTTCGTGTTCCGGCCGGAGGTGGTGCAGATCCTCAACGGGCTGGGCGCCTGGGCGGTGATGCTGTTCGTGCTCATCGCGGGGATCGAGCTCGATCTGAGCAAGGCGTGGGTCAACCGCCGCGAGAGCGGCATCACCGCGGGCCTGGCGCTGGGCGTGCCGCTGGTGTTCGGCGTGCTGGCGGCCTTCGGGCTGCTGCGTTTTCCGGGCTGGATTGGCGCTGAGGGCGCGGACTGGCAGTTCGTCGTCGGCGTGGGCATGGCCTGCGCGGTGACGGCGTTGCCGATCCTGATCCTGCTGATGGAGAAGCTCGCCATCCTGCGCCAGCCGGTCGGGCAACGCATCCTGCGCTACGCCAGCCTCGACGACATCGCCATCTGGGGCGTGCTGGCCCTGGTGCTGCTCGACTGGGAGCGCATCGGGCGCCAGGTCGGGTTCCTGCTGGCGTTCGCGGTCGCCTGCGTGGTGTTCCGGCGCCTGATGCGGGCGATTCCCGAACGCGACCGCTGGTACGTAATGCTGATCTGGCTGGCTGTGTGCGCGTTCGGCGCCGACTGGTCGGGCCTGCACTACATGGTCGGCGCGTTCCTGGCGGGCGTGGTGATCGATGCGGACTGGTTCGATCAGCAGGACATGGATCGGCTGCGGCACAACGTGCTGCTGGTGATGATGCCCGTGTTCTTTCTCAGCACCGGCCTGCGCACCGAATGGAGCGTCGGCGGCGCCACGGTCTTCGTCGCCGCGTTGGTCCTGCTGGTGGCCTCGGTGGCGGGCAAGCTCGCTGGCGTGCATCTGGCCGGCCGCTTGCTCAAGTGGGCGCCCGGCGAAGCCTCGTTGATCGGCTGGCTGCTGCAGACCAAGGCGCTGATCATGATCATCTTCGCCAACATCCTGCTCGACAAGGCCATCATCTCGAGTGCGACGTTCACCGCGCTGCTGCTGATGGCGGTGATGAGCACGATGCTCACGATCCCGATGGCCACGCCGCGCCTGCGCGCGCTGGGGATGGGCAGGTAGGTGCCGAGGACCTCAGGCCGGCAGCCCGCCGGCCGCTGAACGCCGCCCCGCCGGGGTCTGGATTGCCGCACAGGCGGGCGCATGATCGGTGACCGATACCGCGCGAGATCGAAGGAGGTTACGTATGCGCCGCCATTCCGCCCCATTCGCTGCCGCGCTGGTCGCCGCGCTGACGCTCGGTGCCTGCGCCAGTCCCGGGCTCCGCGACACCGAGAAGTACGCGCTCTACGACGCGCATGCCGGTGCGCCGGTCGACCATTTCCGCTACCTGGGCCAGATCAACGGTTGGACGCCGTTGGGCGACAGCGCGCTCGCGGTCTGGACGCGTCCGGGCGAGGCCTTTCTGCTCGACCTGTCGGGGCCGTGCCAGGATCTGGACTACACGCCGGCGATCGGGTTGACCAGCACCATGAGCCGGGTCGATGCGCGGTTCGACAAGGTGCTGGTGTACAGCCGCAGTGCGATCAGCATGCCCTGTCATATTCGGCAGATCCGGCCGCTCGACGTCAAGGCGGTGCGTGCGGCCGAAAAGCACAACCGCGAGGGTGGGCCCTCGCTCGACCGGCCGTCCGATACGTCGACGCCGGCCGCTCAGCCTTCCGATTCGGGCACGTAGCCCATCGGGCGGTCGGTCTGCCGCTCGAACAGATACTTGCGCATCTCGCCTTCGAGGAAGGCGCGGTGCTTGGGGTCGAGCGGCGAGAGCCGGTTTTCGTTGATCAGCATGGTCTGGTGCGCCAGCCAGCGCGCCCAGGCCGGCTTGCCGATGCTGGCGAAGACCTGCTTGCCCAGTTCGCCAGGCCAGGGGATGAAATCCAGGCCCTCGGTCTCGGTCTGGTCGTGGACGCAGTGGACGCGTCGGCTCATGTCAGTCCTCCAGCGCAACGCGCGGCGACAGCAGCAGCGTGCGGATCGGTGCGGGAATGCCGAGCGTCGCGAGTTCGTCGCGGGCCACCCAGCGCAGGTCGTCATTGTCGCGCACGGCGCGGCGCGGGGCGAGGCCGGCCCAGTGCAGCGGATGCAGTTGCAACCGGTAATGGGTGAAGCCGTGATGCACGGTCTGCAGCCTGCGCGGCGCGTCGCGGTCGCCGGCGTCGATCACGTCCGGCGCATGCGCATCCAGCCAGGCCAGTGCGGCGTCGGCATCCTCGCCCTGCGGCAACGACCACAGCGCGGCCCACACCCCGGTCGGCGGCCGGCGGTGCAGCAGCACGCGGCCATCGCGGTCCTCGAGCAGCAGCACGGTCGCTTCGCGCTCAGGCAGTGTCTTGGTCGGCTTGGGTGTGGGCAGTTCCTCGACCCGGCCCTGGGCGAACGCCACGCAGTCGTCGTTGATCGGGCACAGCAGACAGGCCGGCGAATGGCGCGTGCACAGGGTGGCGCCGAAATCCATCTGCGCCTGGGTGTAATCGGCCATTCGCGCCTGCGGCAGCAGTGTGTCGGCGATCGCCCACAGCGTCTTCTCGACCTTGGGCAGGCCGGGCCAGCCGGAAACGCCATGGTGACGCGCGAGCACGCGCTTGACGTTGCCGTCGAGAATCGCGAAGCGGTCGCCCCAGGCCTGCGACAGGATTGCCGCCGCAGTGCTGCGGCCGATGCCGGGCAGTGCGAGCAGCGCGTCGAAGTCGCGCGGCAGCTCGCCGTCGTGCCGTTCGACGCAGGTCTGGGCGGCGGCCTGCAGGTTGCGCGCGCGGGCGTAGTAGCCCAGCCCCGACCACAGCGCGAGGACATCGTCGCGCGGGGCGGCGGCCAGCGCGCGCACGTCGGGCAGTGCGGCGACGAACCGCTCGAAGTACGGAATCACCACCCGCACCTGGGTCTGCTGCAGCATGATCTCCGACAGCCACACCCGGTACGGCGTGCGCGGATGCTGCCAGGGCAGGTCGTGGCGGCCGTGGACGTCGAACCAGGCCAGCAGGCGGGCGGCGTAGGACGTCGTCATCGCGCGTCGCCGTCATCGACGTCGATTTCGACGCCCTCGAGCGTCGCACCGGGCACCTCGAGGCAATCGATCCGCAGTTGCCCGCGCAGCGGCGGCAGCGGCGTGCCGCTGTCGAGCGCATCGAGCCAGCGCAGCACCTCGGGCACCCTTGCGCTGCCGTCAAAACGCGCGCCGGCATGGGCCACGCGCAGCGACAGCGGCGCGCCCAGCGTCGCAGGTCCGGTATAGCGGATCGAGAACGGCAGCGGGCCGTCGGCCTGCGACAACGGGGCCGGCAACGCGGGCCAGCCCGCCGGCCAATGCGCGATGCGGCCGTCGAGTGCGATCTCCAGCACGTCGTCGTGTGCGATGCGGCCACCGGCGGAGAAAGTCGGAACGACGCCGTCGGCGCGGGTCGCCAGCCCGATCGGCGCCAAGACCAGGCGTCCGTCCGCCAACGCCATCCGACCTTGCAGGCCGAACGCGAACGGCAGGTCGGTGCCTTCGGCACGCCAGCGCGCGTCCATCGCCACGCGCAGCGGCGCGAGCGTCAGGCCGGGCGCATCGGGCTCGACGCGCGTTGCGTCGAGCGCGAGCCGGGTGTCGAGCCGCCCGTCGCCGCCGTCGACCGACAGCGTGCCGCGCGCCTCGATGCGGGAGAAGTCGAGCGGACGGTCGGTGCGCAGCCGCAGGCGGAACGGGATACGCAACGCATCGACGATCGCGGTGCCCGCAACCTGACCGGCCAACGCGCGCTCGGCGTGCAGCGACGGGACATCGAGGGTCAGCCCCTCGATACGCCAGCCCTCGGCGTCGAGCCTGCCGTCGCGCACGTGCAGGCCGTCGGTGAACGGGGGCAGGGCACCGTCGCCCGGCGGCCGCGTGTCGAGCCAGTGCAGCAGCATCGGCAGTTGCAGCTGTGGCCCGTCGAGTTCGACGCGTGCGATCTCCAGATCGGCGCCGCGGCTGCGGATGGTCTTCCACGGCAGCGCCAGCAGCACGCGTCGGGCCTGCAGCATCGGCGCCTGGGTGCCGGGGACGCGCACGGTCACGTCGTGGACCACCAGTTGCGGGGTGCCGCGCAGGCGGTAATCGACGGCGCCGTCGAAACGGATCGACAGGCCCAGCGCGGGCTCCAGCCGTGCGAGCGCCAGACGCAATGCGCGCTCGGGCGGCAGCAGCAGCCAGATCGCGGCAATGCCGGCCGCGAGCAGAACCGCGATGCCCATCAGCCATTTCAGCCCGCGCCGACGGCGGCGCGGCGGCACCGGCGCGGCCGGCGCCTGCCCCGAGGCGCTCACGTCCCGAGCGTCTCCGGCAGCATCGCGTCGACGAAGGCCTGGGCATCGAACACGCGCAGGTCCTCGGGGCGTTCGCCGATGCCGGCGAAGCGGATCGGGATGCCGAACTCGCGTGCCAGCGCGAACAGCACGCCGCCCTTGGCGGTACCGTCGAGCTTGGTCACGACCAGGCCGGTGACCTGGACCGCGGCATTGAACTGCCGCAACTGCGACAGCGCGTTCTGGCCGGTGGTGCCGTCGATGACCATCAGCACCTCATGCGGCGCGGCGGCATCGATCTTGCCGAGCACGCGGCGGATCTTGCCCAGCTCGCCCATCAGGCCTTGTTGGGTGTGCAGGCGGCCGGCGGTGTCGGCGATGAGGACATCGATGCCGCGCGACTTGGCGGCCTGCAGCGCATCGAACGCGACCGCGGCCGGGTCGGCGTCCTGGCCCTGGGCGACCACGGCGACGTTGTTGCGCTCGCCCCAGGCCTTGAGCTGGGCGACCGCGGCGGCGCGGAAGGTGTCGCCGGCGGCCAGCATCAGGCCGTGGCCCTCGTCCTTGAAACGCTTGGCGAGCTTGCCGATGGTCGTGGTCTTGCCCACGCCGTTGACGCCGACGGTAAGGATCACGAACGGCTTGGCGGCCCGGTCGATCGTCAGCGGCGTGGCGACCGGGGTCAGCATTGCGACCAGATCGGCGCGCAGTGCCTGCAGCAGCGCATTGGCGTCGGCGAACGCGCGCGCCTTCATGCGCTTGCGCAGGGATTCGACCAGCTCGGTGCTCGCCGCCACGCCGACATCGGCGGTCAGCAGTGCGGTTTCGATCTCGTCGAGCAGATCGTCGTCGAGCTTGGGATTGCGCGAGAACAGGCCGCCGAAACTGCGGGCGAAGGTGCTGCCGCTCAGCCGCTCGCGCCAGCCCGACTTGCCGGCCGCGGCGGCGGGCTTGGTCGCGAACACGACCTCGGCCATCGCTGCGGCCGGGTCGTAGATCGCAGGGCGTGGCGGCGGTGGCGGTGCCACCGGCGCGGGCATCGGCGCGAGCGCATCGGCGGCAGCAGGCGAGGCGGTCGGCGCGATCGGCGTCGCGGTCGCGGCAATCGATGTGTCAGGTGCAGGCGTCGGCGCGGCAGGCGTGGCCGGGATGGGCGCCGACGGAGCCGCAGGCACTGCCAAGGGCGCTGCCGCCGGCGCGGGCGCGACATCCGTGGAGGGCGTCGGGGCTTCGACCGGTGGCGTGGCCGTCGGCGCGCCGAACGCAGCGGCGATCTCCTCGTCGGTGAGGCGGCGCCGGCCGCCCTCGGATTGGGGTTTGTCGCGCTTGAACCAGCTGACCATGCGGCCGTCGGAGCCTGGATGGGGGAGAATGGCGCGCATGGTATCACCCGTATTTTCCACGCCCCGTTCAGCGGGGCGCCGATGAAACCGTCCTCCGGCAGGGTCCGCATCGTCGGCGGTCGCTGGCGCGGCACGCGGCTGGACGTGCCCGACGCGCCCGGCCTGCGTCCGACCGGCGACCGCGTGCGCGAGACCCTGTTCAACTGGCTGCAGCCGGCATTGCCGGGCGCGCGCGTGGTCGATGCGTTCGCCGGCACCGGTGCGCTCGGGCTGGAGGCGGTTTCGCGTGGGGCGCACTCGGCGCTGTTGATCGAGCGCGACCCGGCCCTGGCCACCGCGTTGTCGGCGGTCGCCGCCCGGTTGCCCGGCGGCGACGCGGTCGAGGTCCGCCGTGGCGACGCGTTGCCGCTGCTTGCGGCACTGCCGGTGGCGGGCTTCGATATCGCCTTCGTCGATCCGCCGTTCGCCGCCGACCTGTGGGCGCCCGCGCTGGACGCGCTCGATGCCGCGCTCGCGCCTCAGGCCTGGCTGTATGTCGAGTCGCCGGTGGCACGGCCGGCGCAGCCGCCCGCCGGCTGGCGCCTGCATCGGGAACTGGCGACCCGCGAGGCGCATTGCGCGCTCTGGCGCCGCGGCGGCTGAACCGCGCTCGGCGCTGCTACACTTTGCGCCCGCGCCACGCCGCACCCCTGCCTCCCGACAGCGAACGTCAGCCATGAGTGCGAGTCGCAAACGCATCGCGGTGTATCCGGGCACCTTCGACCCGATCACCAACGGCCATGTCGACCTGGTCGACCGGGCGGCGCCGTTGTTCGAACGCCTGATCGTGGGCGTGGCCGAAAGCCCGGCTAAGCGCCCGGCGATGTCGCTCGACGAGCGCGTGTCGCTGGCGCGCGAGGCGCTGGCCCACCACGACAATATCGAAGTGCTCGGCTTCGACTCGCTGCTTGCGCATTTCGTCGCGCAGGTCGAGGCCGGCGTGCTGCTGCGCGGCTTGCGCGCGGTGTCGGACTTCGAGTACGAGTTCCAGCTGGCGAGCATGAACCGGCACCTCATTCCCGAGGTCGAGACGCTGTTCCTTACGCCGGCCGAGCAGTACGGCTTCATCTCCTCCACGCTGGTGCGCGAGATCTCGCGCCTCGGCGGCGACGTGTCGGGGTTCGTGCCCGCCGCGGTCGATCGCGCACTGCGCAACCACTCGCAACGCTGACGTTGCCCATCCAAACGCAAGAGAAACAAGAGGGAATGCCATGAAGTCCATCACCCGCGCGCTGCTGATCGCCTGCCTGGTCCTGCCAGTCATGGCCTGTGGCAAGAAGGAAGAACCCCAGCAGGCGCAGGCCGCGCCGGCCGCGGCCCCGACCACCGAGGACAAGGCGGCGTGGAATGCCTACCTCAACGAGGTCGCCAGCCGCCACATGGAAGGCATCAACAACTCGCCCTACGTCTACCTGGTGCCGCCGCCGCCGGCCAACATGACCGAGGCGCCGCCCGCCGACGCCCAGGCCCCGGCCGACGGCGAGGCCTCGGACCTGTCCACCCCGGTCGACGGCAACTACGAGCGCCTGCTCGACAAGGCCAAGCTGGACGTGGCCCGCGGCATCGTGCGCGGCAACCTGCTGATCTACGCCGGGCTGAACTCGGCGCGCACCGCCGACCTGACCGTCGCCTCGTTCGAGGAAGTCGAGCCGGGCACGATGAAGGGCGTGCGCGTGCTGTTCATCGGCGAGGAAGCCGACAACGCCCGCGTCAAGGCCGCCGTCGAGCCGGCTGGCGTTGAGTACGTGTTCGTCGACACCGCCAAGTAAGCATCGGGGCGCCGGCCCGGCCGGCGGTCCCGCGCCACACGACGCCGTCGTTGCCTTCCCGGCACGGCGGCGTCGCTGCTTCCGGGCCTGGCGAACACGCCACGCCCGTTGGGCGACCCGGTTCCAGCGATGGAACGCTGCGCGCCGCCGCACTCATTACAATGTGCGGATGTCCCTGAAGATCAATGCGCTCTGCGTCAACTGCGACGTCTGCGAGCCGGCGTGTCCGAACCAGGCGATTTCGCAGGGCGAAGAGATCTACGTGATCGATCCGGCGCGCTGCACCGAGTGCGTCGGACATTTCGACGAGCCGCAGTGCGTGGTCGTGTGCCCGGTGGAGTGCATCGATCCCGACCCCGACCTTCCCGAAACCCAGGCCGAGTTGCTGGCCAAGCTCGCGCGCCTGCAGCAGGAGTCGTCATGAGCCGTTTCCGTGTCTCCGCTGCCGGCCTGCCGGTGCTGCTGCTCTCGCTGCTGCTGTTGGCCGTCGCGCCGTCGTGCGCGCGCGACGTCCGCCCGCAGTCCGCACCGGTCGCGGCGCAGTCGCAGGCGACCCCGCCGGGCAACGCGGTCGCTTCGGCGCATGCGCTGGCCACCGAGGCCGGCCTGCAGGTGATGCGCGAAGGCGGTAACGCGTTCGACGCCGCGATCGCGACCTCGGCCGTGCTGTCGGTCGTCGAGCCGATCTCCTCGGGCCTGGGCGGCGGTGGTTTCTTCCTGCTGCACGATGCCGCCTCCGGGCGCGACGTGTTCATCGACGCGCGCGAGACCGCGCCGGCCAGCGCCCACCCCGATCGCTATCGGACCGCGGATGGCCAGTTCGACCGCGATCGTGCCGAGAACGGCCCCTGGTCGGCCGGCATTCCCGGTCTGCCGGCCGCGTTCGTGCACATTGCCGAGCGCTACGGCCGGCTGCCGCTGGCGCAGTCGCTGGCCCCCGCGCGCCCGCTAGCCCCCGCCGGCATACCCGGGAAATACCCGGTC